>DATBLH010000037.1:0-53464 GCA_036555445.1 Candidatus Limnocylindrales bacterium
GTCGGGCCAACGTTGAGCGATGCCTTCGCAAGGTTCGTAGTGCGCAAATCACGGCATGCTCGATGGATTGCGCCGTCTCCGGATCACACGGCCGGTGCTCGTCCTGAATCCCAGGATGGACCGTCAATTCGTCGCGGCCGCCGACGGGATCGTCGATGACGGCGTGGTCGCGGCCGGCGAGCTACAGGCACGCCTGCGTCTGCGGTGGCCGGATGCCGTCGTGCGACCGAGAGGGCTGAGCGGCGAGCAGCCGACGATGTGGTACGTCTATCGCGACGGACGCTGGACGCCCGACGCCTGGGTCCGCAAGCGCCTGGAGGGACTTCGCCGAGGGTCGTGACCGTCACCGACGGCCCCTGGCGCGCTCGGTCACGGCCAGCGCCAGGTCTGCCCCGAGCAGCAGGATGGCGAGCAGTCCCGTCGCCCACTCGATCGCTGACGGCCCGCGCTTCGGCGGGGCCTGCGGGGCGTCCGCATCGTCCACGATCGTCGCTCCACCCGCGAGCTCGCGTTCCGCCTGCAGTCGCTGCCGATAGAGCGTTTCCCATTCGTCGAACGGAACGACCAGCGAGGCGAGCAGGTGGTCGAGCTCGCGAAACGCCACGTGCCTGTCGCCGGCGGCCGCCGGACGATGAATCGACTCCACGATCTGATCCTCGACGCGCTGCGCTTCCGCAGTCGTCGTGAGGTAGGCAGGCGCGTGCACGAGACCGGTTGCGATCGCTGCGCGCGCTCGGGCCACCTTCGGACGCGTCCCACTGATCACGACGTCCGATGGGTACACGAGGACCTCGAGATCCGAGGCCGTGAGCAGCATCAGCCGATCGGGCACCAGAGCGCCGAGTCCGGCGCCTGCGGCCCACTCGAGCAGGGCCAGCGGAGCCGTCAGTCCGCGCGGCCCGGGCACGACCGATAGCTCGAAGCCCGCGCGGCCGAGGACGTCGTCCAGGGAGGCCAGGACCTCATCGTATCGACCGGGTTTGACGACGACCGGCACGTGGCTCGACTCCCAATGCTTCGCCAGGCTCGTCACCTTCCGGCTCACGGCCACGGCGGCCAGCACGACGATCGTGACCGCCAGTGCGAGCGTCAGTGGGTAACCGCGCGCGACGACCCGGATCATCCCCAGCCCGCGAGGCCGGCGATCTGGCGGAAGCAACCAGAGCAGGGTGGCGCCGACGACCAACGGGAGCACGACGGCCGCGACCAGCATCACGATCCGAACGACCGACTCCCCGACCTGCCTCGGAACCGGGGCCGCAGCGATCAGGAACGCGCCCACGTACGGGAGCAGGACGCCCACGACGAGCGCGACCCACAGCAGCGATCCGAGAGCGACGAGGGACAGGATCGACTGGCGTCGGTTGTCGACCGTGCCGAACAGGAGGATCGTCGCCCAGCTGATGACGCTGTTGAGCAGACGTCCGGCGAAGCGCCCGACGAGCGCGAACACCGAGCCGATCAAAGCCATGCCGGCATCGTGGGTCCGACCCTGATCGCGGCGCGCTGCCCCCCTTCGCCCGTCCATTGCAGTTGCCGTGCACGCGCGATCCACGTGCGGCCCGGACACCAGGTGTCGCGCGGCTGCAACTCCAGCCATGCGATCGCGGGCGAGAAGACGGCGCAGGCGATGGCACGGTCTGTTCACTGTCACTCAATGAGGAGGAACCATGCCTCGCTTCGAAGAGACCATCGACGTCAACGTGCCGGTCCGCGTCGTCTACGACCAGTGGACCCAGTTCGAGGATTTCCCAAAGTTCATGGACGGCGTCGAGCGGGTCGTCCAGCGCGACGACAGGACCCTCGAATGGACCGCGGACGTGGCCGGCCAGCGGCGGGAATGGACGGCCGAGATCACCGACCAGACGCCCGACGTCCGGGTGGCCTGGAAGAGCACGAGTGGCGCCGACAATGCCGGCGCGGTGCTGTTCGCGTCCCTGGGTCCGGACAGGACGAAGATCACGCTCCGGATCGACGCCGATCCGGAAGGACCCGTGGACACGATCGGTGCGAACCTGGGCTTCCTCGAGCGCCGGGTCAAGGGCGATCTCGAACGGTTCAAGGAGTTCATCGAGAACCGCGGTCAGCCCACCGGCGCGTGGCGCGGCGAGATCCACGGGGAACGCGTGACCGAGACCGGCTCGACCCGGCGCTGATCGGGTAGCCTCCCCGTTTCCTGGAGCCCGAGCGCCTCCGGGATCGGTCCCGGTCCGTCTGGAGCTCCCCGGTGGTCGAGCCGCGACAGGCGCCCACAGGCAACCCGCGAGGCTCCGGTAAGCTCCGGGCAATGAGGGCCTTCGACCCTGATCGCGTTCCCCTCACCGACGATGGAGCGAGCGCGTCGAGCCGGCTCGCCGCCCGCCGGCGCGACGACGAGTTCCGGCGGGCGCTCAACCTGGCCGCCACGCTCCCGGCGTCGAAGGTGGTTGTGATCGAGGCGACCGGCACCGAGCGGATTGCGACGCTCCTTGCCGCCCTCTCCCGGCTCATGGCTGTCGAGCCGAGGGCCCTCAACTGGGGCCTTCGCGACGGCCGGATCGTCATCTCGAAGGGCGAGCTCCCGCGACGGAATCGCCGGTCACCGGCACGCTAGGGCCCCGCGGCCACCATCCGTCTCAGTCGATCCCGAGCGCAAGTCGGACCATTGTCGCGGCCTCGCCCGGGAGGCGCTCCAGCAGCACGCGCTTCACACGCTCGTTGGCGGCCTCGCGACCCGCCGGCTGCGGGGGGCCGCCGGTGACGACGAGCAGCCGACCCTCCCGACGCAGGACCTGGTGATCGGCGCTGCCGTCGGCACGCCTCGTGAACCGCAGGTCGATCCGCGCCGAGCCGACCCGGAGGCGGCGGATGGTCAGCTCCGGGATCCAGTCGGGGAGCCGAGGACGAACCAGGGCCAGCACGCCCAGCGGGGCAAACGGATAGATCCCGAGCATGATCTGGACCAGCTGGATCACGGCACTCGACGACCAGGCCTGCGGACTGTTCGCCTCGGGGTAGAGAACGGGATGTGAGAGGTCACCCCGCTCATGACCGCTGAGGGCTTCGGGGAGCCGGCCGCCGGGACAGCTGGAGGCGGCCTCGAGGACGGCCCCGATGAGCCGCTCCGCCTGAGCGTCCAGACCGTATCGCTTCATTCCCAGAGCGAACGTCGCCTGCTCGACCGGCCAGACCGCGCCCAGGTGATAGGCAAACGGATTGAACGAGGGATGCTGGTTCGAGATCGTCCGGACTCCCCACCCCGAGAACAACTCGGGTGACAGCAGTCGTTCCGCGACGGCCGGCGCATGCGCTGGCGGGACGATCGCGGTCGCCAGTGCGTGGCCCGGGTTCGAGGTGATCGAGCGGACCTGGCGCTTCTCGCCGTCGAGGGCCAGGGCGTAGTACTGCTCGCCGGGCATCCAGAACGCGTCGTGCCACTCCTCCCGAAGGACCCGCGCGCGACCCCGGAACGCTCTGGCTCGATCGTCTTCGCCGAGCGCGACCAGGATCTCCGCCATCCGTTGCAAGGCCACGAAGTGAAACGCCTGCTCCTCGACCGTCGCGATGGGCCCATCGACCAGACGGCCGTCCGGATAGCGGATTGCCTCGTCGGAGTCCTTCCAGCCCTGGTTCCGGAGGCCCTTCGGCGATCGCCGGAGGTACTCGAGGAACCCGTCGCCATCGCGGTCGCCGAAGCGCTCGGCCCAGTCGAGCGCCCGGAGCGCCGAATCCCGATGGGCCTGGAGGGCGTCGCGATCGCCCGTCCAGTGCCACACGTCGCTCAGCGCGAGGAGGAACATCGCCGGTGTCGTCTGGGTGCCGTAGTAGGCATCCCGCGGCAGGATCCGGAGATCGGCAAGTGGGCCCGCCCGGATCTCGTGGATCATCTTGCCGGGCTCGGCGTCGCGCCACGGATCGTCCGTCTCGGACTGCGTCGCGGTGGCAACCGCCAAGGCTCCGCGAGCCGCCCGCGACCCCACCATGGCCGACTGCCAGCCCGCGGTCAACGTGTCCCGACCGAAGAATCCGGTGAATCTCGGCAGGCCGGCATTGATCACCCACCGGCCTCCGTCGGTCGACCCGAGGTACCGGTCCTCGAGCTCCCAGTTCCGAAGATCGAACAGATCGTCGCAGGCCCGCTCGAATGCAACCCGGAGTGCACCCGGAGAATCGACGGACGGGCGCGTCCGCCGCCAGGCACCTCGCTGGCGATGACGCCGGTCGCCGGGTTCCGGGACGCGCCATACGCCGTCGACCAGCGATTCGAACGACACGCTGAGCGACCACTCTCGGCCCGGCTCGAGGACGAGTGGGAACCCGACGCCGTCCTCCGTCGGCTCGGGTGTCACCCGGTCGCCGCCGAACCGAAGGCGAAGGCCCCGTTCCAGCGACCGGCCCTCGTGCTCCGCCCGGTAGGCGATCAGGAGGACGCACTCCGGAGACCAGCTCCGCTCGACGGTCCCTACCTGCTGCCGCTGCCGGCCCACTTCGGCGACATCGGCGAAGTCGCCATCGATCTCGATCGTCAGGCGCACCTCTTGCCCGACGCCTGACCGGTTGCGCACCCGGACCGTCTCGAACATCACCGGGCCCAGGCGTCGCGCCACGACGAGCTCGATCGCGTCCTGGGGCAGCAGCGGTCCGGCCGCGGAGCCGCCCTCGATCGGGACCTCGAGGACCGCTTCCCATCGATCGCTCTCCGGCTGGTCCCAGGAGACGATCTCGGGAGCGCGTCCGTCGACCAGCAGCCGATAGCGGGACACGATCCGGGTATCGAAGTCATACAACCCGTCGGTGCCCTCGCCCATCGAGCCGTCCTGGGAGCAGCAGAGGACGGAGTAGCCTGAGTAGGCGAGGACGGCCGAGGACGCAGTCATCGCCGGGACCCGACGGTTACCTGGTGGTCATCCCCCAAGGGCCGTCACCGCCGCATCGGTGCCGACGCCCAGGACCAGGTGACCCACCAGCCCTCGCCCGTGGGTCTCGGCTGGGTAGGCGCCGAACTCGCCGGCGAGCCCCAGGCGAGTATTGAGGATCTCGTCGTTCACCGCCCACAGGAGGACGCCGTACAGCATTCCGCGGCCGGCACCGAGGAGCGGGACACGGTCCCGCAGAAGCGCGTAGATGGCACCGGGCACAATTCCGAGCCCGAAGTGGATCCCCGTTTCGACAGCGGATCGGGCGGCATCGTCGAGCTGCACGTCGAAGGCGGCCTGCAGCCGATCCACGAGATTCGTCACGGCGCCCTTGCCGTTCGGCCGGGCTTGTTCCTCGCGATGGTTCACCTCGGGCGACTGGCCCTGGAGCATCCCGGTCGTCGTGAGGTCCATGACCCAGGTGGCGATCCCGCCCGCGACCGCGCCACGGATGAGATTGCCCACACCCGCCGGCCGACGCTCCGAGCTCACCGGGAGATCGGAGCGTGGTCGGCGGCCCGGAACAGCCGCATCCCGAGGGCAAGCATCCCGCCGACGAGGAGCGCCGCGCGCACGGCGCCGGCGTGGATGGCGAGATCGAGCACCGGGCTCGTGTGGGCGGCGACCGAGGAAAATCGCCCCTCGGCTCCATGGTCGACGGTCGCATCCACCGGCATCTCGAGGTTGTCCGGGCGGCCGGCTTGCTCGGGCTCCTCGGCTTGCTGGGCGTCGTGTCCGGTCCTTCCCAGGTACTGGTCGAGGAGGCCAGGCGCCACGTTCTGGCCGTAGATGGCCAGGAGACTCGACCGGCCGACGTGCAGGTGGCGCTTGGGGTGCTCCGCGGCGTGGACGATGGCCCGGGCCGCCACCTCAGGCTGGAAGATCGGTGGGACCGGTCGTCCTCGACGCGGCAGGCGGCTGCGGACCCAGTCGAACTGGGGCGTGTTCACGGCCGGCAGGTTGACCTGGGTGATCCGGATGCGGCTCCCATCGTGGATCAGCTCCGATCGGAGCGAGTCCGTGAATCCTGCGACGGCGTGCTTGGCTGCGCAGTAGGCGGACTGGAGCGGAATCGACCGGTAGGCGAGGGCGGAGCCGACCTGGACGATGGTCCCGCGGTCGCGGCGCTGCATCCGCCGCAGAGCGGCCATCGTGCCGTGGACCGTGCCCAGATACGTGACCTCGGTCACGCGTCGATATTCGGCGGCCGTCATCTCGAGGACCGGCGAGAACACCGAGACCATCGCGTTGTTGACCCAGACGTCGATCGCGCCGAGCTCGCGCTCGATCTGGTCGGCCGCTTCCTCGACCGCATCGGCGTCGGCGACGTCGAGCTGCAGCTCGAGCGCCCGGCGACCGGTCGCGCGAATCTCTTGCGCAGCAGCGGCGAGACCTGCCCCGCCGCGGGCGATGAGGGCGACATCGGCGCCCCGCTCGGCAAAGGCACGAGCGGACGCCCGGCCGATGCCGGCCGAGCCGCCGGTGACGACGACGATCCGGCTCATCGCATCCGACGCCCGAAGTGACCCGGGATCAGCTGGTGCGCGCAGTCGTCGCGTACTCCTCCGGGTGATCCTCGCGGTCCTTGGCCAGGGTCCGCTCGACGATGTCGAACGTCTCGGCGACTGAGCGCCCGTTCTCCTGGGCCGCCTTCTTGATGTCCTCGTAGTCGACGTTCGACTCACCCATCTCGAGATGGGCATCCATGCAGCCACACGTCAGGCACATCGTCAGCTCCTCCTGTTGGCGAACGACGGCCGCGCACGCGGCACGGCCGTCGGCTCGATCCTCATCGTGCGCCCGCGGGCACAACTCGCGGGCAACCGGCCATCGATTCCGTCTTGCATCCGCGCGGCATCATGTCTCGCCATGACGGCCCGCTCCGTCGAGGATTCCGGCAGGTCCTCCCGACTCGTGCGGCTCCGCGTGGGTCTGTCGTCCGCGTTCCCGGACGAGCCCAACGACGCCGATCGGGTCCTGGTCACGATCGCCGGCCTGCGGATGCCGCTTCGAACGACGGTCGCCATCGCGATCGCCACCCTGGCCGTCCTGTTCGACTACTCGCGAACGTTCATCCCGCCCGAGATCCAGGCGATCGGCCGCGAGGCACCCGCGATTCGCTACCAGGCGCTCGAGCGGGTCGTCGTATTCATCGTCGTGCCGCTGCTCGTGGTGCTGCTCGCGTTCCGCGACGATCCGCGCCGGTACGGTCTCCGGCTCGGGGACTGGCGCTGGGGCGCATCACTGACGGTCCTGGGCTGTGCGGTGATGACGCCGATCGTCCTCGCGATCGCCCAGCATCCGCAGTTTCGGACCTACTACGCGGTGAGCTGGGCTCCACTCGGGTACATCCTCACGACCAACGTCATCGACCTGGTCGCGACGGAATTCCTGATGCGCGGGTTCCTCCAGTTCTCCCTGGTTCGCGGCCTTGGCCCGATCGGCGTCCTGATCGCCACGCTGCCGTTCGTGTTCGCGCACCTTGGCAAGCCCGAGATCGAGCTGTTCTCGACGCTCGGGGGCGGGCTCGTGTTCGGGTGGCTGAACTGGCGGACCGGCTCGATCCTCTGGAGCGCCCTCGGCCACATCTACGTGCTCACCCTGGTCATGGCCGCCGTCGGCCCACCCACCGGCTGAAGTTCCCGGGACAGCGCCGCCTGCGTCCCGGTATCCTGTCGCCGACCGTCCTCCGCCGGGGCCCGGATCGCCGGACCATCGCGGCGTGGCGCGTCCGGACAGGATGTCGAGCCCAGGCGACAGCCCGTCCCAGCCCAGGATCCGTCGCCAGCCAAGGGTGGTGCTCATGAAGGTCGGCGTCGCCAAGGAGACCGCGCCCGGCGAGCGCCGCGTCGCCCTGGTGCCCGAGGCACTCGCCAAGCTGACGGCGGCAGGCGTCGACGTCCTGGTCGAGGAAGGGGCCGGCGCCGGCGCCGCGATCCCCGACGCAGCGTTCACGGAAGCCGGTGCCCGGGTCGTCTCGGCGAACGATCTGTACGGCCAGTCGGATGTGATCCTGCGGGTCCAGAAGCCGAGCGACGCCGAGGTCAAGGTCATGCGCTCCGGCCAGGCCCTCGTCGGACTGCTGCAGCCACTTCTCGATCCCGGATTGATGGAGGACCTCGCCGGCAAGGGGATCACGGCGATCAGCCTGGATGCGATCCCGCGGACCCTGTCCCGGGCGCAGTCGATGGACGCGCTCAGCTCCCAGGCGAACGTCGGCGGGTACCGCGCGGTGCTGATCGCTGCCGGCACGTTCGGCCGCTACTTCCCGCTCCTCACGACCGCGGCCGGCACGGCGAAGCCGGCCAACGTCCTCATCCTCGGGATCGGGGTGGCCGGGCTCCAGGCGATCGGGACCGCTCGCCGGCTGGGGGCCGTGGTGAAGGCGTACGACGTCCGACCCGAGACCCGGGAGCAGGCGGAGTCCCTGGGTGCCCAGTTCGTGAAACTCAAGACCTCGATCGATGCGACCGGCGCCGGCGGCTACGCCCGCGAGCTGACGGCCGAGGAGCGAGGGGCCCAGCAGGCGGAGCTCAACGACGTCATCGGCGGAATGGATGTGGTCATCACCACCGCCCAGGTGCCGGGTCGGAAGCCACCGGTGCTGGTGACCGGGGAAGCGGTCAAGGCGATGAGGCCGGGCTCGGTGATCGTGGACATGGCCGCGTCCGCCCTCGGTGGCAACGTCGAGCTGTCGAAGGCCGGCGAGACCGTGGTCACCGACAACGGGGTGACGATCGTGGCGCCCGAGAACCTGCCGGCCACGATGCCCATGGGCGCGTCCCAGTTCTATGCCCGCAACATCTCGTCGCTCCTGCTGGGGATGGTCAGGGACGGCGCGCTCAACCTCGACTTCGAGGACGAGGTGACGAAGGCCACCGTCATCACCAACGATGGGAAGGTGGTGTCTGAACCGGTGCGGAAGCTCCTGGAGGCCGCCGGCGGCGGCGGCGGAGGGCCGAGCTGATGGACCAGCGGTTGTTCACCGACATCACGATCTTCGTGCTCGCGATCCTGAGCGGGTTTGCCGTGATCTCCAAGGTCCCGGCGACCCTCCACACGCCGCTGATGTCGGGAGCGAACTCGATCCACGGCATCGTCCTCGTCGGCTCGATGATCATCGCGGCGGGCGCGCAGGACCTGCTCAGCCAGGCGATTGCCCTGGTCGCGGTCGCATTCGCGACGATGAACGTGGTCGGGGGCTACGTCGTCACCGACCGGATGCTCCAGATGTTCAAGCGGCGTGAGCCGCGACCGGCGAAGGCGGACGAAGAGGACGGCTGATGCCCGAGACCTACGACGCCCTCGACGTCCTGATCCGACTCGCCTGGCTCACCGGCGCGGTCGGGTTCGTGATCGGCCTCATTCGGATGAACTCGCCGGCCACGGCGCGCAACGGGAACCTGCTGTCGGCCGCAGGGATGGCGATCGCCGTCGCGGCGACCGGGGTCCTGGTCCTGCGCGAAGGAGCCGGGGTCGCGGCGTGGCTGATCATCGCGGTCGGGATCGCGGTCGGTGGAGGCATCGGCCTGTACGCGGCGCGCACGGTGAAGATGACCGCGATGCCACAGCTGGTGTCGCTGTTCAACGCCGTCGGCGGCGGTGCCGCGGCCCTGATCGCGATCGACGACTACGTCCGGCTGGCTGGCTCCGCCGAGCAGGCGCCGCTGTCGACCACGATCTTCGTCGTCCTCGACATCATCATCGGCAGCGTCACGTTCTCGGGATCGCTGATCGCGTCCGGGAAGCTGATGGGCCTCTCGATCACGCCCTCGCGACCGGTCCGGATTCCGGGCGGTCAGCTGGTCACGCTGGGCCTCGCGGTGATCGTCGTCGCCTCGGCGCTCTACCTGTTCGCGGGCAACGAGAGCGTGCCGGTGATGCTGGTCATCCTCGCGGCCGCGCTGGTGTTCGGGATCACGATGACCCTGCCGATCGGCGGTGCCGACATGCCGGTGGTCATCTCGCTCCTCAACTCGTTCACCGGGACCGCCGTGGCCATGGCCGGGTTCGTACTCCAGAACCCCGTGCTGATCATCGCCGGCGCGCTGGTCGGTGCCTCGGGCGGCATCCTGACCAAGCTGATGGCCGACGCAATGAACCGATCCGTGATCAACATCATGATCGGTGGGTTCGGTGGCGGCGAAGGCACGGTCGCCACCGCCGGCGAGGGCGGGTCGGTCCGTGAGATCGGCGTCGACGACGCCGCGATCCAGCTTGCCTACGCGTCCTCGGTGATCGTGGTACCGGGCTACGGCCTGGCCGTCGCCCAGGCACAGCACGCCGTGCGCGAGCTGGCCGAGCTGCTCGAGGATCGGGGCGTGGACGTTCGCTATGCCATTCACCCGGTCGCCGGCCGGATGCCGGGCCACATGAATGTCCTGCTCGCCGAGGCCAACGTGCCATATCCGCAGCTCCGGGAGATGGATGACATCAACCCCGAGTTCGAGCGTGCGGACGTGGCGCTCGTCGTGGGTGCCAACGACGTCACGAACCCGGCCGCGCGCAAGCCGGGCTCGCCGGTCTCGGGGATGCCGATCCTCGACGTCGACCACGCCAAGGCGATCATCGTGATCAAGCGCTCGATGGGTCGCGGCTACGCGGGCATCGACAACGAGCTGTACACGAACCCGAAGACCGGGATGCTGTTCGCCGACGCGAAGGACGGACTGGCCTCGCTGGCCTCGGCGGTGAAGGCGCTCTAGGCGCTCGGCACCGCGGCCGCCGTCCGTGGTGCCACGGTCGCATCCTGGAGCTTGAGCGGCGCCAGCGTTCCCAGCGATTCGGCCACCACCACCGCGTCGTCCCCGGGCTGGAGCCGGAAGTCCGTGGACGGGTTGACGAATGCGTGGCCGCCGCGATTCACGGACAGGAGCGTCGCCCGGTGGTCCGCCCGGAGCCGGATCGACAGCTCGTCCACCGACAACCCGAGGTACTCGTCGGGCAGCGTGATCCGATACAGCTCCGAGCCCTCGCCGCCGGACACGATGTCGGTGACGATCCCCGTCAGCCCGGGATAGAGCGCCGACCGCGCCAGCAGGTGCGACGCCACCTTGGACGTGACCAGCAGCTCGTCAACGTCCGCGCGCCGGAAGTGCGCCTCGTGTCGCGGGTTGTTGACCTCGGCCACGGTGCGGACGCCGGGCGCCAGCGACTCGATGGCCAGAACCGTGAGGATCGAGTGCATGTCGGCCTCGTCGGAGCGGTCGGTGGGGAATACGAGCGCCGCCGACGCTTCGCGGATGCCGGCCCGCTCGAGGTCGTCGGTGTTGGTCGTGTCACCGCGAACGAAGTACGCGCTGTCGCCGGCGGGGTTCTTGTCGAGGTTGGCCAGCACCACCACCTTGTGCGTGTAGTCGTCACCGCTGAGCTCCCCGATGAGGTCCCGCGCCGTGGTGTTCCAGCCGCAGACGACGATGTGGTCGCGATACCCGGACGCGCCCATGCCCTGACCCTCCTTGAGCAGGAAATCGATGACCATGCCGACGAGCGCGCCGGTGATCGTGCCCAGCAGCGCCACCCCGAACAGCACCAGCAGCCAGCTCACGAGCCAGCCACCGATCGATGTGACGTACGCCGAGTCCCCCTGGCCGAGGACGGTGAAGAACGCCCAGTTGAGCGAGGACCCCAGCGAGTCGACGCTCCACGACTTCTCGAGCAGGGTCACGAGGGCTGCGGCAAGCACGACGACGGCCGCAATCCCTTCGGCCAGCGAGATGAAGAACCGTCGCTCGAGCTGACCGCCCACCCGCCGGACATGCCAGGCCACCCGCCGCATCAGCGGACTGGCCAGGAACGGCAGGCTGAGGCGACCCATCGCCGGATCGTGCCACACCGGACCCGGTGGCTGCGCGACGGCCATCCAGTCCCCACGACCGGTGGTGCACCCTGGCAACACGCGATCCCGCGCCGTTTGCCCCGCGTTGCGCCGGCGACCGTTCGCCGCCTACCCTGCAGGCAGGCATCCCGTGGAGACAGGAGGGGGCGAGCGCATGGCTCACCGACCATCGCGGCGGACGCTTCGGACCACGTTGCTGGCGGCCTTCCTGGCCGTGATCACCCCGGCCATGACCGCCGGCGCCGGACCCGGGCTCGCCCAAGCCGTTCCATCGGCCGACGGCAGGCCCGCTTCCGAGGTCGCTGCGGCGAACGTCCGCGTCCGGGTCTCGGACGTCGCGCGCCGCTCGTTCAGCAAGCTCCCCGCGCGTCTTGCCGCGGGCACCGGTCCGATGGCGGTCTACGTCGAGCTGTCCAAGCGCGCCGCCGCGGACGCCTTCAGGGCCACCCTCCCCAGCGGCCGTGAGGCGGCTCGCCAGGCCGCACGGCTCGCGAAGCAGGAGACGGCCAGGACCGCCTCCGCGGTGGTCGCCCAGCTCCGGACGAGCGACCGGTCGGCCCGCGTCCTCTATCGCACCGCGAACGCGATCGCCGGTGTGGCCGTCGTGGCCGACGCCGCGAGCCTGCGAGCGCTGGCCGCCCGACCGGACGTCATCTCGATCTCGATGATCGTGCCCAAACGCCTGGACAACGCCCGAGCAGCGGTGCTCACGCGCGTCCTCGCCAGCTGGCAGGTGCTCGGGGTGTTCGGCGACGGCATGCGGGTCGGGATCATCGACACCGGCATCGACTACACCCATGCCAATTTTGGCGGACCGGGGACACCCGAGGCGTTCGATGCCGTGGATCCCACCGATCCGACCGGCGTGTTCCCGACGGCCAAGGTCGTCGGTGGCACGGACCTTGCCGGCGAGGACTACGACGCCAGTTCCAGCGACCCGGCGGAGTTCACACCGGTCCCGGATGGCAACCCGCTGGACTGCGACGGGCACGGGTCCCACGTCGGCGGCACCGCGGCCGGGTTCGGCGTCAACGGTGACGGCTCCACGTTCACCGGCACCTACAGCGCCCTCACCGCGGCCGACCTCGGGGCGATGCGGATCGGCCCGGGCATGGCGCCCAAGGCGTCCGTGTATGCGATCAAGGTGTTCGGTTGCCCGACCGGCGAGGCCGGATCGACCGACCTCGTGGCGGCCGGGCTCGACTGGACGCTCGACCCAAACGGCGACGGTGACTTCGACGACCACCTCGACGTCGTCAACATCTCGATCGGCGCCGACTACACGACGCCGGACGATCCCGACTCCCGCGTCACCCGCCGTGTGATCAACCACGGCGTGATGCCGGTCTTCTCCGGTGGCAACGGCGGCGACCTGTTCGACATCGGATCGGAGGCTTCCGAAGCCCTCAGCGTGGCCAGCACCCGCGACTCGTATGTGCTGCGCGACGCGATCGAGGTCACCGCTCCCGCCGGCGTCGCCGGGATCAAGGGTGGCCAGTACAGCGTCGCGTTCGACTACGCGGGCTTCTCGGCTACCGATGACGTCGTCAACCTGACCGAGGCCGCGAACCTCGACGGGTGCCAGCCGTTCAATGCGGCCGATGCGGCGAGGGTTGCCGGCAAGTTCGCATGGCTGGAGTGGGACGACAACGACGCCTCCCGCCGATGCGGCTCCGCGGCCCGCAGCGCGAACGCCGTGGCGGCCGGCGCGGCCGGTGCCCTGTTCACCTCCGCGCTCGAGCACTTCACCGCCGGCATCACCGGGAGTGCCGACATTCCCGTGTTCCAGATGACCGGCAGCGTGACCAACGAGCTCCGTCCCGCGATGGAGGCGGGCACGCTGGTCGTACGACAGGCAGGCGACCTGCGCGCGTCGCTCAAGACGTTCGATCCGGGGATCGAGGACACCCCGTCGACCTTCACCTCGCGGGGGACCCGTTCGCCGGGTGTGAAGCCGGACGTGGCCGCCCCGGGCGACACGATCGTGTCCACGTTCATCGGCTCCGGCGACGGCGTCATCTCGATCAGCGGCACGTCGATGGCTTCGCCGCACGTGGCCGGGATCGCGACCCTCATCCGCCAGGTCCATCCCACCTGGACCCCGGGTGAGATCAAGGCCGATGTGATGAACACCGCCAACCACGACGTGTTCTCGCAGGACGGGCCCGCCGGTCCGATCGAGGCGCCCAATCGGGTCGGATCCGGGCGGGTCGACGCCCTCGATGCCCTCCGGAACCGGGTGCTCGCGTTCGACCGGGACGCTCCGGCGATCGTGAGCGTCGGGTTCGGGGTCGTCGAGGCATCCGGCCCGGTGACCAGGGACCGGTTCATCCAGCTCGTGAACAAGGGCTCGCGGCCGGTCAGCTACAACGTTGCCTACGACCCGATCACGTCGATGCCCGGCGTGACCTACCAGCTCAACAGGTCCACCGTCTCGCTGGCGGGATTCGGACGTGCCACCGTGCGCGTCCGGCTCCGGATCGCCGATCCGGCCGCGCTGCGCAAGGTGGCCGACCCGACCCTGGTGAAGCTCCACCTGGACCTGCCACGCCAGTTCCTGGCCGATGCCTCGGGACGGGTGAGGTTCACGCCAACCAGCGGCACCGACGTGCCGCTCCGGGTTCCGGTCTACTCGGCGCCGAAGCCGACCGCCAACCTGACGATTCCGAGCCAGCTCCGGATCACGGGCTCCAGTGCGCCACTGACATTCGGCGGGCGGGGGCTCAACCAGGGCAGTGGCGACGCTCGCTACCTGTCGCTGGTCAGCGCGCTGGAGCTCGCGGCCACCAGCCCCAGGCTCCCGAAGTGCACCGCGACGGTCACCGCCGACTGCGCGATCAACGACACCGCGAGGGGCGGTGACCTGCGCTATGTCGGGGTCGGATCCACGGCGCCTGCGGCCGTCGCGGCCGGGGCGCCGGGGACCGCTCTGCTCGGCTTCGGGATCGCCACCTGGACCAACTGGGCGAACATCGGCAACAACACCGTGCCGTTCGTCGACGTCGATGTCGACGGCGACGACGTGCCCGACTTCGAGACGTTCATCTCCCGTGACACCGACACCGACCTCCTCGAGGCCTGGACGGTGGATCTGGATCCGGTCTCGCTGGTGGACATCCAGCCCGTGAACCAGCTCTACGGCGACGTCGACGCCAACGTCTTCGACAGCAATGTGATCGTCCTGCCCGTCCTGCTCGAGGCGCTGGGCATCGATCCGACCTCGGGCTCCGCCCGGATCTCATATTTCGTCGGCGTCGACGGGTTCTACGAGGCGCCCGACAGTGATCTCGTGGACGCGATCCCGGCGATCCTGTCGTTCGATCCGGTTCGACCCGGGCTTTGGGCCGAGGGCGCCGATCCGTCGCTCCTGTTCGTGGGCGCGCGCGGTGCGACCCTCCAGATCCATCGCGACGCGGCGGCGCTGGAGCTCGACGGCTCCGACAACCTCCTCGTCCTGAGCTTCCACAACCGATCGGGCGAACGGGCATCCGTCGTCCGGATCCGCTGATCCAACCTCGGATCCATCAGCGGCGGGCTCGATCCGGGCCCGCCGGTCGATTCCCCGGGGGCTGTCTCAGTCGGGATCGACGAGCTCGATCCGGATCCGCTTGTTGATCCGGCCCTTCGACTCGTAGCCCGTGACCCGGATGCGACCGACCTCGGTCGTGTTCGCGACGTGCGTCCCACCGTCGGCCTGGAGGTCGAGACCCACGATCTCGATCGTGCGCACGGTCTCGATCCCGGGTGGCAACAGGTTGATCTTGGTCCGGATCAGGTCCGGGATCGCGAACGCGTCGTCCCGCGGGAGGACCGCCACACGCACGTCGCGCGCCGCGGCCAGCTCGTCGTTGACCCGCGACTCGATGGCGCCCACGAGGTCGCCGCTCATCCGCTCGAACTCGAAGTCCATGCGGCCGGCACCCGGCTCCATGTTGCCGCCGGTGACCTGTGCGGCGTAGTCGCGCCAGACCACGCCGCACAGCGCGTGGAGCGCGGTGTGGGTTCGCATCAGGGCGAGCCGGCGGGCCCAGTCGAGATCGACCCTGACGGTGTCGCCGACCGACGGCGGGGCATCGCCCTCGCCGAGTGCCAGCTCGTGGGCGACCTCCTGGCCCGCCTTGCGGGCTGCGCGCACCGTCCAGGTCCGATCGCCGCGACCGTGGAGCATCAGCCCACGATCCGACGGCTGCCCGCCGCCGCCGGGATAGAACACGGTCCGATCGAGAATCACCAGGGGGCCACCCGAGCCGTCGTCGGGGATCACCTCGACCACCCGTGCCTGCGTCTCCCGGGCGTACGAATCCGAGTAGCAGAGCTGCTCGAACCGGGGCGCCATCCCTATCGGACGGTGAGCGTCCCGGTCATCTGCGCGATCGGATGGATGGAGCAGATGAACGTGTACTGCCCGGCCGGCAGGGCGTCGTACGCATAGTCGACCTGGGCCGGCCCGGTGACCGGCTGCTGATCCTTGAGGACACTGCCGTCGGCCGCCCGGATATCCACGTCATGCTGGGTCCCCGCGTCCTGGTTGTCGAACGAGATCGTGAACGGCTGGTCGGCCGCGGTCTCGAGCTCCAGCTTGTCATAGGCGATGTTCAGCGCGACAAGCGCCAGGGCCCCACCCGACGGCGCGACGGACGACGAACCCGAGGGCGCGGTGGAGGCGGAGGCGGAGGCGGACGGCTGGGTCGACGCCGATGCCGACGCGGACGCCGACGCCGAAGCGCCGGCCGAGCCGGACGGGGCAGCCGACGAGGGGACGGGCGCGTACGTCCAGCCGGGCTGCGGGCCTGCGCTGCAGCCGGCCGCGAGCACGACCGCGATCGAGATCAGTGGGATGCCGAACGAGCGGCGAGATGCAGGCATCTTCGACAGGACCTCGTGGTAGGTGAGCACGTCGGCTCGGACCGGGAATGCGCGGGTCGCGAGGACGAGGGACGCTCGGGGATGCGGCGCGAATCCTAGCGCGCGGTCCACACCGACGCTTGCACCGGCACTCCGGGAGACGTCACAGATAACTCGCAGCTAAGGGTCGGCTGCTAGCGTCCGGTGCGTCGTGTCACCCCAACCAGTGGGGTCATGGGTTGGACAGTACCTTCGAGTGGATGTGGGCACTCCGTCTCCGGGATACGTTCTCGCCCTCGACCCGGCGGGGGCGTCGAGGAACGATCTCATCCTCTCCACGTTCAGGAGTGCCCTCAGAATGAAGCTGGATACGACTCGCGTCTGGAGGCTCGCCGTCAGCCTCGTGCCGCTCGCGACGATGCTGCTGACCCTCGCGGCTACCCGCCGCTGGGGCTAGTCCTCCACCTACCGCCGCTCCCCTGCGCGGCGGTTCGACCGGGGATGGCTCCGGTCCACTAGATACCGAGACCCGGGTGTGCCCACCCGGGTCTCGTGTCATGTCGCGCAGCCGATCGGCCTACACCGGCCCCGCCAGCCCCAGCCTGAGGGCAGCCGTCGCCGCCTCGACGCGACCGGAGACGCCCAGCTTGGCCAGGATGTTGCCGACGTGGACGCCCACCGTCTTCTGGCTGATGAACAGGTGCTCGCCGATCTCGCGGTTCGTGCGTCCTTCCACGATCAGTCCGAGCACCTCACGCTCGCGGGACGACAACCCGAAGGTGTCCTTTCGACGGGCGGTCGGCGGACCGGCGAAGGCGGAGGCAAGACCGGCCGCAGCGGCCCGCACACTCCGGCGGCCATCGCCACGACCATCTCCGTTGCCGCCTCCCGACGCCGCCCCTGCATCGACCGGGACGGAGTCGGCGACGGCGGGCTTTGACGCGCGGGCCGCGAACCGCCCGCCGTCGGGCAGGTTGATCAGGGCACGGCCGGCCAGCTCCGCGAGGCGAACGGCGAGCGGGAGCGCCCCCAGCTCCATGGCCAGCCCGTAGGCGTCCAGCAACGGGGTGCGCGCCTGGCTGCGTGCCTGCCGGGCGTCCTCGCCCGCGGCGGCGGCCTCGGACAGCATCGCCTCGGCCTCGCGCCAGCGCGCAAGCGCGACCTGGTAGGGATTGCCGAGCGACTGCCAGTCCGCGGCGATCACCGCCCATGCGCGCGGGTCGTCGTGACCATCCACCCGCGCCCGGAACGCCCGCGCGACGGCGAGGAACGCATCCGCCTCGCGACGAGAGGGAACGGCGGATCCGACGCCGGTCGACGCTACCGCGCGCTCAGCCTCGTCGAGCACGCGACCCGATCGCTCGCGTGCTCCCGCCAGTGCCGCGAGGTCGCGACGCTCGCGCGCGTCGGCAACGATCGCGGCCTGAACCTCGAGCGCCATGGCCGCCATCCGCGCGGCGACGATCCAGTCCTCGGTGCGCTGGACGTGACTCCACCCCAGATCGACCAGCCGCGACGCGTCGGCCACATCACCCCGCCACAGGGCGTAGGACGCGGCCGCGCGACTCGCCGGCACCACGTACTGGGGATCAGGCACGGTCTCGAGCTCCAGCAGCAACCGCCCGACGAGCTGGCCCGAAGCGTCGTTGGCGGCCATCTCGACCTCAACCGTGGCCAGACCCACGGCCGCGTCGTCGAAGGCGAGACCGGCCGGGCTCCACTCGAGCGCCGTGCGGCTCATCGCGCGAGCCTCCTCCCAGCGCCCCACCGTGAACAGGACGTCGGCCACGTTGCCGCGGAGGAAGTTGCCGAACACCGTGTCCAGGCCGGCTCGCCCGGCCTCGGCGATCCCATCCAGTGCGACGTCGATCGCCTCGCTTCGGCGGCCGACCGGGGCGAGGGCGGTGGTCAGGTTCGCAATCGCCCGGAACCGCTCGTCGAGGCTCCCGACCTCGATCGCGATCGCCCGCGCCTCCTCCAGCAGCCCGAGAGCACTCGACGGATCCTCGCCCCACGCGTGCACCACGCCCAGGGTGCACAACGCATGGCCTTCCTCCGGTCGCGCCTCGGCGCCGACTTCCCGGGCGGTCGCGATCGCCTCGTTGGCCATCCGCTCCGCCTCGGCGAACAGGCCGTCGAGCATCAGCGCCTGGGCCAGCCCGGCCAGGACGATCGCTCGATCGCGCGTTGGGCCGCGTGGCACGAGGGCGACCGCTCGCCGAAGGGATGCCAATGCGCCATCGTGATCCCCCGTGACCCGCCGGTAGCGACCGAGCCGGTCGTGGAGCATCCCCAGCTCGACGCGGTCGGCGCGCTCGTCGAAGCGGCGGATCGCCGACTCGGCAAACGAGGTGGCGCGGAGCGGACGTCCCGCGGCAAACGCCGTCGACGCCGCGCGGACCAGGAGTCGTGCGCCGGCGCGGCCATCCTCGCCCTCACCGGGTTCCGCTGCGCCGAGCTCCAACGCCAACTCGAGCGCGGCGAGCGCGTCACCGGGCGCGTCGATCGACTCGGCATGTTCGGCAGCCTTCAGGGCCGCGTTCCGCGCGCGCGCCGGCTCGTGAGCGGCGAGCCAGTGCCGGGCCTGGGTCCCGGGCCGGTCGGCGAGGGCAGAGGCAAGCGCGACGTGATTCAGGCGGTGCTGGTTCGGCAGCAGGTCGGCGACGACCACCCGCCCGATCAGTTCGTGGCGCAGTTGTGCCCGCGTGTCCGCCCGGAGTCGGCGGCTCGCGTGCTCATCGGTTGCGTCCTGCACTGTCGGACTCTCGCCGCCGAGGACGACGAAGCCATGCTCGATCGCCTCCTCGAGCCCGGCGGTCAGGTCTCCATCGAGTGGCCCGTCGCGGCGCCGTGGGGCCGACGACGACCGCGGCGGCGGCTTGGCGTTCGGGCGCTCGTAGGCCTCGGCCACGGCAGCCAGATCGACGATCGCGAGCGGCTGCTCCGCCGGCGCAAGCAGGCGCACGACGCGCCGGCATTCCGGGGTCCGGCGGGCGAGACGCGCGGTGACGATCTCCTCGAGCGTTGCGGCAAGCGTGGCCCCTGCGAGCTCCCGGCGCGCCGCCACGATCTCCTCGGCCAGCAGCGGGTTGCCGCGCGAGCGCTCGGCGACGAGCAGCAGGACGGCCGCGGTCGGTCGCTCCCCGGCCACCTCCGCGATGAGGTCGGCCAGCTCGTCTCGCTGGAGCGGACCGAGCTCGATCCGCAGCGGCCGGCGGGCGGCCTCGTCCAGGGCGGCGATCTGGGCTCGCAGTGGGTGGTCGCGGGTCACCTGGTCCGGTTGGTAGGTCGCGATGAGGCACGTCCGACCGGCACGCGAAACGCGAGCCAGGAATGCGACCAGGGCGCGGGTGCCGTGGTCGGCGGCGTGGAGGTCCTCGGCCACGACGAGCACCGGGGCCCGCTCGCCGAGCCGCTCGATCAGGCCGTGGACGGCCTCGAGGAGGCGTGCCTGACGGCGCTCGGGAGAGATCGATCCACCGGCACGGTCAGAGCCTTGCCCGATACCGTCGAGTGCGGGCACGTGCGCCAGGAGCGGTGCGAGAGCGGCGCGACCCGGCTCGACGAGCTCCGCGACGTCCGCGGATGGAAGCCCACCGAGCATCGCTCCGAGGCCCTCCGCGACCGGCGCGTACGGCTCGCCCGTCCGACCCGGCCACGCCCGGAACCGGATGACGATGAACGGGTTCTCGAATCCGAGGACGCGACGCTCGGCTTCATCCAGCAGACGTGATGTGCCGATACCGGCCGTCCCGGTGAGCACGACGGTGGACGCTCGTCCCCCGGCGGCGTTCTCGAGCGCGTCCCCGAGTCCAGCCAGCTCCAGCTCTCGCCCGACGAAGCGCGGGCTCGTGAAGCGCGCCGGCATGCGGGCATTCTAGCCGTGGCCTCACACCCTCCCGCGTTCCCTGATCGAGCGGCGGTGCCTCCGAGGTCCGGTCGTCCGGGGTTGCGCGCACGGTGTATACCGGGATATTGGTGACGTCCGCGCCAGGTGAACCCGGTGGATCGCCCGATGCATCCGTGCCCACGGATCGCGCGAACACATGGGTGCCGGCCATCCGGGCTGCCCACCCCGGCGGACCCGGAGGGCTGAGGCCGGGCGTCTCGCCAGAGAGGCCTGCTCGAGGAGGTAGTCGATGAGAAACGGTCTGGTCATGCAGTGGGCGGCGGTCGTTGGCGTCGTGCTCGTCGTCGTCGGACTGCTCGGGTTCATCAACAACCCGATCGTCGGCAAGGCCGACGGCGCGCTGGTGTCGACGAACGAGGTGCACAACATCGTTCACCTGATCACCGGATTGCTCGCCCTCTACATCGCGTTCGGGCTCAAGGGCGCCCAGCAGGCCAGCGGCCTGGTCGCGTTCGGGGCGCTGTACGCCGTGATCTTCATCGCGGTCGTCATCAGCCCCGACCTGTTCGGCCTGTTCGGCGGATACACCTCGGGGGTCAACGAGCACATCATCCATGCGGCCGTGGCCGTCATCAGCCTCGGCATCGGCTGGATGAGCAGGGGTAGCACCGCCTACGCCTGATCGCGCTTCGCGAAACCCTTCGGCGGCCCGGAGCACGTGCTCCGGGCCGCCGATCGCATCCGCGCGCCCGGCACCGAACGACGCGACCGCGGCGGTACGCTTGGCCGCGCATGCCGAGCGAGCGACGGGCCCCCCACCCCGGCAACACCCTCAACGAGCTGCCGGGTGAGGAGTGGCTGTACTTCACGAAGTCCGTCTGGTCCACCGCCTACCCGTCGGAGCTCGGTCACGAACGTCGGAAGGCGCACGGGGCGAACAAGCCGCCGCGGTTGATGGCGCGGCTGATCGAATTCTTCACCCGGTCCGGTGAGCTGGTCGTGGATCCGTTCGCGGGGGTCGGCGGGACGCTCCTGGGTGCGGCGATCTGCCGTGGACCACGGCGGGCGCTGGGGATCGAGCTCGATCCGCGCTGGGCCAAGGTCTACGAGGACGTGGTCCGTGACAGCGTGGCTCAGCGAGACGGCCTCGGCCCGGAGCTGACCGATCTCGGGTCTGCCGATCCGGGCGGTCCGCGCGGCTTCGACGCCGGCGGCTGCGAGATGCGCGTGGGAGACGCGCTGGCCGTCCTTCCGACGCTCGCAGATGGATCGGTGGACTTGGTGGCGACCGATCCGCCCTACAACGTTCAGCTGCCACTGACGATGGCCGGCGGGCCGCTCGCGGATCGATTCCCGAATCGGCGAACCGATTACGCGATGGTGACCAGCGACGACGCCGACTTCGCCAACGCCGCCGATTACGGAACGTTCCTCGACCTGATGACGCGCGCGCTGGCGGAGGTCCGCAGGATTCTCCGTCCCGGGCGCTATGCCGTCCTCATCGTCCGCGATGCCTATCAGGACGGCCGCTACCTGTTCACCGGCGCCGACCTCGCCGCGCGCGCGGCGGCGCTCGGCCTGGTGCCCAAGGGCGACCTCGTGTGGTACCAGGCCGGGACGCGCCTGCGCCCGTATGGCTATCCGAAGGTGTTCGTCCCCAACATCGCGCACCAGCACATCCTGGTGCTGCGGGCCGAGGGGTAGGCCGCCCGAGCGGGCAGCGGCTAGCCGCGGGCGCGACTCGCCATGTATGCGGCCAGGCTGTCGAACTCGCCCGGACCGGCAGCCCCGTCCGCCTTGCCGTCGCGCGCGCCGGTGCCCTTGCCGGCGGCATCGGCGAGCGTCGTCTTGTGCAGCCAGCCCTCCCGGCCGTCGGGACACAGCACGCGCCAGTAGGTCCCGGACTTCTCGACCAGCTCGACCTCGTCGCCCTGGTCGAGGATCCCGATCTCGGCAGCCCGCAGCTCGTCCGGGGCGTCGAGAAGCCGCACCGCGGTGTATCGGATCGTCCGCCGTTCGCCGCCCCCTGCGGTGCCGCGGTCGAACGCCAGCCGCGGCGGGGTCTTCGGGCCATCGCGGCTGGGGTCGGCCTTGCGGGCGACCATCAGCGACGGCCGACGCCAGCGTGGCATGTTGAGCTCGGCGTCCGGCGAGCCCGGAGGCGCGACCACGGCTGGCCCGGCGCTCGGCCGTGCCGCGGGCGCATCCCCGGCGGCCGGGGCAACGGCGGCGACGGCCGTCGCACCCCCCGGTTCGCGCTTGCGGCGGCGCCGGCCGAACAGGAGGAACGCGCCGAACAGGGTCGCGATGCCACCGGCCGTGAGGCCGAACGGGAGCATCCCGCCGGGCTTCGAGGGATCGAGACCCATGTCCCTGAGCGACGCGGCGAGGTCCCACCCGCCGCCGTCTCCGCCTTCGCCGGGGTCGATCATCCCACCGACGACGGGAGTCGCGGTCGGCGTCGGGCTCGGGGTGGGCGCAGGGGTCACCCGCGCGGTGGGCACGGGGGTCGGCTTGGGCGTGGGCCTGGGGGTCGGGGCCGGAGTTGCCTGGGGCGCCGGCTTGGGCGTGGGCTTCGGCGTCGGGCGGGGCGTGGGTCGCGGTGTGGGTCGAGGCGTCGGACGGGGCGTGGGTCGAGGCGTCGGCCTGGGGGTCGGCTTCGGGGTGGGCTTGGGGGTGGGTGGCGGCGTGGGGGAGGGCGTCGGCGGCACGCTGATTGTGATCGCGCTCCCGGGCTCCTCGTCGAGGTTGTTCGCCCGGTCCCTGGAGCGGAACAGGACCGTGTACGTCCCCACGGGCAAGGTCATCGAGAGGGTGTACGGCACGCCCTGGAGCCAGTTGTTGGACCCGGTGCTCGACATGTCGTAGTTGTCGGAGCCGTTCAGACGGACGCGCACGTAGCGCGGCGCGCGTCCGTTGTCGTTCTGGTACGTGACGTTGAACGTGATCGTCGTCGAGGGCGTTCCGGTGGTGGGCGTGACGGAGGGATTCAGCAGGTTCACGGGCGGCGCCGCACGCACCGGGGCAACGACGCCCACGAGGATGAGCGTCAGCGCCACGATCGGCGAGGCGATTCCTCGAACCCAGGGGTTCGATCGATATTGGCCCGTGAAGGTCACACGTACCCTCCCGCACCGGACACGTGCCGGCTCGTGATCCGAGGATGCGGGTGGGCGCCGAGAGGGTTCTATGGTACGGGCGTCCCCCTCCCACCAGCCCGTCGGTCCGGCGCGCGGCGCACGGCGCATTCCACGCGCTCAAATGCATCGATCGGCGCCCCGGTGCGGCGACGCACCTGCCAGCGGGTTGGGTGACGTGGCCTGCGGTGTGGTGCGTGCCGTTGACTGGGCCGGTCGGCCGCGTCGGATGACCCGAACAGCCCATTGGCCGGTCGATGACCGGCCCCCGACGATGAGGCCCATGCAGGTCATCGCCTCGTCCCATGCTCGCCTCGGCCGTCCGCGGCTGCGCGCGATCGTGCTTGCTGCGACCGTCGGCGGGATCCTCCTCGTGGGTGGAATCGCCGTGGCCTGGCTCACATTCGGGACGCCGTTCATCAGCCGCTTCACGCCGGTCGGCAGGCCGTCCACCACCGAGATGGTCGCCGGCGTCCTGGCCTGGACGTTCGCGCTCGTCGCGCCGTCGGCGTTCATCCTCGCCGGCATCGCCCGGATCGCGTCGCTGCTCGATGCCCTCGTCGGTTCCCGGCCACGTCCGACCGCGGTCCTCCGCATTGCGCGCTCCCTCCCCGACGACTACGCCGTGGTGTCACGCTTCCGGCTTGCCGACGGACGGATCATCCCGGACCTCGTCATGGGACCGTTCGGGGTCGCCGTGATCGAGGAGCTACCGCCCGCCGGGGCGACACGCCGGCACGAAAGCGCGTGGGAGGTGCGGGGCCCCGACGGTCGCTGGTTGCCACTCGAGAATCCCCTGGACAAGGCCACCCGCGACGCCGAGCGCGTGCGACGCTGGCTCGCCCAGGATGAGCAGGACTTCGTGGTCAAGGTCCATGCCGCCGTGATCGCCACCGATCCGACGATCCAGCGCACCGACACCTGCGCCGTCATCGCCCTCGCCCAGATCCCGGCCTGGCTGGCGGCACTGCCGCCGCAACGGAGCCTGACGGCCGGCCGGCGGGAGCGACTCCTGGAGCTCGTCCGCTCCGTCGCCTGAGTTCGCCGCGCGGCGGGCGCACCGCTTCGGGTGGGTGGTGGGGGAGCCTGGATTCGAACCAGGGACCGGCCGTGTATAAGACGGCTGCTCTCACCGCTGAGCTACTCCCCCGCGAGGCGCGATCCTACACCGCGACATCCGAGCGGCGGCCATCGGCCCGCCATCGGAGCACCAGCGCGTCGCCGCGCTACTGGTTTCGGAGGATCCGGTCGGCGAGTGCCCGCAGGAAGAACGGACGCGGACGAAGCGTCGCGTCCGGGCTCGTCGCGGGCGCCTCCTCGTCCACGATGACCACGCCCCCTCCGGGCGCGAACGCGTCGGGCGGGAGGGACTCGACCCACTCCTTCTCTTCTTCGGTCAGGGTCGCAGAGATCGGAAGGTCGTCGGGATCGAAGGGGCGCGGACTCTCCTCCACCGGCGCCGGCGGCCGGGCGTACGCCGGAGCCCCGTACAGCCTCGGTGGCGAGGAGATCTGTCGCTGCTGTTCGTCGACTTGGGCCACGCAGGCGTCCTCGGTCCTGGGGCGCCCTCCTGGGACGCGACGGTGCCCATGATAGCCATGACCGTCTGGCGCGGAATGGTACTTCCGGACCCTGGATCAGCCGAGCAGCGGCCGCACGATCTGGCTCACGACAACAAGGACGAGATAGGCAATCGGGACCGCGGCGAAGAACCCGAGCGCTGCGCTCCACGGCGTCCGGATCGACGCGGCACCGGCACCACGCGGCAGCGGCACGATGAGATAGGTCGCGATGCTGCCGACGCCGAGCACGACGAGCACGTAGGCGACCACGAACGCCACGCGCAGATCGCCTCCCGGCAGGTCCACGCCGCGCGCGATCGCGAGGTCGTAGACGAGATAGGCCACGCCCAGCACGACCGCGACCGTCATGCTCGAGGCGACGGCGCGAACGATCGGTCGAGGCGCGTTACGGAACTCGCGCCAGCGGATCGAGATCCAGGAACGCGACCGAACGGCGGCGGGCACCACCGGACGGGCTTCCCCCGGCTCGTGCCCCGACGGTGCGACCGCGGTCATCGCTCGCTGCCCACGATCGTCAGCCGACGGCGAGGCGGGATCGTGACGGGCGTGTGCGCGGCCAGAAGAGCCACGCATTCGACGAGGCGGTCGATCTCCTCCTCGGTGTTGAAGAAGCCGATGCTGATGCGGAGCGCATCGAGTTGCGGGATGGTCCGCGCGATCGCGAACGCGCGCGCTCCCAGCTCGTCGAGGGCCGCCTGGGCCTCCCAGCCGGCGATCCGGAACGTGATCAGGGTGGCCATGCGGTCGGCCGGGGTCAGCAGCTCGACCCCGTCGATCTCGACCAGGAGGTCGCGGGTCCGCCGGGCGAGTGCGCGCGCACGGGCATGGATCCACTCCAGCCCCACGAACATCGACAGCCAGCCGCACGATCGCGCCATCCCGACCACCGACGGCCGGTGATAGTTCGAGACCTGGAATCGGCGGGCATCGGGCTGGACGACTGCCTTGCCCGCGCCGTCGATCTCCGAGAACGAGAACCAGCCCGCGAGCATCGAGTGGGTCCGTTCCAGCGCGGCCGGGGAGCACCACAGGGCACCCATCCCGTCCGGGCCGAGGAGCCACTTCTGGCTCGACATCGCATACAGGTCGGCGCCGGTGTCGCCCACGCTGACCGGGATCGCCCCCATCGCCTGCGCCCCGTCGACGACGACCAGGGCGCCGCGCTCGTGGGCGAGCGCGGCGATCCGCTGGACCGGCATCAGGGCGCCGGTCGTCCACAGGACGTGCGAGATCGAGACCAGTCGGGTCCCCGGCCGGATCGCCGCGTCGAATGCGGCCACGGTTCGGTCGTCGTCGCCGTCGGGGTCCGGATCGACGAACGCGAGCTCGACTCCGAACCGCTCGCGCATCGCGTACAGCGGCCCCAGCCCACCGGGATGCTCCTGCGTGCTCGTGACGGCGAGGTCGCCCGAGTGCCAGTCGGCCGCGAGTGTGGCCAGGTTCATGCCGTCGGTCGAGGCATGGGTGAGCGCAATCTGGTCGATCGTGGTGCCGGCGATGGCCGCGACCGCCGCCCGCGCCTCGTCCATGCGCGGCAGTCCGTCCATGAGGTAGTCGGGGTGGGCACGCCCGGTCGCGAGCTCGACGGCCGTGACCTCCGCCATGGCCCTGGCGGTCTCGGCGGGGAGCGGGCCGGCCGACCCGGTATTGAGATAGATGCCCGCGGCCGTCGCCGGCAGCCCCTCCCGGACGGCCGCCAGCTTCTCCTCCTCGGGCATGAACGGGCCGACCACGCGCCTATGATACGGGCGATGCCCGTCACGACCCGACCACGGTTCGCGCCGTGAATGCGCTCGTCCGGCCGGAGATCCTCGCTTCCGCTGACTGGCTGTCGGAGCAGATCGGGCGTCCAGAGATCCGGATCCTCGACGTCCGATGGCGTCCCGACGGCAGCGGCCGCAGTGCCTGGCAGGCGGGCCATATCCCCGGGGCCACGCATCTCGACTGGGCAGCGGAGTTGTGCGAGCGCGACGAATCGACCGACGCGCTGCTCCTGGCCGGGCCCGAGAAGATCGCCAGCGCCCTCGCCCACGCGGGTGTCGGGGATGGCACGACCGTGGTGATCTACGACGACACGCTGAGCCTGTACGCGGCGCGGGCGTGGTGGAGCCTGCGCGTCTATGGCTTCGATTCCGCGCGCATCCTCGACGGCGGCTATCCCGCGTGGACGGACGGCGGCCCGTCACGCGCGATCTCGCGGGCCGAGGGCCGGCCCTCCGATGCGACCTTCACGCCGCGCGCCCAGCCGCGGTTGCGGCTCACGACGAGCGACGTTCGATCGGTCCTCGACTCCCCCGACGTGCTGCTCCTCGACGCCCGCGCCCCGGCCGAGTACCGGGGCCATGAGGGCAATGCTCGACGCCTTGGCCACATCCCGGGAGCGACCAACGTCCCCGTCGCCGCGATGACCCAACCCGGCAGCCAGTCGCTGCGCGACGGCCATGAGCTTCGCGAGATCCTCCACCGCGCGAATGTGAGCCGCGGTCGACGGCTCGTGTGCTATGACGGCTCGGGGGTCGCCGCCGCCAAGCTCGCGTTCATCCTCGCCCTGCTCGGTCACGACGACGTGGCCGTGTACGACGGCGGCTGGGCGGAATGGGGGGATCGCCTGGACCTGCCGGTCGAGCGTTGACGGTGGCGCCCGTTCCGGGCAGCGGACGTGATCAGCCCTGCCGGCGGTCGGCCTCCGGCCACGGCGGCTCTGCGCTGTAGCCACTCCCCGACGGCTCCTCGCGGGCCTCGGGCGGGATCTCCGCGGCGCCACGCTGGAGACCTTCCCACGGATCGACCTCGCGATGCGGTGCCAGGATCTGGGCCCGCGCGTGGTTGAACGCGACCAGGTGGGCACTCTTGCGCGCCTCGCCGACCGACTCCGACCAATACATCGCGTCGGTCACCGGGATGAACCGGCCGGTGAGCTCCAGGAGCGCGTCGCGCAGCTCGCGCTCGGGCATCAGGTGGATCCGGCCGATGATCTTGAACGGCGGGATCGAGATCAGCGCCTGCTCCGGGATCTTGGGTGTCCGGAGCTCGGGGACGGGGTCGACCGGCGCGTCGGCGACGGCGAACAGGACGGCCGACAGGTTGACCTGGGCGTAGTCGGACTTGACCGCCTGGCTTCGCGTTCCGAACTCGTCGAGGACCGCGTCCGAGATGACGATGAAGTCCTGTTCCGACTGGTTGAGGATGTCGGTCACGCGGCGCTGGCGGGTGATGACGGTCCCCCGGACGATGTAGGCGTCGGTGATCAGCGTCAGGTTGATGCGCTGCTCTTCGCCGCCGATTCCGCGCATCGGGCCCAGGCCACCGAAGTCGATGCTTCCGTAGCCCCCTCCACCTCCCGTCCCGAAGTCGTCCATGAACGCAGTCTAGCGGCCTCCGTCGAGCACGAGCCGCACGATCAGGCCCCGTTCGGGGCCGTTTTGTTACTTCCTGGCGCCTGCCGTCACCAGGTGCTCGGCGCCGCTCTGGAGTCCCTCGTACAGCGCGCGAACCGTGTCCAGGGTGTCGATCTCCGTGGGCGACTTGTCGGGGCGCAGCTGGGCGATCCTCGGGAATCGGAGTGAGAAGCCGGATTGGTGACGGGTCGACCGGACGATGACATCGAAGGCGACCTCCACCACGACCAGCGGCTCGACCACCCGGAAACGCCCGTGGCGCGAGATCGTGTGCGCCTCGAACCAGCGCGTCATCTGGGCGATCTCGGCGTCGGTGAGCCCGCTGTACGCCTTCCCGATCGTCACCAGCCGGCCCTGCTCCTCGTCGCGTACGGCAAACGTGTAGTCGGAAAGGACGCCGTGACGCTTGCCATGGCCGACCTCGACGCCGACGACCACGCAATCGATCGTCGCCAGCGCCTTCTTCATCTTCAGCCAGCCGTAGCCGCGCCGTCCGGGCGAATAGCCGCTGTCCGGATCCTTGACCATGAGCCCCTCGTTGCGCCGGCCGCGCGCCTCGGCGAATGCCGCTTCCAGACCGTCCTCGGTGTCCACGGAGATCAGATACGCGAGAGCAAAGCGACCTCCCTCGTCGGCGAGCGGCAGTCCAAGCGCCTCGAGCCGCTGGCGTCGCTCGCGCAGCGATTCGCGGAGGAGCGGCTCGACCGGCGCGCCCCCGCCGGGTCCGAGCCCGAGGGCGTCGAAGGCGACATAGATCACCGGGATCTCGGTGCGGATCGCCTCCGAGGGCGCCTTGCGCCCGAGCCGGGCCTGGAGCGACTGGAACGGCAGCACGGTCCCGTCGCGATAGGCGAGGATCTCGCCGTCCAGGATCCCGTCCCACTCGAGGTCCACGGCCGCGTCGATCACCTCTGGGAACTGGCCCGAGATGTCGTGCAGGTCGCGGGAGTAGAGCCGCGCCTCGGCCCCCTCGCGATGGAGCTGTGCGCGGATGCCGTCGTACTTGTCCTCGACCCACACGGGCGTCCCCAGCCGGCCCACGATCTCGGCCGCGTCCTCGGCCGGCGACGCGAGCATGAACCGGATCGGATGGAACAGCGCGAGGCTCGCCTGATCGAGAGTGCCGGTTCGCGCCAGCTCGGCCGTCTCGCCCACGTCGCCGGTCAGCATGCCGGCCCACTTGACCTCGTCCAGCGGTCGCTCGAACGCGCGGGCGATCGCGGCTTCGACCAGCCCATCGCGAAGACCGATCCGCAGCTCGCCCCCGAGGACCTTGACCACGTACTTCGCGGTCAACGGATCGCAGCGCGCGAGCAGCTCGCGGAACACGGCGCTCTTGCGGGCCGGTCCCGAGGCCTGCTCGATCGCCGCGAACGCGGCCGCGACCTCGGGCAGCCGCGGCGACGTTGCCGCGTCCGGCTGGTGGGCCGCGGTGGAGAGGACGTCGGCGACGGCAGTGCCGATGTCGGACGAGCGATCGTAGGCCTCGCCGAGGGCTCCCCGGGGAACGCCGGCCAGGTCGGTCACGGTGGTCCCCACGGCGGCCCAGCCGAGACCGGTGGCTCGCTGGTCCGCCTCCGGGAATGCCCGCCCGGTCAGGAAGACTGACGCGATTCGGAGCTCGTCGGGGTCGAGCGAGCGGAGGTATTCGGCCAGGATCGCGGTCTTCTCGGATGTCCGGGTCGTCGCCGCAACGCGCTCCGCGACCTCGCTCCAGCGGCGCATGGCGGCGATGGTATACCGTGCCCGAGCGATGCCCCGTGGCCCCTGGTTCCCCGAGACGCTGGTCGGCGATCTGGTCGAGCTGCGGCGGCATGCACCGGCCAATGTCCGGGCATTCCGACGCTGGTATGCCGACCCCGAGGTTGCTCGCCTCACCCGCTACCAGGACGGACCGATGCGGAGCGAGGAGATCGACCGCTTCTTCGATGCCCGGGTCCTCGGGCGGGACTCACTGGCGATGGCCGTCCACGTCCGCGAGACCGGGAGGCTCATCGGGAGCTGTGCGTTCAGCCAGATGGACGGCGACAACGGCAGCGCGATGTACCACATCACGATCGGCGAGAAGGACGCCTGGGGCCACGGCTATGGCACGGAGGCGACGCAGCTGATGCTCCGCCACGGGTTCGAGACGCTGGGCCTCCACCGGATCGCCCTCGCCGTGTTCGAGTTCAACGAGCGGGCGATCCGCTCCTACCTCTCGTGCGGGTTCATGGTGGAGGGTCGCGCCCGGGAGGCGATCTGGCGCGACGGCCGCTGGTGGGACGAGCTGACGATGAGCCTGCTCGAGACGGAGTGGCGCGCGAACCGCGACGAGGCGAGCGTCACGACACCTGTCGCCCGGCGGACGGCCAGGCGGCGGACGAGATCCGGGGTGGTTGCCCGCCTCACCGGGCGCGCGCGTTGAGCAGCGAGGGGCCGGCGGCCGAGGCTGCGCGGGCGGCGTTCCGGGAGCGCATGGAGGCGAAGGGCCACGCCGTGGACAACGCCCGGGAGGCGGTGGCCGCCCTGGAGCAGGCCTTCGCCGACGGCGTCCTGCGGCGGACGGACAACCTGGACCTCTATCTCGCCGACCTGATGCGCGCGCTCGAGCAGGACGAGGGTCAGAAGCTGGGCGGCAAGAGCGCCGAGGCGGCCCGGTTCATCCTGCGTGCCATCTCCCGCGAGCTCGACAACGCCTGACCCTCGCGCCACCTCCGTGCCCATGCAGCAGGCGCATGAACGGTCGAACGAGCCGCTCGGCGCGCCCCAGATCCATGCGCCGGCGGCATGAACGGTCGAACGAGCCGCTCGGCGCGCCCCGATCCATGCACCGGGCGCATCGTTTGGTGCGCTGCAGGCTCGTTCGATGCGCCGGGTGCATCGGGGAAGGGTCGCGAGGCGACGCCGGGCGACGTTACGTGCGCGTGCCGCATGAGCCGCGGACGACGCCTCAGCCGCGCGCGTGCGACGGACGCACGCTCTGGAGGACGACGGCCGGGACTCGATCGCTCCGGCGCCGCCTGGTGCACCCGATGCACACGTTGGCGAGGGAGCGCCTGCTGACCTGCCAGGGCGTGCAGCAAACGCACACCGCCGCTCAAGCGCGGGCGAGGGCTCAGCCGCGGGCGAGCGCTCAGCCGCGGGCGAGGGCTCAAGCGCGGGCGAGGACTCAGCCGCGGGCGAGGGCTCAAGCGCGGGCGAGGGCTCAGCCGCGGGCGAGGGCTCAGCCGCGGGCGAGGGCTCAAGCGCGGGCGCGGGCTTGACTCTCGACCAGGAACAGACTCCAGGATGGGCGCCAATGGACCAGCCCGCGCGCGATGACCTGCTCCCGATCGGCCGCTTCGCTCGGCTGAGCGGACTGTCGATCGGCGCCCTTCGGCACTACGACGAGCTCGATCTCCTGCGACCCGCCCGGATCGACCCGGAGACCGGCTATCGCAGCTATCGGTGGACGCAGCTCGACCCGGCACGCACGATCGCCCGGCTGCGGGAGCTGGAACTACCGCTCGACAGCATCCGGGAGGTCCTGGCGACGGACGATCCGGAGCGACGCGCCACGATCCTCGCGACTCACCGCGCCCGAGTCGAGGCCAGGACCCATCGCCTCCAGCGCGTCCTCCACCACCTCGCCCAGCTCACCCGAAGAAAGGAGCCCACGATGTCCACGCCGCCCGGTCGGCCAGAGGTCGACGACGCGACCCGTCGCAGCCTGGCGGTCGGCTTGTTCAACCACGTCTGGAGCCTGCTCGAGACGGCCGACCGCACGCCGGCACAGGACGACGAGCTGGTCCACGCGGCCCATGCCTCGCGCTACCACTGGGGCGAGGTCGGCGACGCCTCGAACCTCGCGATCGGCGAGTGGCAGGTCTCGCGCGTCTACGCCACCCTGGGCCGCGGCGAGCCCGCGCTCCATCACGCGCGCCGCTGCCTGGCGATCGTCGAGGGGCATGGCCTGGGCGGCTGGAGACTCGCGTCCGCCTACGAGGCTCTCGCCCGGGCATCGGCCGTAGCCGGCGATCGCGACGCGGCCACGCGCTGGAAATCGCTGGCGGAGCAGGCCCTCGAGGCGGTCGACGAGGCAGATGACCGCGAGATCGTGGAGCAGGACATCGCCACGCTTCCCGTCTAACGTGCGAGGATCAGGACATGACTGATTTGAAGCTCGGCATCCTGCTCTGGAACCAGGCCACGGACTGGCCGTCGTACCTCGACGCCGTCCAGCGTGTGGATCGGCTGGGCTACGACCATCTCTGGGCGTGGGACCACCTGTACGCCATCTTCGGCGACCCATACCAGCCGATCTACGAAGGCTGGAACAGCCTGTCCGCCGCGGCGATGGCCACGAAGCACACCCGCCTGGGCCTGCTCGTGGGCGCGAACACCTTCCGCAACCCGGGACTGGTCGCCAAGACCGCCACGACCCTCGATCACATCTCGGGCGGCCGGGCGATCCTCGGTGTCGGTGGCGCCTGGATGGAACCCGAACACCGGGCCTACGGGATCGAGTTCGGATCCGGGTTCGGAGAGCGCCTGGATTGGCTGGACCAGGCGGTTGCGGCCTGTCGCGCCGTCCTCGATGGCGAGCAGTACACGTCGCCGCCGGGCGGGCGCTATGCGTTCGACCAGCTGCGGGTGCTGCCGCGCCCGCTCCAGTCACGTCTCCCGATCATGATCGGCGGCTCGGGCGAAAAGAAGACCCTGCGCACCGTGGCCCGCTACGCGGACATGTGGAACGCGATGGGCTCGCTCGAGAAGATGGCCCACAAGGTGGACGTCCTCCACGAGCACTGCCGCGCCGTGGGTCGTGACGTGTCCGAGATCGAGTTCACGCTGGGCGTCAAGCTGACCATCCGCGACACGCGGGCGGAAGCCGATCGCGTCTGGCACGAGGCCATGGCCCACAACCGGACACCGATGGACCACGTCGCCGATGACGACACGTTCTGGAACGGGTCGCCACAGGAGATCGCCGACCGGCTCCGGCCCTATGTCGAGTTGGGCTTCCGGACGGTGATCACCGAACAGCCCGCGCCGTACGACGTGGAGACCTTGGAGCGGTTCATCGGCGAGGTCAAGCCGCTGGTCGACCCCGGCTGACGCCGCGCCCAGCCGTCGCACGCCGGTCATCGAGCGAGTGGGCGCCGCGGTGTAGGGTTCGGGAGGATGGGTTCGGCCGCCGCAACCGTCGAGTTCGAGCACGTCACCAAGGTCTACGGGCAGACCCGCAAGGGCGAGCCGGTTCCGGGTGCCGTCAACGACTTGTCGTTCACGGTGCCGGCGGGCAAGATCTGTGTTCTCGTCGGCCCGTCGGGGTGCGGAAAGACCACCTCGCTCAAGATGGTCAACCGGCTGATCGAGCCCACGTCGGGCCGGATCCTCATCGACGACGTCGACATCGCCACCCGCAGCGTCACCGAACTCCGGCGATCGATCGGTTACGTCATCCAGCAGGTCGGCCTGTTCCCCCACCAGACGATCGCTGAGAACGTGGCCACGGTTCCCCGACTCCTGGGCCGCTCCAAGGAGCAACAACGGAAGCGTGCGGACGAGCTGCTGGCGCTGGTCGGCCTCGACCCCGCTCGGTATGGACAGCGGTATCCGTCGCAACTCTCGGGTGGCGAGCGGCAGCGCGTGGGGGTTGCCCGGGCGCTGGCCGCAGACCCACCGATCATGCTCATGGACGAGCCGTTCGGGGCGGTCGACCCCATCGTTCGAGAGCGGCTCCAGAACGAGTTCCTCCGGCTCCAGGAGGACCTGGCCAAGACGATCCTGTTTGTCACCCACGACATCGACGAGGCGATCAAGATGGGCGACCTGGTGGCCGTCCTCCAGGTGGGCGGCCTGCTGGCCCAGTTCGGCCCGCCGGACGAGATCCTGGCCAAGCCGGCATCGGAATTCGTGGCTCGGTTCGTGGGCGTGGATCGTGGCCTCAAACGGCTGTCGCTGTCGCGAGTCGCTGACCTCGAGCTGATGCCGCTGGTGAACGCCAAGGTCGGTGCTCGCGGTGCCGACGTCCGACGCGAGGCCATCGCCAACCCGTTCGGCTTCCTGCTCCTGCTCGACGACGGCGACCGGCCGGTGGGCTGGGTCCACAAGGACCGGATCCCGGAAGACGGGCCGGTTTCCGAGGAGCTCGCGATCCCGATGTCGCCGCTGCTCAACCGCCGGACCACGCTCAAGGACGCCCTGTCCCTCCTCCTCGACGCCGACGTCCAGGCCGGCATCGTGGTCGATCGTGCCGGTCGTGCGCAGGGCCTCGTGACCGTCGAGATGATCGCCGAGCGGATGCGAGAGACGGCCGGCGACAGCTCGTTCCAGCCGGCGCTCGAGGAGGTCGGCGCGTGAGCTCGCGCGCAGCGCACGGGCCATGATCGACTGGGCCTGGATCGGCGACCACCTGGACGAGATTGCGGGCCGGACCGTCCAGCATCTCTACCTGACGATCATCGCCGTCGGCGTCGGGTTCCTGATCGCGTTCGGGCTTGCGCTGTGGTCGATCCGGCGCCGGTCCGTCTATGCCCCGGTCACGGCCATCGCCGGGGTCCTGTACACGATCCCGAGTCTCGCCCTGTTCCCCCTGTTCGTTCCGGTCACCGGCTTGTCCGTGGTGACAGCCGAGGTGCCACTCGTCCTGTACACGCTGCTGATCTTCGTCCGCAACATCGTGGCCGGCTTCGACTCGGTCCCGGCCGACGTCCTGGAGGCTGCCGACGGCATGGGCTACACCAGGGGCCGGCGGTTCTGGTCGGTGGAGCTGCCCCTGGCCACCCCGCTGGTCGTCGCCGGGCTGCGCCTCGCAACCGTGTCCACCATCGGCCTGGTGACGATCTCGGGGATCCTCGGTGACGCCTTCGGTGGGCTCGGCTTCTTCATCTTCGCCGGTCACCGGCACCGATTCCCCACCGAGATCTTCGCCGGCGCCCTGCCATCGATCCTGCTGGCGGTGGCGGTGGACGTGATCCTGGTCGCCGTCCAGCGACGACTGACCCCATGGAGCCGGCCTCGCCTCGAGACCCGCGGGGTCACCGCCTGATGGACCTCCTCGCCGGGATCGTCGCCTGGTTCCTGGAACCAGATCACTGGCAGGGACCCGCGGGTGTGCCCAGCCGCCTCCTCGAGCATGCCGCGGTGTCCGGAGGTGCGCTCGTGGTGGCGATGGCCATCGCGTTGCCGGTGGGCCTCCTCGTCGGGCATACCGGTCGCGGGGCCACCCTGGCGATCAACCTCGCGAACCTCGGGCGGGCGTTGCCCACGTTTGCGGTCATGGGACTGGTCATCCCGGTCACCGCCGCGATCGACAGCGACCTCGGCTTCAAGGTCTATCCGGCCCTCGTCGGCCTCGTCATCCTGGCGATCCCGCCGATCCTCGTGAACACCTACGCCGGTGTTAGCGAGGTCGACCGCGACATCGTCGAGGCCGGACGGGCGATGGGAATGCGACCTTCCGAGGTGCTGACCCGCGTGGAGGTCCCCGTGGCGCTGCCCGTGATCTCCGGCGGCATCCGCTCCGGGGCCGCCCAGATCATCGCGACGGCGACCCTGGCCGCCGTGTTCGGGGGACCGGGGCTCGGCCGCTACCTGGTCGAGGGCTATGCGCAGCGCGACTATCCGATGATGTTTGCGGGGGTGATCCTGGTGGCCGCGATGTTCGCCGTCGTGGAGCTCGCATTCGCCGCCGCGCAACGGGCGCTGACCTCCCCCGGCCTTCGCTCGGCGGCCCTTGAGGGGACGTCGCAACCGGCTCGCGCGGGGGCTTCCAGCAGCTGATCCGACCGTCGAGAACCTGACACGGTTGCGTCGTCTTTCCGTGCTAAGGTCGGCCGATATCGCGCCGGCCCGGCGCGAGGTAGATGAGGAGGACCCAATGCGGTTGTCCCGCACGCTCGCCCTCGGGGCGTCGCTGCTGGTGCTGCTGAGCGCCTGCACGACGGGTGGGGGCAGCAAGCCGACCATCAAGATCGGATCGGACGGATTCGATGAAGCCCGCGTGGTCGCGGAGGTGTACGCCCAGGTCCTCGAGGCCAACGGCTACACGGTCGACCGGGCCGGCATCGGCCTCGGGACGCGCGACGTCACCAACGCCGCCATCGAGAGCGGGCAGATCCACATGAAGCCCGAGTACCTCGGCAGCGGTCTGGGCAAGCTCGATCCCGGCAAGCAGACGAACAGCGCGGACACGAACAAGCAGTTGCTCCAGGCGATCCTCGCAACCAAGGGTGGCGGGATCACCGTCCTCGGCTACACGCCCGGAGAGGACACGAACGCGCTGGTCGTGCGCAAGGAGACCGCCGACGAGCACAGTCTGGCGACGTGGAGCGATCTCACCGCCGTCGCCGGTGACCTCAAGTGGGGGCTCGCGACCGACTGCCCCACCAACCCGATCTGCGCCGGCGCCCTCAAGGACGCCTACGGGATCGACACCGAGACGCTCGACCTGACGCTCCTCGACGCGTGCAGCACGCCAATGGCCGACGCGCTGAAGGCGGGCACGATCGATGTCGCGGAGCTGTGCTCCACCGACCCGCTGATCATCACCGAGGGCTGGGTGCGCCTCGAGGACGACAAGAAGACCCAGCCTGCCGAGAACATCGCTCCGATCATTCGCAACGACATCCTCAACCAGGTCGGCGACAAGGCCGCGTTCCAGAAGCTCCTGGACGACGTGTCCGCGAAGATCGACACACCGACCCTTGGCGAGCTGTACAAGGAAGTGGCCGTCGACCACAAGGACATCAAGGACGTCGCGTCCACGTGGCTCAAGGCCCAGGGCGTGATCAAGTAGCGTGATCGACTAGCTCGCGCGCACGCGCGGCCTTACGAGGGTCCGTCAGTCGACGGGCCCTCGTTTCGCGTCCCGGATGGTGCGTCGCCGGTTCGGCCGCGGAGCCGGAGGAAGGCGACGAGCCCGCCCACCGACGTGACGACGACGATCGCAGCATGGACGAGGACCGCGAGCGCAAAGCCCGCATCCGAGCCCACACCGAACAGGCCGGCGATGCTCGCAGCCGTGAGCTCGAATGTTCCCAGGTAGCCGGGGCCGGAGGGCACGATCGTCGCCAGCGACACGCCCGAGCTGAGGAGGGCGGCCTGGCTCAGGCTGAGCTCGATCCCGAGTGCCTGACCGCCGACCAGGAAGGTGCCGATCGACGCCGACCAGGCCACGAGGCCGATCGCCGCCGCCCCGGCAACGGTCGACGGCCGCCCGGCGACGGACAGACCCTCGCGGAGACGGCGGGCAAGCTCCACCACCCGCGGCCAGCGCTCGGCGAAGGCGGTGATCCGACGCATGCCGGGGAGCCGATGGGCGGCGACCCCCACCGCCAGCGCGACCACGAGCAGCCCGACGAACGCGAAGCCCAGCAGCACGGCGCTCGCGAGGACCCCGCGGACACTGAGCACGAGGATGGACACGGCCGCGATCCCGACCACGATCGCCGTGTCGATCACCCGCTCCACGACCACGGTCCCGAGCACGGTGGTCCGGCTGAGCCCCTCGCCCTGGCCGAGCGCATGGCTCCGCACCAGCTCCCCGAGTCGCGCCGGGAGCACGTTGTTGGCGAGATAGCCCATGAACGTGTAGCCCAGGACGCGCCGGTACGGCACGTGCGCGATCGGCCGCAGCAGCCATTGCCAGCGGAGACCGCGAGCGCTGACGTCGAGGAGCACGAGCAGGAGCATCACCGCGATCCAGCCCGGTGCCGCCGAGCGCAGGACCTCCCATGCCCTGGCCAGGTCCACCGAGCGCAGGACCAGGTACAGGGCAACCACCGACACCGCGATGCCGAGGCCGGCCCGGGCGAGGGTGCCCAGGGACCGATTCAAGAGGTTGGACGCCTCGCCGTGAGCTTCGGGGATCGCCGGAGCCGCATCCGGTGGAGCACGAACCTCGCGACCACCCGGAGCGTCATCAGGCCGTAGATCACGCTCCGCCGGAAGCCGACCGAGCTGGCCTCGGAGAAGTAGCGCGTGGGAACCGCGATCTCGCCGATCCGACCACCCATCCCGGCGGCCACCACCTGGGCGATCAGCTCCTGGTCGAAGCCAAAGCCGTCGCTGTTGAGGTGGTACGGGATCAGCTCGAGGAGCTGGCGGCTGTAGGCCCGCAGCCCGGTGTGATACTCGGACAGGCGAAGACCGAAGGCGAGGTTCTCGACGGTGGTCAGGAATCGGTTGGCGATCCACTTCCACTTCGGCATCCCACCCGCCAGCGGGTCGCCCAGGAATCGGCTGCCGAGCATGAGGTCCATCTCACCGCGGGCGATCGGTGCCACGAGGTCGGGGATGCGCGTCGCGTCGTACTGGTAATCCGGGTGGAGCATGACCACGAGGTCGGCTCCTGCCTCGAGCGCGGCGTCGTAACAAGTCTTCTGGTTGCCGCCGTAACCGCGGTTCTGGGGATGGATGATCACGTCCAGCCCGAGCTGGCGAGCGATGTCGACGGTCTCGTCCCGCGACACGTCGTCGACGAGGATGATCCGCTCGACCTGGCCGTGGGGAATGTCGGCGTACGTCCGCTCGAGCGTCTGGGCCGCGTTGTAGGCGGGCATCACGATGACGAGCCGCCGTTGCTGCAGCTGGTCCGACGACGCAACCATCGCCGGGAAGGCTAGCGCATCGGGATCGCCGTTCATCGGGCGCCGTCATCGGCGCGACATCCGCCCGATCGGTCCGGGCGGTACGATCGGACGGCCAATCCGTGCGCAGGAAACCCGATGTTCGAACGACTCTTCGGCAACCGCGAGCAGGACCCAGCCCTGGCCGTGCGCATTCCGCCCGGTCAGTACCGGACCGAGAAATTCCCGGTCCTCCACTACGGCTCCGTGCCGCACACGGACCTCGCGACCTGGGACTTCCGGGTCTGGGGTGAGGTCGACTCGCCGTTCACCCTCACGTGGCAGCAATTCAAGGAGCTGCCACGGAAGTCCGTGCACACGGATATCCACTGCGTGACCCGCTGGACGAAGCTGGACACCGACTGGGACGGCGTCCCCATCCAGGAGATCCTTCGCCTCGCCCAGGTCCGCTCATCGGCCAGGTTCGTGGTCGCGCACAGCGAACAGGGCTATACCGCGAACATGCCGCTCAGCGTGCTCGACGATGACGACGTGCTCCTCGCCGACACGTATGGTGGCGAGCCGCTCGAGCCCGAGCATGGGTATCCGCTCCGCCTGATCGTCCCCAAGCGCTACTTCTGGAAGAGCGCGAAGTGGATCCGCGGCCTGGAGTTCCTGACCGATGACCGGCTGGGTTTCTGGGAGCGCTACGGCTACAACAACGACGCCGATCCGTGGAAGGAGGAGCGCTACTCCGAGTAGCGACCTTCAGCTGCGCCGCTGGGTGGCGACATCCGCCGCCGGATTGAACAGCCGCAACCGACGACGGAGGAGCCACAGCTCGCGGTCGAGGAGGCGGTCGATCAGCTCGAGCCGCTCCTCGGTCGTCTCGGCTTCCAGCAGTGCCTGCCGACGCGGCAGCTCGATCTGGACGATCCCCGCCAGCAGGTAGGACAGTGTCGTCGGATCGTCCGGGATGAGCAGCCGGCGACGCGCCCCGCTCGGCTCCTCGCTGCCTTCGATCGGCGCCGCCTCCTCCGCGTCTTCTGCCGCGTCCTCGGCCGCATCGACCTCCACCCGGACGTCGATCTCCTCGCCCGTCTCGCCCTCACCGGGCCGGAGGAGCCGGAGGTAGGTCACGAACCGGCGCATCGTCCGGTTGGCCAGCTTCGCGGCTCGCTCCGAGTCTCCGACGTCATCGTTCAGCTCGATGACGGTCGCGGTGAGATAGGGCTCCCGGTCGGTGTCCACGGATTCGATCGCGAACCGACCCGTCCCGACCACGAGCAGGTCGAAGCGCCCGTCCGGATAGCGTCCCGCTTCGCGGATCGTGGCCACGGAGCCGATCGCCGCCACCGACAGCTCGCCCGCGCCGACCTCGTGGCCGTCGCGGATGTAGACCACGCCAAAGGGCGAGTTGTCCTCGAGACAACGATCGACCATCAGCTTGTAGCGCGGCTCGAAGATGTGGAGCGGAAGAGCCACGCCCGGGCACAGCACCGTGCGCAGGGGGAACAGTGGAATCTCCATCGCTGACGCCGAGTCTAGGCGGTGTCGGAATCGAGAAGCCGCCGGTCGCCCGGCGGCTTCACGTGTCGTCGTGAGAAGGGTTGCGTCAGTGGGCGCAGGAGCGCGGGCTCCCCGAGTCATCCGCGGTGCGGAAGCTGGATCCGCATCCACAGGCCGCCACCGCGTTCGGGTTGTTCACCGTGAACCCGGCGCCCATCAGGGTATCGACATAGTCGATCTGCGACCCCGTCAGGAGGTCGACGCTGTTGGTGTCGACATAGACCTTGACGCCCTGGGTCTCGAACAGCTTGTCGTCGGCCGTCGGCGCGTCCTCGACCATCATCCCGTAGCGATAGCCGGAGCAACCGCCGCTGTAGACGTACACGCGGAGCCCGACCTCGGGGCTGGCCTCCGCGGCCGTGATCTCCTTGAATTTCGTGGCCGCAGCGTCGGTGAGCGACAGGACGGTCGGCTGGCCGTCGATCATCTCGGTTCGGTCCTCCTCGGGAGGCGGTTCCGTGACAGTTTCGCGCGAACGGACATCGATCGCGATGAGTCAATCGTACGCACGTCAACGAGTTTCGACAAGGACCGCCGCCGAAATCGCATGGGTCCCGGCGCCCGGCTATCCGTCGAGGCGCTCGACGACGGTCGCGATCCCCTGCCCCACGCCGATACACATCGTCGCCAGGCCGTATCGGCCCCCGGTTCGGCCCAGCTCGTGGACGAGCATCGTCATCAGCCGCCCGCCGGACGCGCCGAGGGGATGTCCGAGGGCGATCGCACCGCCGTTGACGTTGACCTTGGATCGATCCAGGCCGAGCTCGTCGATCGAAACCAGGGACTGCGAGGCGAACGCCTCGTTGAGCTCGACGAGGTCCAGGTCGGCGACGCCGATCCCCGCCCGCTCCAGCGCCTTCCGGCTCGCCGGCACAGGACCCACGCCCATGATCGCCGGGTCCACACCGGCCACGGCGGTGGCGAGCACACGGGCCATCGGGCGCAGGCCGAGCGCGCGCGCCCGGGCCGCCTCCACCACCAGCACCGCGGACGCGCCATCGTTGATGCCGGACGAATTTCCGGCGGTCACCGTGCCGCCGTCGCGGAACGCCGGCCGCAGCTTCCCCAGCGCCTCCACGGACGTGTCCGCGCGCGGGTGCTCATCGCGCCTCACGACGATCGGCTCGCCCTTCCGCTGTGACACCGTGACCGGGACGACCTGGGCGTCGAAGCGGCCGTCCTCGATCGCCGCGACCGCCCGCCGGTGCGACTCGAGCGCGAACGAATCCTGGAGGTCGCGGCCGACCTCCCACCGCTCGGCCACGTTCTCGGCCGTCTCGCCCATCGAATACGGGTAGTGCATCGCCGCCAGCTTCGGGTTGACGAACCGCCAGCCGAGGGTCGTGTCGTAGGCCTGGCGATCGCCGCGATCGAACGCCGTGTCCGGCTTGGCCATCACGTACGGGGCACGCGTCATCGACTCCACCCCGCCGGCGATGAACACGTCGCCGTCGCCATAGGCGATCGCCTGCGCGGCGGTATTGATCGCCTGGAGTCCGGACCCGCACAGGCGGTTCACGGTCTGCCCGGCCACCTCGACCGGGAGCCCGGCCAGGAGCAGGGCCATCCGGGCCACGTTCCGGTTGTCTTCGCCGGCCTGGTTCGCGCAGCCCAGGATGACGTCCTCGATGACCGACGGGTCGATCGACGTGCGCTCGACGAGCGCCGAGATCACGATCGCGGCCAGGTCGTCCGGACGCACGGCCGCCAGCGCGCCACCATATCGCCCGACGGGCGTGCGGACGGCATCGATGATCCAGGCTTCCCGGACCTGCCGACGAGCGTCTCGAACCATGGCTCGATTGTAGGCCGAGGCCCGCTTCGGACCCGGCTAGCAGCAGCCCTCGGCTGCGGCACGGAGGGCAGTGGCCGGCTGGAAGCGGTCGCCGACACGCTCCGCGAGTTGCTCGAGATCGGACAGGACGATCCGGACCCCACGTGACGCCGTCCACTCGAACGGACCGTACGGATGCCCGGCCCCGAGCCGCAGCGCGAGGTCGATGTCGGGCGATGCCGCGACCCCTTCGCCGGCGGCGATGTATGCCTCGTTGACCACGGCCAGGACGATCCGGCCGACGATCTCGTCCGCGCCGATGGCGCTGACGACGTCCTGCGCGAACGCTCCGGACGATGCATCCTGCCGGCCGTCCCGATAACGATAGAAGCCAATCCCGGTCTTGCGGCCGTACTGCTCGGCGTCCACCAGGCGCTCCTGGATCGACGACGGACGAAGCCGATCCGGTTGTCCGAGCCCGTCCCAGACACCACGGGCCGCGGCCAGGTTGACGTCGATACCGATCAGGTCCATCAGCTCGAACGGACCCATCGGGAACCCGCTGGCTCGGAGGGCTTCGTCGACCGTGACAATCGTCGCCTCGCCCGCTTCCAGCATCCGGAGCGCCTCCAGCGTGAACGGCCGGTTGACGCGATTGACGATGAACCCTGGGGAGTCGGTGCACTGGACCGGTACCTTGTCCCAGCCGGCGACGAGGCGGGTGGCCATGGCGGCAGACTCGGGATCGGTGGCCGCGTGGGTCACGACCTCGACCAGCTTCATCGCCTGTGCGGGATTGAAGAAGTGCAGCCCGAGCACCCGTTCGGGGCGCGCCGTGGCACCGGCAATCGCCGCCACCGACAGGGCCGATGTGTTGGTCGCGAGGAGCACGCCGGGTCGTTCCGCGGTCTCGCGATCGAGGGTGCGGAAGATCGCCTGCTTGAGCTCGAGGTCTTCCAAGGCTGCCTCGATCACCACATCCGCCTCCGCCGCGACCGCATCCAGGGTCTCCGCGTGGTGGAGCTGCTCCAGACGCCCCGAGACCCAATCGTCGATCGAGTCCGCATCGAGCTCGAGCTTCGCCGCCCGTCGGCCGAGGCCGTCCCGGATCCGCGAGTGGGCCTGTTCGAGCGTCGGCGGATCGACGTCGTGCAGCACGACCTCATGGCCGTGCTCGATTGCGACCTGGGCGATCCCGGCGCCCATCGTGCCCGCCCCCACGATCCCGATGAGCTCGGTCACACCGCCTTGAACGCCTCGAACGGCTGGCGGCATGCCGTGCAGTAGCGGATCGTCCGGCACTGGGTCGGTCCGAAGGCGTTCTCGAGGATCGTTCGTCGCGAGCCACAGATCGGGCACGGAACGGGGACGTCGAGCGCGATCGGCGAGCCCTCACCGAGCGGGGACGGCGGCGCAAACCCTGATTCGCGCAGCCGGCGACGGCCGTCCGGTGTGATCCGGTCCGAGGTCCACGGCTCGTGCCACGTGAACGACACCTCGACGGGAACGCCGAACGACGCCAGGCGCTCTTCGACCGCCCCGCGGATGACGTCGAGGGCCGGGCAGCCGACGAACGTGGGTAGCAGCTCGACGCCGATCCGGTCAGGCTCGATCGCGATCCCATGGACGAGCCCGAGATCCACCACCGAGAGCACGGGGATCTCCGGGTCCGGCACCTCGGCGAGGGCCGCGCGTATGGCCGCCTCGTCCAGCCCCGGGCCGGCGGCGAGGGTCACCATGTCGCGACCCGATCGATCCGGCGCACGGCGTTGAACTCATCGTGGAGCCGGCGGAAGGCTTCCGAGTGATCGGCCCGCGCGCGAATCGGCTCGGAAAGCTCGGCGGGCATGGGCAGGCGCAGGCGGTCGAAGACGGGCTGCAGGCGCTCCCGCCAGCGTCGGTCAAGCTCCGTGAAGGGGGCTGCGAGGATCCCGTCGCGGACCAGGACCTCGTCGCGCGGCAACGGCGCCAGCACCGTGGCTGCATCGGTACCGAGCTTCTCCAGGGCCGCGACCAGGCGCTCCCGGGGCTCGCCCGAGCGCTCGGCCAACCGCTCGAGCCAGGCGGCGATGTGCATGAGGTGGTAGCGCTCTTCGCGCCGCACCTTGGCCACCAGGTCCGCCAGCGGCCGCCAGCCGCCGTCCGAAAGCGCCTCGAGTCGCACGTCGTCCGCCGTTTCGTACAGGTAGCGCCGGGCGATCGTGTTGGCCCAGTCACCGCGCGGGTGATCCAGCAGGCGGGCGTGATAGGAGCCCTCCGGCGGCCGATCGTAGGCGAACGCGTCGGCGTCGCGGCCGTCCTCGACCAGCTCTGCGAGCAGGCGGTAGAGCGCCTGGGCATGACCCAGCTCGTCCTGGGCAAGCGAGCTCATCGCCACGTCTTCCTCGAGCATCGGGGCGATTCCCGTCCACTCGGAATCGGTGAACCCGATGACGAACTCGTCGTCGGCCATGGCCAGGAGCAGCAGCTCCAGCGCGTGCTTCGTCGCCGGCCGAAGCGGCTCGGTCAGGCTGGGCGGGGTCATCGGCTGGAGCGACCCGTCGTGTCGTGGCCGCGGGACGTGGCCCGGGGCTTCGCCTCGCCCGACCGCTGGCGCGCGGCGGCCAGCTTGTCGCGCATTACATAGCCGCCGGGCTTCTTGAACGACCGATCCAGGGGTGGCGACAGGAGGTCCGCGTCGTCGAGATCGTGGATGTCCGCACGCCGGACGACCCACAGCCGAACGCTCTCCTGGCGCCGGCCATAGAACTCCCGTGCGTAGTGGACGGCGAGGACGGCGTCGGGCGCCAGCACGGAGCCGCCGTGCCGCATCGGCCCGCCTTCCTTCTCCTGCTGGAACACCTCCCACGGCTCCAGGCCGGGCGTCGTGTCGTCGACGGGGCGGTCGACCGGGGGCGAGTCCGTCATGCGGCCGGCTCATGGGCGGCGAGAACCGTGTCCCTGACCCAGGCGCCCGCGTCCCAGTTCTGCTGTCGGAATGCGATCCGCGCCTGGGACATCGGACCGTGGTTGGTCACCACCGTCCGCAGCTCGTCCCAGTCAGGCTCGGTGTACGTCCAGGCGTCGGCGGCCGGGTCGTGTCGCAGATCGGGATCGGGGAGGGTGAGGCCCAGCTCCCGGATCCGGGGCACATAGATCGAGAGGAATTCCTGTCGCAGCTCCTCGGAGGTCTTGGCCTTGATGCGCCAGTAGATGTCGCGGTCCTTGGCCCGATCCGACCGCGGTCCGTGCATCTGCATCAACGGACCCCACCATCGATCGAGTGCTTCCTGGATCATCGCGCGCTGGGTCCGGGTCCCGTTCACCATCGTCACCACCACGTCGCGGCCGTGCATGATGTGGACCGATTCCTCCCAGCAGATCTTGCGCATCGTCCGCGCGTACGGGGCGTAGCTGCTGTCACGCAGAGCCTGCTGGGCGACGATCGCGGCCGCGTCCACGAGCCACGCGATGATGCCCACGTCCGCCCACGTCCTGGTCGGGTAGTGGAACACGTTGTGGAACTTCGTCCGACCGGCCAGCAGGTCCTCGACCATCGCCGAGCGCGGCTTGCCCAGGTCCTCGGCCACCCGGTACAGGAGCTGCGCGTGGCCGACCTCGTCCTGGACCTTGGCGGTGAGCGCCAGCTTCCGTCGAAGGGTGGGGGCACGCATGATCCACTCGCGTTCCGGGAGGACGCCCATGAGCTCGCTGTTCGCGTGCATCTCCACGAAGCGGAGGACGGCCGTCCGGTACTCCTCGGGCATCCAGTCGGTGGCCTCGATCTTGCCCCCGGCCTGGACGTGGTCGACGAAGTGCTGATATCGCTCGTCGTGCGGCAGCTCCTCGTTGAACGCCAGGCGGGATCGCTCGCGAGGCGGGAGGATGGGGTCGAGGCTGATCGGGTCGGTCATCGGGGGGCCTCCGTGAGGGAGCGCACGGCGAGGTCGGCGTAGTGATCGGCGATCCGGTCGACGGCCAGGCGACCCGCGGGGTCGTACCAGGTGGCGATGCCGTTGAGCGCTGAGAGCAGGAACGCTGCCGCCAGCGCGGGATCCGTGAGCGTGAAGCTGCCGTCGGACATGCCGTCGGCGATCGCTGTCCGGAAGCGTCGCTCGTAGGCATCCCGGCGCTCGAGGATCTCCGCCCGGCGATCCGGCGAGAGGTGCCGCCACTCGGCGACGAACACGCTGGCTTCACCCGGATCGGACGCGATGACCTCCACATGAGCGCGCACGAGCGCGGCAAGGCGGGTCACCGGGTCGGCCGGAATGGTGGTGGTCGCGGCATCGGCAGCCCGCTCGAAGCGGGTGGCGGCACGATCCACGATCGCCCACAGCACATCCTCCTTGGAAGTCACGTGGGCGTAGAGGCTCGGTCCCCGGATCTCGAGGGCGTTGGCGATATCTCGCACGCTAGTGGCGCTGTATCCGCGCTCGCGGAAGAGCGTGGATGCCGCGTCCTCGATCTCGCGCCGACGGGGTGTCTCGAGCATCGCCTACCTAACGTTCGTTAGGTGCTCAACCTAGCGAGTCGATCACTCCACGTCAAGCCGCGCTCACTCGCCCGTGAATCGAGGGTGCCGCTTCTCGCGGAAGGCGGCCAGGCCTTCCGCGTGGTCGGCGGTGGCGCCGGCAAGCTGCTGGAGGTAGGCCTCGTACTCGAGCTGGTCGTCCAGGCCGACGTCCCAGGCCCGAGCCAGCGCTCGCTTCGCCAGGGCGACTGCCCGCGGCGCCATTGCGGCCAGACGGGCAGCCGCTGCGGTGGTCTCCTCCGCGAGCGATCCCGCGGGCACGACCCGGGTCACGAGCCCGAGGCGCGCGGCGTCGTCCGCGGCCAGGGGATCACCCAGCAGGGCAATCTCGGCCGCCCTCGCGGACCCCACCAGTCGCGGCAGGAACCACGTGGCGCCGCTGTCGGGGACGAGGCCGATCCGCCCGAAGGCGAGGACGAAGGAAGCCGCATCCGATGCGATTCGGAGATCGCACGCGAGCGCGAGGGACACGCCGGCGCCGGCGGCAACGCCGTTGACCGAGCCCAGGATCGGCTTCGAACTCGCCCGCATGGCGCGAATCAGCGGGTTGTACCGCTCGCGCAGCTCGTCGCCCAGGGACGGAGCGTCCGGGAGCAACCGCTCCGCCAGGTCCTGACCGGCGCAGAACGCACGACCGGCGCCGGTGAGGACGATCGTTCGCACCGCCGGGTCGCGCTCGGCGGCCCGAAGCGCCGCGAGCAACTCCTGCTTGAGTCGGATCGTGAGCGCATTGAGGGCGTCCGGCCGATCCAGGGTCAGGGTGGCGACGGCGTCGGAGACCTCGTAGCGGAGGTCCTGGAAGGCGGTGGGGTCCGCCACCGGCCTGGCCTCAGCCACTCGCTCCGGTCGCGCCGGTGAACGGGACGAGCACGCCGTCCACGAGCTCGAACACCCGCTGGTCCACGGGCTCATCCGCTCCCGACGACTGGTCCACGACGAAGTCGGCGAAGAGGGCGGCGAACTCGGTGTCGCCGGCGCTCAGCGTGCCGGCGACCAGGAGGTGGCGCTCCGGTACCCCGACCAGGACGCGACCGGTCGATGCCAGCTCGCCGGCGAGGTGGGCCCGGACGTCCGGGAGCAGGATCCGCACGGCGTCCCAGCCGTCCCCCGTATCGGACGAGACGAGTCGGCGATCACCGGACACCTCGTCGGTCCAGGGGGCATTCGCGGACCAGGCGGCGAGGTTGGCGAACGCCGCCGAACGGATCTCGGCCGGCGGGATGGCCCAGGTGAGGAGGTGATCGCCGTTGACGATCACGTCGAACGCGCCGGCATGGATCGCATACACGACCACGAGACCGTGCGGGCCCTCGTCGATGAGTGGTTGGGCATGGCTGTGCGAGGCCGCCGCCAAGGTCGACGGATCCACGGTGTCCAGCCGCATCCCCGCGGTTCCGGCGGGTCGGAGGACGGGATACAGCAACGACCGGGCGTGACCCCAGTCCTGTTCCGGGGACTCCGACACCGAGGCGGCCGATTCCCGAGGCGGCACGTGACCGCTGACGCGACCCGACGCGTCGATCGGGCTCAGATAGTCCGGCGCCGCGTCCCGGATCGACGGCGCGGGCTCGTCGCCGACGTCGCGGCCCGCATCATTGCCGTAATCGCTGCCCCCGCGGTCCTTTCCGGAGTCGCCGCCGGACTCGTGCTCCATCGCGTCCTCCTCGCTGGGATCGATTGTCAACGACCGCGCCAGGACGCCGGCCGCTTCTCGGTGAACGCGGCCATGCCCTCGCGCTGGTCGTCGCTGGCAAAGAGCAGGAAGAAGTTCCGGCGCTCGAACTGGAGTCCCGCCTCGAGGGACAGCTCGAACGCCTGGTTGACGGCCTCCTTCGCCGCCAGCACCGCCACCGGCGGCAGGGCCGCGATCCGCGCGGCGAGGTCGAGCGCCGCTTCGATGGTCGCCTCGGCCGGGACGACGCTCGTCACCAGGCCGTGGGCTTCGGCCTCCCTGGCATCCATGTTGCGGCCGGTGAGGATGAGCTCCATCGCCTTGGCCTTGCCCAATGCTCGCGTGAGTCGCTGCGTGCCACCCGCGCCGGGCATCACGCCCAGGCGGATCTCGGGCTGGCCGAAGACCGCATCGTCACCGGCCACGATCATGTCCGCGGTCATTGCGAGCTCGCAGCCTCCGCCGAGGGCAAATCCCCGGACGGCGGCCACGATCGGGGTCCGGATCCGCTTGATCCGCTCCCAGCGATGGAACGGGTTGTGGACGGTGAGGCTGACCGGCGTCTGGGCCGCCAGCTCCTTGATGTCCGCACCCGCCGCGAAGGCGCGGTCACCGGCGCCGGTGATCACGATGCATCGGCAGGCGGGATCGACATCGAGTGACTCCAGCCGGTCGGTGAGCTCGGCGATCAGCTCGAAGTTGAGGGCGTTGAGCGCCTCCTGGCGGTCGATGGTCAGGAGGGCGACGCCGTCGACCGTCTCCCCTTGCACGCCCGGCGCACTGGGTCGGGTGGCCGGAAACGCGACGCGGACATGGCGCGACTCGCCACCGGGCGGGGTCGCGGTCGTGGGCTCGGTCACTCGACTCCCTGGCGCGCTCGGCGACAAGTATGCCCGGCGAAGGCCTGCCCGGGACAGAGTCCCCGACCCCTCATGCGCCGCCCGAGCCGGCCGCGGCTTCGAGGTCCGGGGCCTCCTCGACGACGAGCAGCGTTGCCAGCCCGGGTGCGATCTCGCGCAGATTGCGACCTGCCGCGCGCATCGCGTCGGACCCGAGTCCCGCGTCGAGCGACGTTCGATCGTCGAAGGCCATGGCGGTCACGATCGCGAGCGCCGTTTCGCCACCGAGTTCCTCGCGCACCCGCCATACGGTCGTCTTGCGGAGCCCCGGGGTCGCGGCCACGAGCGGCAGGTGCTCGTCCCGATAGCGTTGCTCGAACGTCGAGAGTGCGTCCTCGCCGCCATCCGGGCGACGGAAGATCGCGAGCAGGGTCGTCACGGTCACCTCCTGGCTGGTTCACCCGCCTCGGGCTCGGCAGTCGCTCGCGCCGCGGCGATCTTCTCGGTCGAGCGGTAGAAGACGCCGAGGGCTTCGTTGAACAGGCCCGGTCGGCGGGCGGTCACCTCGTGGCCGCAGTCAGGGGCCACGAACAGGCGGCCATCGCGGACCTGGCGCGCCAGGCCCCACGCATGGTCAACCGGGACGAACGGGTCGCGGTCGCCGCACGCGATGAGTGCCGGCATGTCGATCCGGCGGAGATCGCGCGGGGTCAGCAGCGGCTGGCTGGCAACGTCGGCGGCGATCCGCGGCAGGAGACGCCGCCATGCCCCGGGGCCCTGGACGGGATCGTGGCGCGCGGACAGCTCCCGGGCCCAGTCCGGGTCCCGGGTCTCGATCCGCTCGGGATCCATCTGGCGCCGCGCCACGGATGCGCGGGGTTCCCGCTGGGTGGTGATCCCGATCACGACCAGGGTCCGCAGGCGCTCCGGGTGCCGAACCGCGAACTCGAGGGCGGTCATCGCGCCCATCGAGAATCCCAGGACGTGGAAGGTCGCCAGCCCGAGGGCATCGGCAAAGGCCGTGAGGTCGTCCACCAGCCACTCGTGCCGGAAGCCGCCATCCGGATCCCAGCGCGTGCCGCCGTGTCCGCGGGCATCCGGGGCGTGGACCAGAAAGGCGCTGGAGAGGATCGGAATCTGGGCCGAGAAGTCCTCGCGACCGGTCGAGGTCGCGCTGTGGAGGAGGACCAGCGGAGGTCCGGCCCCGTCCAGCTCGTAGGCGATCGTCAGGCCGTTCGCGTCGACGGTCGGCATCCACGGGCTCGCCTGGAGGTCACGGCGCGGAGTCTACGGCCGGCCGCCACCGAGCGGCACGCACCTACAATCCCATCCATGTCCGAAACCGCGGATCGCGCCACCCGGACGGAGCGCGATTCCATGGGCGAGATCGAGGTTCCCGCCGACGCCCTGTACGGCGCATCGACGCAGCGGGCGGTCCTGAACTTCCCGATCTCGGGACAGACGATGCCGCGGCGATTCCTGCGCGCCCTGGCGCTGGTGAAGCTGGCGGCGGCGGAGACGAACCGGGAGCTCGGTCTCCTCGACGACGCCGTCGCCACGGCGATCGCGGACGCGGCGCGAGCGGTCGGCGACGGCGCCCACGACGATCAGTTCCCGATCGACGTCTACCAGACCGGCTCCGGGACCTCGACCAACACGAACATGAACGAGGTCCTCGCGCGCCTCGCCAGCCGACGGCTCGACGCTCGCGCCGTCCACCCCAATGACGACGTCAATCGGTGCCAGTCCTCGAACGACACGATCCCGACCGCGATGCAGCTTGCTGGAGCGTTGGCGATTGAGGACTCCCTCCTCCCGGCGCTCGTGGACCTTCAGCGCGCCCTGGCCACGAAGGCCGACGAGTTCTGGCCGGTGGTCAAGACCGGCCGGACGCACCTCCAGGACGCCACTCCGATCCGGCTGGGCCAGGAGTTCCGGGGCTATGCCGGTCAGGCTGAGGAGGCAATCCGGCGCGCTCGCTCGGCCCGTGACGAGCTGCTCACCGTACCCCTTGGCGGAACGGCGGTCGGCACCGGGATCAATGCCCATCCGGAGTTCGCCGCCCGCGCGTGCGCGCGACTCACCGAGCTGCTGGGCCTGCCGGTCCGCGAGACACCGAACCACTTCCACGCCCAGGCAGCGCTGGACGCGACGATCGCCGCCCACGGCGGGCTTCGAACGGTCGCCCTCGGGCTGTGGAAGATTGCCTCGGACGTGCGGCTGATGGGGATGGGCCCACGGGCTGGACTGGCCGAGGTAGCCCTCCCCGAGACCCAGCCCGGCTCATCGATCATGCCCGGCAAGGTGAATCCCGTGATCGTGGAGTCGCTGACGATGGCGGTCGCACGGGTCGTCGGCAACGACGCGACGATCGGCTTCGCCCAGACCGGATCGCTGCTCGAGCTGAACGTGATGCTGCCGGTGACGACACTGGCGATGCTGGAATCCATCGACCTCCTGGGGGCATCGGCGGCCAACTTTGCCGCCCGCTGCGTGAGCGGTTTGGCCGCGACAGAGCGCGGGCCGGCGCTCGTCGAACAGGGCCTGATGCTGGCGACTGCGCTCGCCCCGGAGATCGGCTACGACGCTGCGGCCAGCCTGGCGAAGGAGGCGCTGAAGACCGGTCGCACGATCCGCGAGCTCGCGCTCGAGCGTGGGATCGCACCCGAGCGGCTGGAGGTCCTCCTCGACCCGGCGCGGATGACCGAGCCCGGCCTGGACACGCCGTCCGGCGGCCGAGCCGGAAGCGCCGCTAGACTCAGCGAGCGATGACCGACGCCAGAGCCTGGGATCGCGCCGCCCGCCTGCCCGCCGTCATCGACGGCCGCCGGCGCCCCGCGGTCACGGCTCTCGCGCCGGGCCTGCCGGACGTGTCAGAGCTGTTCGAGTTCATGCGTGACGCCGAGCTTCGCTTCGACACGCTGCGGATGCGGATCGAGGAACGCACTCTGACCGCGGACGGCGATCGTCACCAGGTGGCCGAGGTGGCGCTACGCCACCCGGGTCATGCGCGCGTCACGACCAGCGAACCCGCCCGTGGAACGACCGGCAACTACGAAGTCTGGCTCACCGACGGGGAGACGGTTCGGACGTACTCGGCAACCCACCGGCTGGGCACGGAGCGCCCGGTCCGGCAGCCGGTCCGCGGGCTGGATCGCGACGACCTCCCGGGCTCGGCGCGTGTGTACGGGCCGTTGACGCCGCTCCCGATGGAGACGCTGCCCGACATGTTCGTCCACCCGGCGGGCTACTGTCAGAACGTCCTGTCCACCGGCCGGTGCTGGATCTCGGGAACGGACCTCGTCGCGGGCCGCGAGTGCATCGTCGTGGAGTGCGACCACCCACGCGCGACCGAGGTTGTTGCGGATCGGCCCGACTTCCACATCACGATCGCCGTCGATCGCGCGGATGGCGTGATCCTCCGGCTGCGCGAAACGATCGGCGGGATCGTCACCCGCGACGCCGAGGCCACGACCTACGAGCCCGATGCGCCGCTCGTCCCGACCGCGTTCCTGTTCAGCTTCCCCACCGGGACCAGGAAGCTGTACTGAGCGGGTGATCCGGCGTCCCGCGGGATGCCGGGGGGCTTCGCGCGGCGCGGAGCGCAGCGTATAGTCAGACGGTCGTCTCGAGGCTGCCGGCCGGAGGAGCGCCGGCGGCACGTCGGGCAGTCGTCGTGGTCAGTCCCGGCCACGGCGGGAAGGAGGGGGCCTAGCGGCCGAACTCCGGGCGCTCGAACCGGAGGGCATCCCGCCCGCCCGGCGTCGACCAGCGCGTCATCGCAGACACCGTCAGCGCGTGCGTTTCCGGTCCGGTGAGGAGGGCGCCGGCCACGGGCCCGGGAGGGGCCCGTTCCGTTGGACCGAGGAGGTACCGATGACCCAAACGCGAACCCGCGAGGAAGTGATCCGCCAGGACGTCAAGGACCTGCACGGCCTGGGCTACGCCCAGGAGCTGCTGCGGACGATGGGCGGCTTCAGCAACTTCGCGATCAGCTTCTCGATCATCTCGATCCT
>DATBLH010000068.1:0-14956 GCA_036555445.1 Candidatus Limnocylindrales bacterium
CGGATCCGGGCGACACCGTCGACGACGTCCACCTCGAACTCGGCGGGGTTCAGGAGCATCGTCCGCGCGATCAGATCACTGCGGAGCTGCTCGGCCAGGCGCTCGTCAGGCGTGAGGTAGGCGCGGAGCAGGTCGGAGCGGGTGACGATGCCCACCATCCTCCCGGCATCCATGACCGGCAGACGCGTGACCCGCTTGTCGAGCATCCTCGCGGCGGCCTCGGCGATCGGTCGATCGGCATCGATCGTCACTGCAGGGCTGGACATCGCCTCGCCGACCGTGCGGGCGGCAAGACGTTGACCGTCAGCCCGCGATTGGCTCGGCTCGCCGAACAGGTGCCCGAAGCGGCGACGCGGCATGCGGCCGCGCTCCTTCGGCAGGAAGTCCGCTTCCGACAGGACGCCGCGCACGACGCCGCCCTCATCAACGACGACCAGGCCGCTGATCCCCCACTCGACGAGCGAGCGGGCCGCCTCCTTGAGCGAGGCGTCCGGACCGATCGTCACCACCCTCCGGCTCATGAGATCTCGAACCAGCAACATCGTGACCACCTCCGGTCTGTTTCACGGTTGGATGCCCGCCAGCTCCTGCAACCAGTGCCAGTTGGCGAGTCGGTCGGCCTGGGTCGCCAGGATCTCGGGCGTGGAATTCCCGTCGGCGTCGAAATGGGCGGCGAACCGCCCCTCGCTCCGCGCGAAGGCGAGGAAGTCGACCGCTGACCCGTCGGGTCGGGTCGCCCAGTCCTCGCGCAGGGCCGGGTTGCCCTGGAGCGACAGCCGCTCCGCGAGCGACGGCCCGCGCCGCGGGTCGTAGGTGAACAGCGGGAACGCACGCGACTCCACGGCCAGCTTTGCCTGCCGCGTCGACGCGTCGTCCGCGATCCCGTGCTCGGGTTGACAGGGCGTGTAGACGACGACCACCGCCGGGCCCGGGTAGGCGTTCGCCTCCATGACCGCGCGGTAGAAGTGGTTCAGGTGCGCCGGCGTCGTCTGGGCGACATAGACGTCCCCGTGAGCCATCAGGATCCTCGCCAGCTCCTTGCGACGCTCAGGGCGCCCGTGAAGCGCTCGCCCGAACGCCGACAGCTTCGTAATCTGGCCGCCGAACGAGGCGGTCGAGGCCTGGCCGCCGGTGTTCGAGTACACCTGGCCGTCGAGGACGAGCACCTTGACATCCGCGCCCGAAGCGACCAACCGGGACAGCGACTGGAACCCGATGTCGTACATCGCCCCGTCCCCGCCCAGGACCCACAATCGGCGTCCGGCGTGACCGGCCTGGTCCCAACGGCCGCGGATCCCGAGTGCCACCGCCGGTGCGTTCTCGAACAGCGAGTTCGTCCACGGGACGAGGTACGGGTTGAACGGATACGTGCTACCGAACACGGTGTTGCAGCCGGTGGCCGCCACGATTCCCATCGACTCGGGACCGTGGATCTGGCGCGTCGCCGCGACCAGCATCCGGATCGCCGAGGCCTCGCCGCAGCCCGCGCACGAACCGGCTCCGCCGACATAGCCGAAGGCGTGCTCGCCGAGCATGAGGTCGGCCAAGGCCTTCTCGTTCCGGTACTCCGCTGGCGTGGGCGGGAGAGTCCGGAGGAAACGGATGTCGTGCTCGGCGGCCTCGAGCTGCGTCCGCCCACCAGCCGCGGGGGCCGATTTGTCGACCATGGCGAGTGCATCGTGGCCGAGCGCGGCGCACACCTCGACGCACTCCGCGCAGCCCTTGCAGTGGAGCGGTTCGACGAACAGGCCGAACGCGCCCGGCTCGAGGCCCTTCCGGGCCGGCACGGTCCCGTACTTCTCCGTCCCGGCAAAGTGGGCGCCGATTGCATCGCGGGCATCGTCAGCCGGCTCGTCCTGGTTCCCGGCGAAGGCATCGATCGCCGACCCGAGCTCGGACCTGGGCTGGACGGTCGCGATCAAGGCGGAGTCGGGGCAGGCACTGACGCACGCCATGCAGCCGACGCACCGTTCCGCGATGAACGTCGGGATCGTGGGCGCGAGACCGCTGAAGTCGCGGGTGGCGGCCGTGCCCGGCGGCACGATGCTCCGACCGAGGCCCGGGTCGGCCGGGAATTCTGCGTCGGCGACTCCACGCCGATACGCTCCGACGACCGAGGCGTTGAAGTCTTCGACATAGCCCTCGACATCGAGGACTGTGTCGCCGGCCGCGTGGAACAGGACGTCCGGCACCTTCGTCGGCGGCTCGACGGCTCGGCCGATCACTTCGCTCATCGCACGACCCTCACCGCGTGGCGGCCCGCACCTGCGGGTGCGCAGCCGGGCTTGTGATGGTCCGGTCGGCCATCAGGTGGACGAGATCTGTCGTCGACACGACACCGATCGGACGCCGCTCGTCTTCATCGGCGACCACCACGAGCCGGTGGATCCCGCGGCGCTCCATCCGGAGCGCGGCGAGGGTCAGCGGCGTCGACCGATGGACCGTTACAGCCGGGCTCGTCATCAGGTGACGGACGAGAAGGCCGCGCCAGTTTGCCCACAGGTATTCCACGGCTCGCGCTCGGATCAGGTCGGTGTGGCTGATGACCCCGACGAGGAACCCGGTCGCGTCCACGACGGGAAGACCGGTGACGTGGCGTTCGTCCATGAGCCGGGCCGCGTCGGAGAGCGGCGCATCCGGCTCGACGACGATCGGCTCGGCTGACATCACATCGCCCACCGTGGGCGGGCGGGACAACGCGGACATCAGTGCACCTCCTGGAGGACGGGCGCTTCGGTGATGGAGTGCTCGGTGGCCGGCGGCCCGGCCGGGATCGGTGTCGAGATCGCGGCCGTGACGTCGATCACGCCGTCATAGGCCGCCTCGATCACGGCCTGGTTGGCGGCGACCACGCGGCCTCCGCGCTTGCCGTAGAACCGCCACAGCTGCCGATGGACGGCGGCCATCAAAGCGGGGCGGTCCAGGCCGGCCCGGGCGGCGAGCGGCGAAACGCGAAGGAACACGCCGACGAGGGCCACACCCTGCATCCGCACCACGAGGTCGGGGCGCGGCGCCTGGGCCCGGGCGAGCCCGGCGGTGTCGAGCGCGTTGACCCGGATGCCTCGCGTGAGAATCTCCGACCGGGCGGCGACCGGGATCGATGACCAGATCGCGGCCGGGTCCTCGAGCGGCGACGACAGGAACACGGTTCCCCCATCGACGAGACCCTGGAGTGGCGCTCCCTGCTGGAACGCGGCGACGCCGTGGAGTGGGACGAAGTCCACCTGGTCGAGCTCGGCGTGGCCATGGAGGGGCTCGTCGGCGATCGACAGGAAGAACGTGGTCGGCAGACCCTTCTTCTCGGAGCCGTACCGTGGATACGCCTGGACCTGGAGCCCGAACAGCTCGCCGGCGATCGTGGCCAGGAGCTTGTTCGTGGTCACCGACCCGAAACCACCGATCGAGTGCCCGCGGAGGGAATAGGTTCCCGGCGGACGGATGTCCACGGGAGCGCGCTCGATCGCGAGCGGATGACGGATCCCCAGGACCCCGAATGAGCGGTCGTCTCGGCGCCGGGTCAGCCGGGCGAACACACCGGCCAGGTCGTCCGGGGCGACGTCCCGCGATCCCAGCCCCGCCGCCACGCCGATGATCCGGGGCGTTCGTCGACGAGACCGGGTCCGGCCGTAGAGCGCGGCCTTGACCTCGCGCGTGAGTGGTCCGTCAGCGGCCGCGGGCTCGTCGGTCCGCTCGACGACCGCGATCGCCGTCGCCTGCCCGATCGCCGCCGCGATCTCGGCAGCCGGGAATGGCCGGAACGAGGTGACCGCCAGGCAACCAACTCGTCGGCCCTCGGCGCGCAGCCGTCTGACGACCGCTCGAGCCGTGTCCGCAATCGTGCCCATCGCGACGATGATCTCGGTGGCGTCGTCGCACCGGTCGCCGACGACCGGCCGATAGGCGCGACCCGTCAACTCGGTCCACTCGCTCATCGCCTCGGCGAGGACGGCCGGCAGGCGGTCGTACCAGGCGCGCTGTCCGATTCGGCCCTTCATGTAGCTGTCCTGGTTCTGGACCACGCCGGTCATGAACGCGTCGCGTGGCTCGAATAGATCGCGGATGGCGTCGCGCGGATCTCCCACGTAATCGCGGAGCAGGCTGTCCTCGGGCAACCGTACGTTCTCCATGGTGTGGGTCGTCAGGAACCCGTCCTGGACGACGAGGAACGGCGTTTCCCCGCGCTCGGCCGTGCGACGCGCGATCGCCGTGAGGTCGGCCGCCTCCTGAGCATTCCGCGCGAACAGGATCCCCCAGCCGGTATCGGCGACACCCATGACGTCGTCGTGTCCGGCGTGGATGTTCAGGCCCTGGGAGGTGAGGGCTCGTGCGCCCACGTGGAACACGGCCGGAAGCCGCTTCCCGGCAATCACGTACAGGACCTCCTTCATCAGGATCAGGCCCTGGCCGGCCGTGAAGTTCGTCACCCGCCCACCGCTCAGAGCGACGCCCTCCGCTGCCGAGGCCGACGAATGCTCGGATTCCGGCTCGATGAACCGGAGCGGGACGCCCCACAGGTTCTGGCGCCCTTCCGCGACCGCGGACTGGTACAGCGCGGCCATCGTCGTCGACGGCGTGATCGGGTATGCGCAGGCCACCTCGCTGATCCGCGTCTCGACGGACGCGATCGCCTCGGAGCCATCGACGATCACGGGCTGTCCCGGGTACAGGGCGCCGGAGGGGTCCGGGGCGGAGGTACGGGCACGGTCGTTGCTCATGGGCCCAGTGTGGCGCCAGCCTCGTGTCCACCCGAGGGACGTCCGGACCGAAGCAGCGGTCCGTTCGGCCTCCCTGGCCCGGGACCGCAGCGCCGGTGCGGCAGCGCCGCAGCGCCGGTGCGGCAGCGCCGCAGCGCCGGAGCTCACCGGCGACAAAGGTCACACGCGATTCAGGATGGCTGGCTCTCCCCCTGCGGCGATCTCGGCGTCACGATTCGATCCGATGGAGTCGGATCATGTCTCGACTCCGCGACGGACTCGAAGGAGGGTCGTCATGGAGATCACCTATGAGGTCGGGGTCCTTGCTGTTGGCGCGCTCGTCCTGGGTGCGCTGGTCGTCGGACTCCTCGCGCAGAGCATCGGAGATGTCCGCACCGGCTACGACTGGATCGTCACGGGGATCGCCGCGTTCGTCGGCGGCTTCGTGGCCAGTGAGTACATCGTGGCCTGGCGAACGTTCGGCCCGGTCTGGGACGGCCTGGCGATCGTGCCGGCGTTGATCGGTGGGGTCGTGGTCGCCATCGTGGTCGATGCGATCGTTCGCTACCTGAATCAGGGGTCCTACACGCGGCACGTCCCGGTCTGACCGCCGGACGTCCGTTGAACCTGGAGCCGGGCGCGTAAGCGCCCGGCTCCTCGATTCGTCGGGGGGTTGCGCTCACGCCCAACGGAAATCGGGCTGGATGGCCCCATCGGCCGGGCCCTTCGCCCCATGGCGAGGCGATCACGCCTGTCGATGATCGAGCCATGACGTCGATGCTGATGGCCAAGCGCCGTTCCACGTTTCGCATGCCATCCGCAGGCGACGTGATCGTCCGCCGCATCCGCCGATCCGATCGTCTCGAGCTGGAACGGTTCTACGAGGCATTGGACCCCGAGTCGCGTCGGCTTCGGTTCTTCGCGATGACCACCGGGCTCGACGACCGGCTGTCAGCACAGTTCTGCACGCCGGATCACGATCACGCGGAGGGATTCGTTGCTGAGACGCTCCCGAGAGACGGCGTCGAGCGCCAGATCGTCGGGCACCTGTGTCTCGAGCCCGACAGGCCGCATGCCGCCGAAGTCGCCATCGCGGTCAGCGAGCGCTACCAGGGCCGTGGCCTGGGCCGGCGCCTGCTCGATGCGGCCGTGGGCTGGGCAAGGCAGGCGGGCATGCTTCGACTCACGGCGACCATGTACGCCACGAACGCACCGATTCAGCACCTCCTGCGCGGGTTGGGTCTGCCGTTCCGGGTGGAGTCCCTCGAGCCGGATCTCACCTCGATCACAATCGACGTCGACGCTTCCGCCTCGATCGCGGCGTGATCGCCACCCCGCCGGGGATCGCCCCGGCCGGTTCGCATCCGCGACGCGAGGCCGATCATGAGATCGTGCACGACCCGGCCACGCTGATCGCCACGCATGCCCTCGCGGTCTCGGACGTCGCCCGGCTGCTGCGCACGGACGCGAAGGCTGGCCTCGCCGATGCCGAGGCGGCAATCCGGCTTGCGAGCGACGGAGCGAACGAGTTGGAGCCGCCAGGTCGATCCTCCCTGCCCGCGCTCGTCGTCCGTGCGGCAACCGAGCCGTTCGTGTTGTTGCTGGCCGTCGCCGGCGCGCTGGCGATCGCGCTGGGTGAGGTCCGTGACGGCATCCTGGTCCTGTTCGGCCTCGTGCCGATCGTAGGCGCCGATGTCGCCACGGAATACCGCGGCGAGCGCGCGCTGGAGGAGCTCCGACACGCGAGCGCACCTCGGGCGCGCGTCCGGCGCTCGGGGACGGTCTACGAGCTCCCGGCCCGCGAGATCGTGGCCGGCGACGTGGTCGTGCTCCGCGTCGGCGACGTCGTGCCCGCCGACCTTCGGGTCACGCGAACTGACTCCATGCTCGTCGACCGCAGTGTGCTGACCGGTGAATCCGTGCCCGAGGAAGCGACCGTCGCGCCGGATCCGCCGGCGGCATCGCTCGTGGAGCGACGGTCGGTCCTGTACTCGGGCACGGCTGTCGTTCTCGGGCGTGGCGAGGGAATCGCGGTCGCAACCGGGTCGCGGAGCGAGCTGGGCAGGATCGCCGGCGCGCTGGGGGCGTCCGAACGCGGGCGCTCGCCGCTCCAGCGTGAGCTGGATCGTCTCGTCCGAATCCTGCTCGTGGTCGCGGTCGGCCTGATCGCGCTCACGATGGGCCTGGGCCTGCTCCGCGGTGCGACGCTCGGCGAGGCCCTCCTGGCGGGAATCTCGTCGGCGATCGCGGCCATTCCCGAGGAGCCGCCGGTCCTGCTGGCGGTGGTGCTCGGTCTGGGTGCCTATCGGCTCCTGCGGCGCGGCGTACTCGTCCGGCGACTCAACGCCCAGGAGACGCTCGGCGCAGTGGACCTGATCATCACCGACAAGACGGGCACTCTCACCGAGAACCGCTTGATGCTCGTCGACATCCTGTCGCCGTCCGGCCCGATCGTGGGCGAGCATCGCAAGCAGGTCCTCAACGACGCCGTTCGGGCCGAGGAGGACGCGTGGCTGTCGGGTCACGGCGTGCCGCGAGGGTCCTTTACCCGGGCGATCGTCGCCGCGTTCGCCGCCGATGAGCCGGTGCTCGACCGGACCGACCTCCTGGCGAGCCATCCGCCGCGCGAGAGTCGGCCCTTCTCGTGGACGCGCAGCCGTCGCGGCGAGCGGATCGAGGAGCTTGCCCTGGGAGCCCCGGAACCCGTGCTCATGCTATCGCCCGCGAGCCAGCCCGAGGAGGTGGAGGACTGGCACCGGCTGGTGACGGCCTCCGCCAACGCCGGTCGACGGCTGCTCCTGCTGAGCCGACTCACCGACGATGGCTCCTGGGAACCGGTCGCGCTTCTGGCCTTCGAGGACCGGCTCCGGTCCGGCATCCCCGAGGCGCTCCGAACGGCGACCTCGGCCGGGATCCAGGTGATCGTCGTGACCGGCGACCATCCGGCGACCGCGGCATCGATCGCCCACGCGGCGGGTCTCGACGGTGAGGAGATGTTGACCGGCTCCAGGGTCGATGCCATGAACGACGGCGACCTGCGCGTGGCCATCGGCCACCTCCACGTCGTGTCCCGCGCGACCCCGCAGCAGAAGCTCCGCCTGGTGGAGCTCGCCCAGGCGGACGGCCGCACCGTCGCGGTGACGGGAGACGGCGTCAACGACGCACCTGCCCTCGAGCGCGCCGATGTCGGGGTGGCGATGGGCAGCGGAACGGCGGTGGCCCGTGAGGCCGCCGACCTCGTCCTCGGGGATGACTCGTTCGCGACGCTGATGGACGGCCTAGCGGAAGGGCGGCGGATCGTCGCAAACGTCCAGAAGGGGCTGGTGTTCCTGACGTCGACCCACGTCGCGCTCCTCGGCTTCATCCTGGTGGCGACGCTGGCCGGTTACGGGCAGCCACTGCTGCCGATCCAGATCCTGTGGCTGGAGCTGTTCATCGACCTCGCGACGTCAGTTGCCTTCGAACGTGAGCCGGCGGAACCGGATGCCATGCAACGACCGCCGCGCCCGGCCGGTGTCCCACTCCTGGACCGTGGCCTCCTGGCCCGGATCGCAGTCGCGGGCGGAGCCACGGCACTCGCGGCGCTGGCGCTGATGGCCTGGCACGACGGTGGCTTGGAGCACGCACGCTGGCTGGCGTTCAATGTCCTCGTCTTTGGGCAACTTGCGCGGGCGTATGCGAACCGCAGCCTTGAACGACCGGTCCGCTCGCTGCCCCGGAATGGCTTCCTCGCCCTCGCCTGCGTCGTGGCCGCGGTGATCCAGCTGGCGATCCCCTATCTGCCCCCGCTCGCCGACGCGTTCCGGGCCTCGGCGCTCGACGCCGTGGACCTGGCGCTCGTCGCGCTGGTCGCCCTGACCCCCGCGGCCCTGACCGAGCTCGTCCGCGGACGGGTACCTGGGCGCTGGGTGGCCTGAACCCGCCGATCGGGCCGTTCCGCGCCACTGGCGAAGCCATTCGGCACTGGTCACCGGCGTCGCCGGCAACTGGAATGGGCACGTGAGAGCGATGGAGGGCATGCCGTGGGCAACGATGCGATCAAGATCCTCATTGCACTGACCGTCTTCGCGCACGGAGTCGGTCACGTCCTGTTCCTGGTGCCGGCGCTCGGGATCGCGACCTGGGCTGGGCAGACCGGCGACTCGTGGCTCCTGACGGGGACGTTCGGGCCGACGATGACCCGCGCGATCGCCGCCATCGTCTGGGCGGCCGCGATCGTGCTGTTCGTGGGCGGCGTGGCCGGGTTCCTCACGGGCGCCGAGTGGTGGCGCGCCGTGACTCTCGCCGGCGCCGTCGCCTCGGCGGTCGGGATCGCGGCAATGTGGGGCGGGATCGCGATGTCCAGCGCTCTGTTCGCGCTCGGCTTCGACGCCGTCATCGTCGTCGCCCTCGTCTGGGCCCACTGGCCGGCGGTCGACCTCGTCGGCACATAAGGGCTCGTCCCCAGCTGGAGGTTTGACGATGTCTGCTTCCGACACGCGAAGTACGCGCGATGGCGCAACTGCGATCGGGGTGATCCTGATCGTCGTGGGGGTCATCGGCTACGCCATCGTCCAGGCCGGTCTCGATCCCGGCGATTGGCTGGGAGGCAGCGGATGGACGCTGTTCGTCATCGGCGCGGGTGTGGCCCTCCTGGGAGCGGCGCTGCTCACCGAACGTGCGTCCGCACTCGGGTTCACGATCGCGGGCGCGATCGTGACCACGGTGGGGCTGCTGCTGCTGTCCATGGACCGCGCCGGCCACTGGGAGACTTGGGCCTATGCCTGGTCGTTGATCCCGGCGGCCGCCGGCGTAGCGCTCGTGGCCCACGGAGTCCGCATTGGCGCGTCGCCCGTCATGGCCACGGGCGCCCGGCTGATCGGTATCGGCGCGCTCCTGTTCGTGGCCGGTTGGTGGTTCTTCGAGACGGTCTTCCAGACCGGCCGCGTCCCGTTCGACCTTGGGTCCGCGTGGCCACTCGTCCTGGTCGCAGTTGGCGGCCTGGTTGCGCTCCTGGGTGTCCTGTCGGGTCGCGAGGGCCATCCCAGGGCTCAGGGCTAGCAGCGCGGTCGGGTGAACCCGACGATCGGGTGACCCGGCTGCGGAGCGCTACCGGGAGACCGGTGCATGACGAGAGGGCCCTGCCTGACGGCGGGGCCCTCTCGTCGCGTCCGTCGACCAAGCGCCGGACGCCGATCGTCGGTCAGACCCGGCCGCGCGGCACCGTGTGCCAGTACGTCTTGTTGAACACGATCTTGCCCAGGTGCCACAGTCGGTTCGGCTTCGGCGGCCGAGGGGGATGGTCGTAGTCGAACTGGAGCAGCGTCCCCTTGCCGTCGCCGATCTCGAAGAAGCACATCACCTTGCCCAGATAGTCGCCCTTCGCGTGATCCACCTCGCGACCATCGATCGCTGCCGCAATCCGCTCCGCCACCACCGGTGCCTCGAAGTGCGCGGTGGAGCCGGCCTTCGAGAGCGGCAGGTCGGTGGCATCCCCGAGCGCGAACACGTTCGTTCGGCCGCCCACCTGGAGCGTCGCGCGATCCGTCGGCAGCCAGCCGCCGGGTGCCGGTGCGAGGCCGGAGTCGATCAGAAACTGCGCGCCCCGGTGGGGAGGCACGAGGATGAGCAGGTCGTACGCGAGCTCCTCGCCCTCGAGACTTGTAACCACCTTGCGGGCCGGATCGATCGTCTCCACGTTGAAGAACGTGTGGAGCTCGATCCGCCTCTGGTCCAGGATGGGCGTGGCCATCTCGGACACACTCTCGATCGTGAACGCACGGCCGATCGGCGAGCAGAAGTGGATCTCGGACTGCTGCCGGAGGTGACGCTCACGGAGCTCCGACTCGATGAGGAATGCGACCTCGAGAGGCGCGGGCGGGCATTTGTACGGCATCCCGGCGATGCCGATCACGATCCGGCCGCCGGTGAACGCATCGAGCGCCTCGCGAAGCCGGAGGGCGGCCGGTGCGGTGTAGAAGTGGTGCGCCTCCTGGTCGAAGTGCTCGATCTCCTCGGGCACGATCCGGGAACCGCTGGCGAGGACGAGGTAGTCGTAGTCGAGCGACCGACCACCCGCAAGGCGCACGGTCCCGGTGGTCTCGTCGACGCGCTCCACCTCGCCCACCACGAGCTCGACCCGACGGTCGAGGAGCGACCGCTCCGGACGGCGGAGGCGCGCAGCCTGCTCACCGCCCGTCGCGATGTACATGAATCCTGGTTGGTAGACGTGTTGCCCCGTCTGGTCGACGACCGTCAGCGACACGTCGCGGCGACGGAGGCGGCGGGCGAGGAGGTTGGCGACGATCGTGCCGCCAACCCCTCCGCCCAGGATGACCACGCGTTGCATCGCGTCGCCCTACCGTGACTTCTCGACGACGATCTCGTCGTAGCCGTCGTTCTCGAACACCCCGACCAGCCGGTGACCCGCCTTCTCGATCCACTTCGGGATATCGGTGCGGGATCCCCGGTCCGACGAGCGGACGGCGATGACGTCGCCGACCTGGCCTTCCCGGATCGCCCGGATCAGCTCCATCAGCGGGCCTGGGCAGTAGCTGCCGCGCGCGTCCACCAGTCGGGTGATCGCTTCGCTGGCGGTTGCAGTCATGACGACAACCTCCCTAGATGAACAGCGAGGCATCCGCCTCGGTCATGATCTCGATCGCGGTGGCGGCGCCTGCCGGCTCGGCCATGCCGTCGACGAGGTCCTCGCGCCTGAGGCCGAGCATGTCCATCGTCATCTGGCACGGGACGAACTCGACGCCCAGCGCCTGGGCCGCCTCGAGCAGCTCGCGCGGGCTGGCCACGTTGTAGCGGCGGGACAACTTGCGCATCATCCACGGGCCCATGCCCAGGAAGTTCATCTTCGTGAGCTTCAGGTGATCGATGCCCGGTCGCTGCATCACGGCCAGCATTTTCTGCATCCAGTTCTCGCCGGTGATGCGGACGCCATCGCGGACGAACGGCAACAGTCCCCAGAACGTGACGAACACACGGGCGCGGAGGCCGGACGCAGCCGCCGTCGACGACAGGATGAGCATCGGCCACACGCGGTCGAGCTCACCGGACCAGCTCACGATCACGAGCTCCTTGGTCCGGACCGCCTGGTCGGCTGCCGGCTCGGGCCAGCCCTCGACATCGGCGATCGCCTCGGCGAGCGGATCGAACGGTGGCACGGTGGCCGGCCGCTCGAGCTGTGCGGTGGTCATGGCAAGCCTCACTTGTGACGGATGACGAAGCGGTAGACGCCGGCGTCCGATGTCTGTTCGAGCAGCTCGTGGCCGGTCGACCGGGCCCAGGCGGCGAAGTCGCGGACCGAACCGGGATCGGTGGCCAGCACCTCCGCAACAGCACCGGACTCCAGCGTGCGCATTGCCTGCGCGGTCTTGACGATCGGCATCGGGCAGTTCAGCCCGCGCGCATCGATCAGCTGCGCGATCGCGTAGACGACCATGGAAAACCTCCTTCAGATGAACAGGAACTGGCCGTCGCCGGCCGCGTCGTAGAAGGCGGCGACGCCCTCGACGCCGTCGACGAGTGAGTCGAGGTCGGCGGGCTCCAGCTGGAACAGGTCCATGGACAGCGAGCACGCCTGGATGTCGATACCACCCAAGTCCTTGGCCATCCGGAGGGTCTCGCGCCACGGCGCCTGGCCGGCCCTGGCCAGCCGGTCGACGGCAGCGCGCCCTTCGGCGCCCGCCTCGGGGGCGAGGCCGTGGTCCGCCTCGATCCGGTCGCGCCGGAAGGCATCGAGCGCCCAGTACTGGAGGAACACGTGGACCGGTCGTCCGAGTGCCGCGGCACCGGCGGTCAGCACGGCGGCGGCCTGGAGCTTGTCGTCGGTCCCGGAGAACAGGACCAGGTTCAGTGGACGATCCATGGATCTCACCTCGGCGTGGACAGGGCAGTGACGTGTCGCTCCATCGGGGATCCCGACAGTCCCGCGAGCCTGGCGAGGCGACGTGCGAGGACGCCGCGCATGATCGTGCAGGCGCGCAGGACATCCGGATCGGCGAGGCGGTAGCGCACCTCGCGGCCATCGCGCTCGGCGTCGACGATGCCTGCCGCACGCAGCAATGCGAGGTGCTGCGAGACATTGGGCTGCGCGAGATCGAGCTCGGCCGCTAGCCAGCCCACGCTGCGTGGGCCGGCGGCCAGCAGGTGGAGCATCTCGAGACGCCTCGGATGAGCGAGCGTCCTCAGGATCTCAGCCTGGAGCGTCGTGACCTCATCCATGGCCCAAGCATCGATCGATGCGCATGTGCGCATCAGTGCCGATCGACCGGTTTCGAGGGTCCGTTCGGCCCGGCAGGCCACCCGGCTCCCCTGTCGATGTCGGATGGCTCTGGAACCGGCACCCTCCCGGGCCGTGTCATGGACGGGAGAGAAGAGGGCTCCTCATGGCCAGCACCGGCATCCCCGCACGCCCTGCCGCCCACCCGCTCCGGATCGCGCTCGAACGGTCTCGTCGCACGCCAGTGGTGGGGCTGCTCGCGACGTCGACGGCGGCCGTCGCGGTGGGTCTGCTCACCGCGACCGCACAGCCACGCGGCCCGGTCACCCGCGAACAGGCCCTGGTCGTGCTGCTCAGCGGCCTCTTCCTCGGCGTGGTCGCCGCGGTCGCAACTCGAACGCGCGTCGCTCCGATCCTGGCGATCCTGGCCTATGTCGCCTCGTTCGAGCTCGGACGACTGGACGCGGTCGGACCCACGGTCGACGACATCCGCCTGGACAGTGCGGTCGGCATCCTGGCCTTCGCCACAGGGCGCGGGTTCCACGGCCTGATCGTGGTGCTCGCGATCCTGCTGGGAGCGTCCCTTGGCGGCCTCGCCATGTGTCGCCTCGCGACCGACGACTCGTCGGCTGCTCGAGCCGGCATGCAGGGCACCCTTCGACGCACGGTCCTCGGCCTGGTCGTCGCTGCGCTGGCCGTTGGCATCGCACTGCCGAGATCGACGCCGCCGATCCTGGGACCCGACGGCCGGCCCCTGGCAGGAAGCATCGCCGAGCTCACGACCGTTCGCCTCGGCGGTCTCGACCAGACGATCCTGGTCCGGGCGGCCGATCCAACGAGGCCCGTGCTCCTCTACCTGTCCGGTGGGCCGGGTCAGTCGGACCTCGCCCTGTCCCGTGTCCTGTCCGAGCCGTGGATCCACGAATTCGTGTTCGTTGACTGGGACCAGCGTGGAGCCGGCTTGTCGTACCGCTCGTTCGAGCCGGTTGAGACCCACACGCTCGATCGCGCCGTGGCCGACACGATCGAGCTGAGCGAGTACCTGCGGACGCGCTTCGACGAGCCGAAGGTCTACCTGATGGGCGAGTCCTGGGGCACGATCCTGGGTGTCCTGGCCGTGGAACGGCGACCCGATCTCTACTTCGCCTGGCTCGGCAGCGGACAGATGGTCGATGTCGCCGAGACCGACCGGCGGATCTACCGCGACCTCGTCGCCTACGCGAAACGGGTCGGCGACGGCGGCCTCGCGGCCGCGCTGGCGGCGATCGGCGAGCCGCCGTATCGCGACACGCCGTGGTCGAACGCGCTGGTCTGGAGTTGGTACGACTACCTCTACGGCCCGTACACCCCATCCCACGGATACCTCGCGCGCGGCGAGGCATCTGGCCTCGATCCGTTCGGGTTGCTCGGCTCCGAATACGGCCTCGTGGACAAGATGAACGTGATCCGCGGCCTGGCGGACACGTTCGCGGTGATGTACCCGCAGCTCCAGGGGCTGGACTTGAGACGCGACGTGACGAGCCTCGGCGTGCCGGTCTACGTGCTCGACGGCGCGGCCGAGCTCGAGGGTCGCCGCAGTCTCGCGCTCGAGTGGTTCGACCGGCTCGAGGCACCGGCCAAGCAACTGGTGACCTTCAAGGGCGCAGCCCACTCGGTGGCGTTCGAGCAGGCGGACGAGGTCCTGCGCCTGCTCACCCGTGAGGTCGTGCCAACGACCTACGGGCGCCCGTGACGCTCGCACGTTCAAGGACCAGTGTCGGAGGTTGCCATGAAGAAGTGCTCGGGACACTCGGATTGGTACCCGATCCTCGCGCTCGTTTCGGCGTTCGCGAGCCTGCTCGGTTTCGGAGCGGTGATCGTGCTCGCGCTACGCGTCCTGCGTGGAGCAGCAACAGTTCGTCCCGTGGTTCCAGCCGCGGCCCCATCGGCCGGTTGAGTCACCGCGTGCGAGGGGCGGCGCTGCCGCCCCTCTGCGCGATGCAGGAGATATCGCGCCGAGATCGGTGACTAGCGCCGTCCGAGCGCGGCGACCACGGTCAGGACGCCGAAC
>DATBLH010000023.1:0-28741 GCA_036555445.1 Candidatus Limnocylindrales bacterium
GAGATGGGCGACGATGACACGACCGTGGCCGGGTACCTGCGGCGCGGCCGAGAGGCGCATCGGCGACGTGCGTGGGCCGATGCGTATCGGGAGCTGAGCGCCGCGGATCGCGAGCACGGGCTCAGCCTCGACGACCTCGAGCTCATGGGTACCGCGGCGCACCTCCTCGGACTGGTGGACGAGAGCCATGCGCTCCTGACCCGTGGCCACCGGGAGGCCGTTCGCGTGGGAGACGTGCCGCGTGCGGCCCGTCATGCGTTCTGGCTCGGTCTGGACCTGATGCAGCTCGGGAACGTCGCCCAGGGCGGTGGATGGCTCGCGCGGGCGAGGCGGTTGCTGGACGGCCAGCCGGAGTGCGTCGAGCACGGGTATCTCCTGCTCCCCGAAGGCCTGCGTTCCCTGGGCGAGCGTGACTTCCCCGGCGCCGAGAAGACCTTCACGAGGATGGCCGAGATTGCCGAGCGGTTCGATGATCGGGATCTGGCGACGCTGGCGCGGCTGGGGATGGGCGATGCCCTGATCGGACAGTCGCAGACCCGGCGTGGTGTCGCGTTGCTCGACGAGGCGATGGTCTCCGTGACGTCCGGCGAGGTGTCTTCCATCGTGGTCGGGATCGTGTACTGCGGGGTCATCGAGACCTGCCACCGGATCTTCGACCTGCGGCGTGCCCAGGAGTGGACCGATGCCCTCACGCGGTGGGTCCGGTCCCAGCCGGACCTCGTCCCGTATCGCGGCCAGTGCCTGGTCTACCGTGCCCAGATCCTGGCCCTTCACGGCGCCTGGGAGGAGGCCGGCGCCGAGGCCGCCCGCGCGCACGAGCTCCTCCTCCGCCCACCTCCCGAGCCCGCCGGCGAGGCGGTCTATCAACAGGCAGAGCTTCACCGCCTGCGAGGCGAGTTTGCGAACGCCGAACGGGGGTATCGAGATGCCTCGCGCCAGGGTCGGTCGCCCGAGCCGGGGTTGGCTCTCCTGCGGCTAGCACAGGGCAAGGTCGCGGTCGGGCTGGCTGCGATCGGGCGGGCGCTGGACGAGATGACCGTCGGCCCCGAACGCCCGCGGCTGCTGGAGGCGCATGTCGAGCTCGCCCTCGCGGTCGGCGAGGTGGACGACGCCCAGGCCTCCGCGGACGCCCTCGCCGCGATCGCGGACGCCTCGAGCGCACCCCTGTTGGAGGCGATCGCCTCACGAGCCAGCGGCGCCGTGCACCTCGCTCGCGGCAATGCCCCTGCCGCCCTCGCCAGCCTGCGCGCGGCAATCGCCCGTTGGCGGGCCTTGGATGCACCGTACGAGGTCGCACGCGTCCGGCAGCAGATCGCGGAGGCGTGTCAGCTCCTCGGCGACGAGGACACGGCGAGCATGGAGCGCGAGGCGGCCTCCGAGGCCTTCCGCACGCTGGGCGCCGCGGCGGACCTGGCGAGGGTCACGAGATCGGCCGAGGCCGTCGGCGGCGAGCCGGCCGCGGTCCTGACCAGGCGCGAGATCGAGATCCTGCGCCTGGTCGCCGCCGGCAAGACCAACCGGGCGATCGCCGCTGAGCTGGTGATCAGCGAGAAGACGGTCGCGCGTCACCTGAGCAACATCTTCACCAAGCTCGACCTGTCGTCACGCTCGGCGGCCACCGCCTATGCCTACGAGCACCGTCTCGTCGCGGGATCTGCATAGAACGACCCATTTCCGCGCGGCGCGAAAATGGACGCTTCGGTCGATGCGGCGGGCCAAGCCTGCGCCCTACGGTCAGGACTGGCGACCGGTGACCCCGGTCGCCTCCGAAGGCCGACCGGGAGGTGCGCGAGATGACGGGACAGAGCGATACCGAGCGACGGGAGACGGTCGTCATCGGCGGTGGACAGGCCGGGCTGGCCGTCGGCTACTACCTGAAGCAGGCGGGTCGCAGCTTCGTGATCCTCGAGGCGGGTGCCAGGATCGGTGACGCCTGGCGATCGCGCTGGGACGGCCTGCGGCTGTTCACCCCGGCCAGATACGACGGTCTTCCCGGCATGGCCTTCCCGGCATCGCCGCACTCGTTTCCGACCAAGGACCAGGTGGCGGACTACCTGGAGACGTACGCCGCCGAGATGCGCCTGCCCGTCAGAACCGGGATCCGGGTCAGCGGGCTCTGGCCATCGGAGCCGGGCGATGGCTTCGTGATCGCCGCGGGTCGCCGCCACTTCCGCGCCGCCCAGGTCGTGGTCACGACCGGCGCCTACCGCCGGCCCCGGGTTCCGGACTTCGCGACCGAGCTTGATCCCGAGATCACCCAGCTCCATTCGAGCGAGTACCGGAATCCTTCGCAGCTGCGCGACGGTGCCGTCCTCGTCGTCGGCGCGAGCAACTCCGGCGCGGAAGTGGCGATGACGACGGTTCCCGGACATCGGACCGTGCTCGCCGGGCCCGACAAGGGCAAGATGCCCCTGCGACCGGAGAGTCGCCTCGCTCGCTGGTTCGACATCGGGTTCTGGTTCTTCGTCAACCGGGTGGCGACCCTGGACACCCCGATCGGCCGCAAGGCGATGCCGTTCGTCCGCGACCATGGCGGACCGCTGGAGCGGATCTGGCCGGCGGACCTCGCCGCTGCCGGCGTCGAGCGAACCATCGCCCGGGCAGTTGCGGCACGCAACGGTCTGCCGGTCCTCGACGACGGCCGGGTCCTGGACGTTGCCAACGTCGTCTGGTGCACCGGGTTCCGGCCGGATTTCGGCTGGATCCACGGCCTCGACGCGATCGCGGAGGATGGCTGGCCGCGGCAGGTCCGAGGCGTGGTGCCCGGCGTGCCCGGCCTCTACTTCGTGGGCATGCCGTTCCTCCATTCCGGAGGATCCGCGCTGCTCGGGGGCGTCGGCCGGGACGCCCGGCACGTGGTCGAGAGCATGGCGCACCTCCCGCGGCCGATGACCACCGTGATCGCGAGCGAGACCGCCACCGCCAGATAGCTCCCGCGACCCTCGGCGACGACGGCGCGTCGCCGACGGGGCCGTTTGACCGCCCGAACGACCGCCGGGTAGGGTGGCGGCTCCCGCCGGGTCCGTGCCCCACCCGGTCCCGGGACTGCCTCGAGGACGCCCGTTCATGCCTGGAACCCGTCGATGAGCGCCATCACCGCCGAAGGCCTCGTCAAGATCTACCGCACCCGAAAGAACGAGGTGCGTGCCCTTGACGGGATCGACCTGAGCGTGGACGAGGGGACGGTGCTCGGCCTGCTCGGACCGAACGGTGCCGGCAAGACGACCACGGTCCGCATCCTGGCCACGCTCCTTCGGCCCGATGCCGGGCGGGCGACCGTCGCGGGCCTCGATGTGGTCGCCCAGGCGCAACAGATCCGGACCCTCATCGGCCTGTCGGGTCAGTACGCGGCCGTCGACGAAAACCTCACCGGGCGCGAGAACCTGTGGCTGTTCGGCCAGCTCTATCAGCTGTCGAGCGCCGAGGCGCGCCAGCGGGCCGACGAGCTCCTCGACCAGTTCGAGCTCACCGACGCCGCCGATCGGGTCGTGAAGACGTACTCCGGCGGGATGCGACGACGTCTCGACCTCGGCAGCGCCCTGATCGGCCGGCCGCGGCTGCTGTTCCTCGACGAGCCGACGACCGGGCTCGATCCGCGGAGCCGGCTCGGGATGTGGGACGTCATTCGTGATCTCGTCCGCGCGGGCACGACGCTGCTCCTGACGACGCAGTACCTGGAGGAGGCGGACGAGCTGGCCGACACGATCGCGGTCGTCGACCACGGCAAGATCATCGCTCGCGGCACGGCCGACGAGCTGAAGTCACAGGTCGGCGGCGAGCGGATCGAAGTGGTGGTCCACCGACGCGATGACGTTGGTCGGGCGATGGAGGTCCTGACCCGCGACTGCGAAGGTGACGTGACGCTGGATGAACACACCCGGCGGATCACGGTTCCCGCTCGTGGTGGCGCCCAGACCCTGGTCCAGGTCGTTCGACATCTCGATGAGCTGTCAGTGCCGATCGACGACATCGGGCTCCGGCGGCCCACCCTCGACGATGTGTTCCTGTCGCTCACGGGGCACGCGGCCGAGGAGTCCGGCACGGAGAGCGGCGATCGGGGGAAGGCCGCATGACCGCGACCATCGCCCGGCCGGCGCTCGCCGCCGGCGGCATTCGTCAGACGGCACGCGACAGCCTCCTCATCGGCTGGCGCAACCTGAAGCGCATCCCTCGGATCCCGGAGCTCGCGATCTTCGCGATCCTCCAGTCGATCATGTTCGTGCTGCTGTTCGCCTACGTGTTCGGCGGCGCGATCCCGATCCCCGGTGGCGGCGACTACAAGGCGTTCCTGATGCCGGGGATCTTCGCTCAGAACATCGTCTTTGCCGCTGGCATCGCCGCCATCGGCATGACCGACGACCTCCAGAAGGGCATCATCGACCGCTTCCGGTCGTTGCCCATGGCGCGACCCGCGGTGCTCATCGGGCGAACGTTCTCCGAGGTCATCTACAACGCCGGGATCCTGGTGGTGCTCATGGCCAGCGGCGTCTTCGTCGGCTGGCGCGTCAACGAGCTCGGGGCGCTGGTGGCGGGCTTCGGGCTACTGCTGCTGTTCGCCTACGCCATGGCCTGGGTAGGCGTGTTCCTCGGGATGCACGTGCCCACGGTCGAGGTCGCCAATCAGGCGATCTTCACGGTGTTATTCCCGATCACGTTCCTGTCCAACGTGTTCGTACCGCTCCAGACGCTGCCGAGCTGGCTCCAGTTGGTGGCGGAGTGGAATCCAACCTCGACGCTGACCGCGGCCCTGCGCGAGATGTGGGGCAACCCGAACCCGGAGGCGTCGACCAGCCTGGCAGCACAGGAGCCGCTGCTGGTGACGCTGGGCTGGGTGGTCGTGATCATCGCGATCTTCGGACCGCTGAGCGTCCGCCGCTACCGCTCGATCAGCCGCTGATCACGGGCACCGGTCGGAATCGGGCTACGCTGGGACGATCCGAACCGCGCCGTCGCTCGCCCCACCGTCAGTGAGGAACCCGAGGAGGCGAGCGCCTTCGTCCTCCAGCTCCGCACGCTGGGCGCGGCTGATGCGGCCCAGGAGCTGGACCGTCAGGGTGGCAACGGACGCATCCCGCTCCTGTCGCCAGATGGCCTCGCCGAAGCCATCGATCAGCACGCCCCCGAAGTAGGGACCCGATGCCTCGGCGATCGCGAGCACCCGTTTGCGGTTCTCCTCGCTGACGACGCGCGCCCGGTCGTCGTGTCCGAGGGTGACGTTGTCGTACTGGGGCAGGAAGCGGACCGGCGCCGGCGTGTCGGGATCGGGGAGGGGAGCGTCCTGCACGTCGAACAGCTCGCGTCCGCGTTCGTCGCGGAACGTTCGCAGCTCCGGCCGGAGCCGGGCGACCACGTCCTTGCCGACGGCGAGCCCGGACCAGGCGCGCACGTCCGACAGGCTGGCCGGCCCGAACGCGGCGAGGTAGCGGAGGATCATCCGGTCCGGGGACGAATCCGCGCCGGGCTCGTCACCCAGCCAGGCCCTGGCCGTCGTCCACTTCGCCTGTCCGGATTGACCCCACACGCCTCGTGGCGTGACCTGCACGATCGGGGTCAGGAACTGGACCGCATACGCCAGCGAGCGGCCGTCGTGCCCCGGAAACCGTTCCCGCAGCTGACGACCGAGGTCGGTCCCGTTCAGCTGCCGCTCCTCGAGCAGCTCACGACCCGCCGCGACCACCGCATCCAGGTCGGCGCCGTCCACCTGCCGACCGAACGGCGTGGCGCGGTGGAAGAAGCGCTCCAGGAGCGGAGCGAGCACCGGTTGGATGGCCCGGTAGTCGCGCTTCGTCAGCAGGTGGAGCGTCCCGCGATAGAGCGATGCCCGAACGGCCTGCCGCTCGATCAGGAGGTCGCCGAGCTCGGCCGGCTGGAAGTCCTGGATCCTCGACCACAGCGCGACGTACGGGTCCCTGGGCTCCTGCGCCTGGAGCCCCACCAGGTGTTCGATCACGTCCCGTGCGCTCGTCGCCTGCCGCCGGAGGAGCAGCTGCCGCTCCAGTAAGGCCCGATTCAGCGCTCGCCGGCCGAGGACGGGACTCTCGGCGGCGGTCACCACGCGACGCGAGCGACTTGCGAGAATTCGCAGATATGACAGAATGCTGTCATGGCGGCCACGATACCAAGTCGACAGCATACTGTCAATCATCCGGACGCTCGTTCCGCGCCCGTGCGGACGCCCGCCGGCGACGCGTTCAGTTATTTCGCGATCGGCGTCATCCGGCTGTCGGCGCAGCTCGAAGCAGCGGGTGATGCGCTGGCCAGGCCGGCCGGCCAGAGCAGCGCGCGCTGGCTGGTGCTGGCAGCCGTCGAGGATGAGCCGACCACGGTGGCCCAGGTGGCTCGGAGGCTGGGACTTGCCCGCCAGAGCGTCCAGCGCGTCGCGGACATCCTGGAACGAGAAGGCCTGGCCGCATACGACGAGAACCCCGGCCACCGGCGCGCACGACTGCTGCGCCTGACGGCGCGCGGGCGCGACGTCCTGCGCTCGATCCAGGCCGCCCAACGGCAGTGGGCCGACGAGCTGGGCGCGCGCCTCGGCGAACGCGACCTTCGGAAGGCGGCGACGACGCTCGAGCGGGCCCGGGCAGCGCTGGCCGGTCGGACGCGACCCTCCCGCCGCGGTAGCTAGGGCACGAACGGGGACCTGTTACGCTCAGCGCCCGGGCCCGACACTGGTCCGGCGCAGGGGTGGACAGCCTGGGAGGAGGCCGCCGTCATGGTGCTCGACCGCACCCACGACCGCACGAAGTTCGTCCTCGATGAAGAGCGGATCCCGCGAGCCTGGTACAACATCGCGGCCGACCTGCCGGTCGCGCCGCCGCCGGTCCTCCATCCCGGCACCGGCCAGCCCGTTGGGCCCGACGACCTCGCGCCGCTGTTCCCGATGGCGCTCATCGGCCAGGTCGTCAGCCGCGACCGCGAGATCGAGATCCCGGAGCCGGTTCGACAGGCCTACACGCTGTACCGGCCGTCCCCGCTGTACCGCGCCCGCCGCCTCGAACAGGCACTGGATACGCCCGCGCACCTCTACTACAAGTACGAGGGAGTCAGCCCGTCCGGTAGCCACAAGCCGAACACGGCGCTGGCCCAGGCCTTCTACAACAAGGAGGCGGGGGTGAAGCGACTGGCGACGGAGACGGGCGCAGGCCAGTGGGGCTCGGCGCTCGCGTTCGCCGGCGCCCACTTCGGGCTCGACATCATGGTCTACATGGTTCGCTCGAGCTACGACCAGAAGCCGTATCGGCGCAATCTCATGGAGGTATACGGCGCGGCAGTCGTGCCCTCGCCCAGCGAGGTCACCGAGGTCGGCCGCCGCGCGCTGGCGGAGAACGCGGACCACACCGGTTCGCTCGGCCTGGCCATCAGTGAGGCGGTCGAGGACACCGTCACCCACTCCGACACGAAGTACTCGCTCGGCTCGGTGTTCGACTTCGTCCTCCTCCACCAGACGGTCATCGGCCAGGAGGCGATCGAGCAGATGGCCCTCGCCGGGGAGGAGCCGGACGTGGTCATCGGCTGCGCAGGCGGCGGCTCGAACTTCGCCGGGCTGACGTTCCCGTTCATCGGCCGCGGCCTCCGTGGCGGTCCGAAGCCGCAGGTGATCGCCGTCGAGCCCGAAGCGGCGCCGTCAATGACCCGCGGCGTCTACCGCTACGACTTCGGCGACACCGCGCAGATGGCACCGCTGGTCAAGATGCATACGCTGGGCCACTCGTTCATCCCGGACCCGATCCATGCCGGGGGACTCCGCTATCACGGGATGTCACCCATCGTCTCGATGCTGAAGGAGCAGGGCCTGATCGAGGCTCGGGCCGTCCATCAGCGGGCGACGTTCGAGGCCGGGGTGCGGTTCGCGAGGACCGAGGGGATCCTGCCCGCGCCCGAGCCGGCGCACGCGATCAAGGTCGCGATCGACGAGGCGATTCGGGCTCGTGACGAGGGTCAGTCGAAGGTGATCCTGTTCAACCTGTGCGGCCACGGCCACTTCGACCTGTCGGCGTACGAGCGCTACCTGTCGGGCCAGCTCGAGGACTACGAGTATCCGGCCGAGCGGGTCGCCGACGCCCTCAGGGAGCTGGAGGCGCTCCCGGTCTGACGGGTCTCCCGGTGGTGGTGCGCGAGGCGGTGCGCGATCGGGGTACCAAGAGGCCATTGCCCGGGGACCCAAGAGGCCCGTAGGCTCCCGGCAATGACCCTCGTGGCGGAATCCCGTCGACTGTGCCTCGTCCTCGAGCGCATCCCTGAGACCGTGTTCGAACCCGAGTTCGTGGCCGATGCGCCGCTGATCCGGTTCGAGGCCTACGCCGACCGCGGTCGCATCTTCGGCTGGGTCCGGCTCCGCGAGGACCGGCTCACGGACCTGCTCAACCAGCACCCGGAGTTGCTCCTCGTCAACGCCGAGCTGGAGGACCTGGACGACGGCCGCCGGAGCAGCGCCGACGAGATCCTCGTCCATCGCGAACAGCTGATCGCAGTCCACGCCAGCGGCCCGCGCGGCCACGCCCACCTGCGCCAGCCCACCACATCGCATCCCGTCTCGGTTCACGCCGGCCCGTACCGGATCGGCGGCCGCGTTCATGCGCCGCCCGAGGTCGATCCCGTCCTCAGCTTCCAGCAGCGACCGGCCATGGTTCCCCTCACCGAGGCATGGATCGAATACCGTACCGGCCACATCCGGGAGCGCCAGGCCGTGGGCACCCTCGTGATCAACCGCGATCTCGCCCAGCGGATCGAGCTCGCCAGCGACGAGGTCGCCGTCCCCGGCTGACGCCACTGGCACCGGGCGGGGTCCCGTGCCAGACTGACCGCTCTGCGGCAGGAGGCAAGCGTGGACGCATACGGCGCAGCGGCCGATCGAGGCGTCTTCGGTGAGACCTCGACCACGGGCGCCTCGCCGTTTCCGCCGATCGCGGAGCTCGGCTTCCTCTCCGACTGCGAGACCACGGCGCTCCTGGCCCCGGGCGGCAACGTCGAGTGGTTGTGCCTCCCACGGATGGACTCGCCCTCGGTGTTCGGGGCGCTCCTCGACCGGGATGCCGGCAGCTTCCGGTTCGGGCCCTCGGACGTGTTCGTGCCGGCGGCCCGACGGTACCTCCCGGGGACGCTCGTGCTCGAGACGAGCTGGGGCACCCCCACGGGCTGGGTGATCATCCGCGACGTCCTGCTCATGGGCCCGTGGCATGAGGACGAGCGCTCGCTGGCGACCTATCGCCGGCCGCCGACGGACTACGAGGCCGAGGGCGTCCTGCTCCGCACGGTCCGCTGTGTCAACGGCGAGATGCAACTGGACCTGGACTGCGAGCCGGTCTTCGACTACGGCCGTGCCCTCGGTCATTGGGAGCACGACGGTCCCGGCTATCGCCGTGCGATCTGCCGCCCGGTCACCGCCGACGGAGAGACGCCCGGCGCCCATGCAGGCCTGACCCTCACGTTGACCAGCGACCTCAATATCGGGTTCGAGGGGCCCCGCGCGATCGCCCGCTCCCTGATCAAGGAGGGCGAGACCCGGTTCTGCGCCCTGTCCTGGGGCCGGGTCGCGGCACCCACGACCTACGACGAGGGATACCAGCGCCTCGTCTGGACCGCCCATCACTGGCAGCACTGGCTGGCCCGGGGGCGGATCCCGGACCATCCCTGGCGCTCGTTCCTGGAACGGTCTGCCCTCACGCTCAAAGGCCTGACCTACGCACCCACCGGCGCCGTGATCGCGGCGGCCACGACGTCGCTGCCGGAGACCCCGGGCGGGGAGCGGAACTGGGACTACCGATACTCCTGGATCCGGGACTCCACGTTCGCCCTCTGGGGCCTGTACACGCTGGGTTACGACTGGGAGGCCAACGACTTCCTCTATTTCGTGGCCGACATGGCCGACAGCCACGACGACCTCCACGTGATGTACGGGATCGGCGGCGAGGCCGATCTCGAGGAGAGCACGCTCGATCACCTGAGCGGGTACGAGGACGCCCGGCCGGTGCGGATCGGGAACGCGGCCTACACCCAGCGGCAGCACGACGTGTGGGGCGCGATCCTCGACTCGTTCTATCTCCACACGAAGTCGCGCGATCGGCTCGACGAGCGGATCTGGCCGATCCTCGTCCGCCAGGTCGAGGACGCGCTGGCGCACTGGCGCGAGCCCGACCGTGGGATCTGGGAGGTCCGGGGTGCCCCGCGCCACTTCACATCCTCCAAGGTCATGTGCTGGGTCGCCGCGGATCGCGGGGCCCGCCTGGCCCGGCTCCGGATGGACGAGAAGCTGGCCAGCCGATGGGAGGCGGCGGCCGGCGAGATCAAGGCCGATGTGCTCGCCAACGCGCTCGACGAGCGGGGCGTGTTCACCCAGCACTACGAGACCGACGCCCTGGACGCCTCGCTGCTCCTCCTCCCGCTGTTCCGGTTCCTGCCGCCCGACGACGAGCGGATCCGGCGGACGGTGCTCGCGATCGCGGACGAGCTGACCGAGCACGGTCTCGTCCTCCGCTACCGGACCGAGGAGACCGACGATGGCCTGAGCGGCAAGGAAGGCAGCTTCACGATCTGTTCCTTCTGGCTGGTCTCCGCGCTGGTCGAGATCGGTGAGGAGGAGCGGGGCCGCCGGCTGTGCGAGCGGCTGCTGTCTGCCGCCAGCCCGCTCGGTCTCTACGGCGAGGAGCTGGATCCGGACAGCGGCCGGCACCTGGGGAACTTCCCGCAGGCGTTCACCCACCTGGCCCTGATCAACGCGGTGGTCCACATCATCGACGCGGAGGTGATGGAGGCCGCTCCGCCTTCCGCAACGGGACCCGCGATGCACCGATCACCGGCCGAGGCTCGCGGGCGTCTGGACGGGCATCACCCGCACGCGCGACCCAAGGGCGCCCCCGCGCCGCCCGGCAGGCCACGATCCGCCCGACGCTCGAAGTCGACGTGAACCGCCCGTTCCACGCACGAGCCGGTGCTAGACTCGCGCCATCGACGGCCCCGCCTGGGCCGGCCCCGGGAGGCCCCCACCGAGGATGACGATCGCCCTGCCCAGCCTCAACCGATTGCCCGCCGCCGAGCGCGGCATCACGATCGCGGACTTCCTGGTCCCGATCACGGTGGGGGAAGCGCTCAGCTCTCGTGCCCGCCACGCGTTCCTGATCCTGGCCGGGACCCTGCTGATCTACCTGTCGGCGCTCGTGGTCGTTCCGGTGCCCGGGTCGCCCGTGCCGATCACCGGTCAGACGTTCGGTGTCCTCCTCGTGGGTGGTGCCCTGGGCTTCCGCCGCGGTCTTGCGGCGACGGTCCTGTACATCGCGATCGGCCTGGTGGGGGTGCCGTTCTTCGCCGAGGGCAGGGGCGGCGTCAACGTCATCCTGGGCGCCACCGGTGGCTACCTGATCGGCTTCATCCTTGCCAGCGCCATCGTCGGCCGCCTCGCGGAGCTTGGCTGGGACCGGCGCATTGGCGGCGCGATCGGGGCGATGCTCGTCGGGAATGTCGTGATCTACCTCATCGGCCTGCCCTGGCTCGCGACGGTGACCGGGCTCGGCGTGGAGTGGACGATCGCCAACGGCCTGATTCCGTTCCTGTTCGGCGACGTGCTCAAGCTGCTGCTCGCGGCCGCCGTCTTCCCGGCCGCGTGGTGGGTCGTCGGGCGTCGCCCCGGGGAGCGCTGAACCCCACCACGGGCCGCGACCCCACCACGAGCCGCGACCCCGGGCTCTACGGGCCGGCGAGCGAGGCGTGGCGGCTGAACCGCGAAGCGCTCCTGCTGCTCGGGGCCGGGCCGCGGGCACTGCTGATGCAGGTGGCTCATCCACTCGTTGCCGAGGGCGTTGACCAGCACTCCGACTTCCGGTCGGACCCCTGGGTGCGACTCCGCGGAACGCTCCGCTCGTATCTCACCATCGTCTACGGGACGAGTGACGCGGCGCGTGCGGAGATCCGCCGACTGAACGCCCTCCATCGCACGATCCGCGGCCCGATCCGCGATGCCCCCAGCCGGGATCGGTTCGGCGCCGACTACGAGGCGCGCGACCCGGACCTGGGCCTGTGGGTCCACGCCACGCTCGTGGACTCCACGATCGCCGCATACGACGCCTGGATCGCGCCGCTGCCACGCGAACGCCGCGAGCGGTTCTATGCCGAGACCCGTCCTGTGGCCCGGGCGTTCGGGGTCCCCGAGGATCGACTGCCGGCGTCCTACGCGGCGTTCGAGGCTTATGTGGGGACGATGCTCGGGGCGCGTGGGCCGGTCCACCCCACCGCGACCGCGCGCGACCTCGCGTCGTCGATCCTCCGGCCAACGCTCGCACCGCTGGCCGCGCACGCTCCTGGACCGTTGACGGGCCTGCTGCGCCCGGTCCTGGCGGCGGTGCCGGCCACCGCGCATGCGTGGACGCTGTGGCCGTCGGTGGGCCTCCTCCCCGACGGACTCCGCCGCGAGTACGAGCTGGATTGGGGACCGCGGCAGCGACTGGTCGCCGGCTGGCTGGTGGCCGCGTGGCGGGGCTGGCGACCGCTGCTCCCCACCGCATTCCGGCAGATGCCCCACGCGACGACGGCGGATCGCCGGCTCGGGGTGGCCTGAGCGTCTAGTACAGCCGCGGGAAACGGACCGCGAACGACGGCCGCAGGTTGAGTGACGTATTCGCGTCCAGCGTGTCCAGGAGCGACTTCGTCGGCGCGAGCCCGTAGCGATGAGCGGTCACGTAGGCCCGCAGCCCGCGCCAGAACGCCCGTCCACCCATCCGCCGCCGGAGCGTATCCAGGAAGTTCCCGCCCTGGATGTACACGACCTCGTAGTAGCAGGTGGACGAGTAGGCATAGATCGAGAGGTCCAGCCGCCCGGTCCCGCAGCGCGAGGCCCGCCGGAGCCCAGTGACGTAGCGGGCCACGAAGTCGGCGGCGGCTTCGTCCGTGAACGGCTCGCGTGCCTGGTCGTTGCCAACCAGGCTGTAGAACCACTGGTGCGCCGTCTCGTGATGGATGAGGTAGGTCAGGTTCACGGCACCGGTGGGGATCCAGATGAGGCCCGGCGACTCCATGCCGAAGCCACCCGACGACTGGGCGACCTTGAACTCGCGATACGGGTAGGGCCCGATGAGGGCCTCGTAGCGGGCGATCGCGCGCCGGGCCGTGGCCAGCATCGTCGTCGCCGGGGCCCCCGGCCGATAGAAGACCCGGATGACGTTGTCGCCGAGGGTCGCGGAGCGAACGCGGTAGTCCGGGCTGCCGGTGATCGTGAAGTCGCGGACGTTCCGGGCGAGGAACGTCTTGAGCGTGCCGTTCGAGGCGATCAGCTGGCCCGAGGTGGCGAACGCCATCGGCTGGCTGCTGTGGATCCGGACCCGCACCTCCGGGCTCACCGGGGTGACGAACGGATCGCCGTGGTTCGGCCGATCGAAGGGCCGGCGGAGACTGATCCATGGGAGCCAGCGATAGACACTGGCGATGCCGTTGACCCGGGTGAACATCCAGCTGGAGCCGGCCAGGCTCGACCGGAGCGTGGATGCATACGCGATCCGAACGGTCACCGACTGGCCCTGCGGCAGGACGCCGCCCAGGGGCACGATCAGCGTCTGGTCGGAGCGGGTGACGCGGACGGCTCGCCCGTCGACCGTGGCGGCGCGCATCCGCAGTCCACCAAGGCGGGCGGCGATCGTGTTCAGCTCGAGCCGGTCGATGCCGGAGCCGGACCGGTTCGTGGCCACGAGCGTGGAATCCACGTTGAAGGTTCGGCTGCCAAAGCCCAGGTACACGCTCGCGTCGTACGTGGCGCTGATCGCGAGGCTCGTGCGGTTCACGGCTCCCGGCTGGAGCGCACTGGTCGAAGCATCTTCGGGGGCGTTCGGGGTTGACGGATCCGCGACCGGCTCGGCCGGGGCCGGGACGCTCGAGGCCGGCTCCATCGACGGCGGTCGCGTGGTGGGGGCGACCGCAGGTCGTGCGTCGGCGGTGGCGGCGAGTGGACTGGCAGGCGGGGTGGCACAGGCCGTGATCAGGCCGAGCGTCAGCGCCGCCCGCACGATGGCTCGCACGGTCCGATCCTATCGCCGATCCTCGTAGACTGCCCTCATGGCCCCGCCCGCGGTCGACGCCTCCGCTGCGCTCGACGACCTCGATCGGCCAACCGCGCCCATCCGCCCCTCACCCGAGGCCGAGGCCGCCTTCCTCCAGGACGTCGCCGCCGAGTTGCCGCGCCTGCGCCTGCTGACCGACGAGGGGGACCGGGAGTCGCATCGCACCGACGAGACGGCCTATCTCCGCGGCGGGCTGCCGCTCGCGGTGGCGCTCCCCGAGACCACCGGCGAGGTGGCCGCGCTGGTGGCGATCGCGGCACGGCACCAGATCCCGATCGTTCCCCGTGGCGCGGGCTCCGGTCTCTCCGGCGGGGCGGCCGGGATCGAGGGCGGGCTGACGATCGCGTTCACGCGGATGAACCGGATCCTCGAGATCGATGCCGCGAACCTCGTCGTGATCACGCAGCCCGGGGTCATCAACGCCGACCTCAAGAAGGCGGTGGCTGAGGAGGGGCTGTTCTACGCGCCCGACCCGGCCTCGTACGAGATCTGCTCGATCGGCGGCAACCTGGGCACCAATGCCGGGGGGCTGTGCTGCGTGAAGTACGGCCAGACCCGGGACAGCGTGCTCGGGCTCGAGGTCGTCCTTGCCGATGGGTCCGTGATCCGGACCGGTGGCCGGAACGTGAAGGACGTCGCCGGCTATGCGCTCACCCACCTGTTCGTCGGCAGCCAGGGGACGCTGGGCCTGATCACCGAGGCGACCCTCCGGCTCCGGCCGGCGCCACCGGCCCGGGCGACCCTGCTCGCGTTCTTCGCCACCCTCGACGCCGCAGGCGATGCCGTGGCGGCGATCGCGGCCAGCGGCATCAACCCGGTCACCCTCGAGCTCATGGATCGGGCGACGATCGTGGCCGTCGACGACTGGCACAACCTGGGCCTCGATCGCGACGCCGCGGCGATGCTCCTGATCGAGTCGGACCTGCCGGGATCGGCGGCTTCGGACGAGCTCGACCGGGCCGAAACCGCATGTACGGACGCGGGGGCCACGTCGCAGGTTCGGGCGGCCGACGCCCAGGAGGCCGACTGGCTGCGGCAGGCGCGGCGGCTCGCGCTTCGAGCGCTCGAGCGCCACGGTGTCGTCCGGATGGAGGACGTCGGCGTGCCTCGCGCCCGGGTGCCACAGCTCCTCGTCGCGATCGACCGGATCTGCGCCGAGCACGGTGTCCGGGTGGCGACCTTCGGCCATGCCGGTGACGGCAACCTCCATCCGAACTTCATCTTCGACCGAGACGACCCGCGTGCGGAGGAGCTCACGGAGACCGTCCGGGACCAGATCTTCCGGGCCGCGCTGGAGATGGGCGGCACGGTGACGGCCGAGCACGGCATCGGCACCTCGCGACGGGCGTTCCTGGAGCTCCAGCACGGGGCCGGCGCCGTCCGGGTCATGCGCGCCGTGAAGGCAGCCCTGGACCCACACGGCCTCCTCAACCCGGGCAAGGTGGTCTAGGCCGGCGCCACCGGGACGATGGTCCCGGGCGGATTCATCCAAACGTCCTGCTCGCACGCATCAACCCCTGACGACCCGCGGTGGTCGCGACACGCGGGCCTCGGACTCCAGGGGACGCCCCAGTGCACCCACCTCCTCAGAGGGGAAAGGACTGCCCATGCTCTCCATGCGCAAGCTCACGATCATCGGGACGGCGATCGTCGTCCTGGCGGTCGGAGCGGCACCATTCATCACGTCGGCGGCGGACCACCTCGACGCGCCCAGCCTGGGCTCGTTGTCGGCGGGCTCGCTCCAGGGCGACCGTGACATCAACGACGTGTATGTGTTCCAGGGCTCGAACGCCTCCAAGACGGTCCTCGCGATGACGGTCAGCCCGGCTGCCGGCGTGCTCGGACCGCTGTCGTTCGGGCGGACGGTCCGCTACACGCTCAACGTGGACAACGACGGCGATGCCCGGCCGGACGTGACCTATCGGATCCGGTTCGGCACCCCGTCGGCCAGCGGCGCCCAGAGCATCACGCTCCGCCGCAACGGCTGGGAGATCGCCGAAGGCCGGACAGGCCGGACGATCGACTTCGGCCATGGCAGCAGCAAGCTGTTCGCCGGCCTGCGGTCGGACCCGTTCTTCTTCGACCTGCTCGGTTTCCGCGGCACCCTCGGACTCGGCGGTAGCGAGCGCCTGTGCGACGCGACCCCGACCGATTTCTTCAAGGACCTGAACACCCTCGCGATCGTCCTCCAGGTTCCCGACGGCGCACTCGGCCGACACATCGGCGTGTGGGCGACGACGGAGCAGTGGATCAACGGCGCCTGGGTCCAGCGTGACCAGATGGGTCGCCCGGCGATCAACACCGTGTTCAACTCCACGGCCGCCGACAAGGAGGCCTTCAACGCCACCAAGCCGCACCTTCAGCGGACGGCCATGGGTGGCAAGTTCCGAACGAACGTCGTCAACACCCTGATCGCCCTCTCGGGGCTGGATTCGGAACGCTCGTACTCGGCCGCACAGGCCGGTGCGCTGGCCGACGTCCTGCTTCCTGACGTGATCACCTACGACACGAAGACCGCGGCGGTCGGCCCGCTCAACGGGCGAGCCCTCGCCGACGACGTCATCGACGCCGAGCTCAACATCACGACCGGTGGCGACCCTCTGGGCCTGTTCGCCGACCGCGATGCGAGAGGCGGCGTGCCGTCCGACTGCGTCGGAAAGCACACCGACTACCGGGCGAGCTTCCCGTACCTCGGCACTCCGCACTGACGTCTTCCCCGGAGGAGCGGCCCCGGCCGCTCCTCCGGACCTCCACCCGACACGGGGACGCATGACCTGAGATGACTGCACACCGACGAACGGCACTCCACGTCCGACCCATCACCTTCCTCGCCGCGGCCGTCCTGCTGGCCGCGGTCTCGTGGGTCGGGCACCTCGTGGCCTCGCGCGATGCAGGTTCCGTCGGGCCCACCCAGGCGGGCTCCGCGGTCTCGGATCCGGGCAATGCGATCGGGGGCGTCGCCGCGCCGGTCGAACTCTCGACGCTCAACGACCAGATCGCGCTGTGGAGCCGCAAGGCCGCCGAGAATGTCAACGACTACATCAGTGCCACCAATGTCGGCGTCCTCTATCTCCAGCGGGCGAAGCTGACCGCCGACCTCGCCGATTACGACCGCGCCTCCCAGGCTGTGGCCCGCGCGATCGCGGCCGACCCCGGCTATACGCCGGCACGCTCACTGGACGCGGTCGTCCGCTTCGCCACCCACGACTTCGCCGGGGCCCTGACGGCCGCCGAGCGGCTTCTGGTCGACGAGCCAGGCCAGGTGGATGCACTCACCGTCCAGGCCGACGCGAACCTCGAGCTCGGCCATCTGGACCTCGCCCGCCAGGGGTATCAGCGGCTGTCGACGATGGCTCCTGCACCGTCGCTGGACGCACGGCTCGCGCGGTTCGCCTACCTGACTGGAGACCCGGCTCGGGCCATCGACCTGGCCCGCCAGGCGCGCGACGGGTCTGTCCAGCTCGATGTGGCCGACCCGGCGTTCTTCCAGTTTCAGCTGGGCGAGATTGCCCGCCTGACCGGCGACCCGGCGACCGCACGGGAGGCGTACTCGGCTGCCCTTGCCATCCGACCGTCTGACCGCGCATCGATCGTCGGCCTGGCTCGCCTCGACGCCGCTGACGGTCGGCCTGCCGATGCGATCGAACGCCTGCGGGCGGCGATCGCGATCGCGCCGGAGCCCGCAACGGTCGCCCTCCTCGGCGACCTGCTGGCCGCGCAGGGTGACGTGACGGGCGCCGACCAGCAGTTCGACACCGTCCGGTTCACCGCCCGGCTCGGCAGCCTCGCAGGCACGCTCTACGACCGACAGCTCCTGCTGTTCGAGCTCGATCATGGCGGAGCCAGCGCCGACACCCTTCGGCGCGCCGAAGCTGCCCTCGCGACGCGAGCCGATGCCGCAGGCCACGACGTGGTTGCCTGGGCGTTGCACCGGTTGGGCCGGGCGGACGAGGCCTGGGCGCAGATCGCGGAGGCGCGCGGGACCGGCATCGTCGATGCGCGGATCCTGTATCACGCCGGAGCGATCGCGATCGCGCGTGGCGACCGGGAGGGTGCCCGCGCGCTCCTCGAGCAGGCACTCGCATTGGGTGCCGCGATCGATCCCCTCGAGCGCTCCGACGCGCAGGGGCTCCTGAACGCGCTCTAACGCCGCCGTCGTCTGGGCCGTTTGACACGCCTGGGCCGTTTGACACGGCTGGGCCGTTTGACACGGCAGGCGAGCGCTCGCGATGATGGGCTGGACGCACATTTGTCAGGTACAGATGTGCATGGACGCCAGATGACGCGGAGGCGGGTTGTCGAGTCTCGACACGCTGGTCCAGGCAAGCCGGCTGTACTACGAGCTGGGTGAGACCCAGGGTCAGATCGCCGAGCTCCTGGGCGTGACCCGCCCGCAGGTCTCGCGCCTCCTCAAGCAGGCGCGCGCCGAGGGCGTCGTGGAGATCCGGATCATCGACCGAACGAGCGAGGACTCACCGGCCGGGGAAGTCCTCCGCGGCCGATTCGGGCTGCGCGCGGTCCATCTCGCCCCGAGCCTGTCCGGGCCCGAGGACCTGACCCGGCGGAGCATCGCCCGCCTGGCGGCGCAGGTGCTCCGATCCGAGGTTCGCGATGGGGCCGTGGTCGGCCTCGGCGACGGTGCCTCGATGTCGGCGACGGCCGACGCGGTCGCCGACGTGCCCGCACCGATCGCGGCGACGGTCGTTCCGTTGTGCGGCGGCTACTGGTTCGCGGGGCCGACGCGGGAGCCGTTCCGCCGGATCGCCGACGCGCTTGGGGCCGGGATCCAGGGCCTGCTCGTGCCCGGGCTCGTGGACGACGCGGCGACCAAGCGCGCCCTGGTGGCCCACGCCGGTGTCCGGCGGGTCCTCGAGCTCTGGGATCGCCTGGACATGGCCATGGTGGGGATCGGTGCGCACTCGTGGACGGATGCGACGTTCGGCGGACCGGTCGGAGCGGCGCTGGGCGAAGCGGATGCCGTGGGCGAGATCCTCATCGCACCGTTCGACCTGCGGGGGCGATTCGTCGCCGGCCGACTTCGCGAGCGGGTGATCGCCTTCGACGCCCGCGAGCTCGGCCGGATCCCGATCGCGATCGGGGTGGCCGGAGGACCGTCGAAGGTGCGCCCGGTGCTGGGTGCCCTTCGGGCCGGCGTCCTCAACACGCTGGTGACCGATGTCCGGACGGCAGAAGCCGTGCTGGCGCTGGACGGGACGGCGACATGAGCCCGACGGCCGAGCCGGTCCTGCTGGGGATCGACGTCGGGACCACGAATGCCAAGGCGGGGCTGGTTGGTCTCGACGGTCGTCTCGTGGCCTCGGCACGCGCGAGCTATCCGATCGACGTGAACCCCGAGCACGGGTTCGCTGAGCAGGATTCCGATGCCTGGTGGGAAGCGCTCCGGTCCCTCGCACGTGACCTCGCCGGGGCGATGGAGCGGGTCGAGGTTGCGGCGGTGGCGATCGCGGGACACGGGCCCACCTTGGTCGCGGTCGACGAGGCGGGACGGCCGGTGCGGCCGGCGATCACCTGGCTGGACACCCGGGCCAACGACGAGCAGGAGGAGCTCTCCCGACAGACCGGGCTGCTCGGCTGGGCCCTGGGCGTGCTGCCCAAGGCTCTGTGGCTGGAGCGACACGATCCGGCCGGTGCGCGGCGCGCCCGCTGGTACCTCAACACCTGGGAGGCCCTCTCGCTCCGGCTCACCGGACGCGCGGCGACCTCGCTCGTCCTCGGGCAGTCGTTCCAGCACCGGGCGGCCCTGGTCGCCGCAGGCCTCGATCCGGACAAGGTGGCGCCACCCGTTGCCGCCGGCTCCGTCCTCGGCAGCCTGACGCCTGAGGCCGGAGCGACGCTCGGCCTGCCGGCCGCCGTCCCGGTGGTCGCGGGCGTGGTCGATGCCTTCGCCAGCTTCCACGGCGCCGGGCTGCTCCGGTCGGGTGATGCGATCGATGCCGGTGGGACCGCGGGCGGGTTCGGGGTCTATGTGGATCGGCCCGTGGCGGCTCGAGGCTCGTTTTCCACGGCGGCCCCGCTTCCGGGCCTCCACGTGGTCGGCGGAGCGATGGCTGCGACCGGCAAGGCCCTCGATTGGTTCCGGGACGACGTGCTCGGCGCCACGATCGGCACGGACCAGCTGATCGCCGAGGCAGCGACGATTGCGCCCGGCGCCGACGGCCTCCTGTTCCTGCCCTACCTGGCCGGAGAGCGGTCGCCGATCTGGAACCCGACGGCGACGGGTGCCTTCGTGGGCCTGACCGTGAGCCACGGCCGCGCCCACCTCGCGCGCGCGATCCTCGAAGCGGCTGCGTTCGCGATCCGCCACGTGGCCGAACCGATGCTCGAGGCCGGTGTCGAGGTCCGCGAGATGCGCGTCTGCGGGGGGCCCGCGAACAGCCCCACCTGGAACCGGATCAAGGCGGACATCACCGGCTTCCCGATCCAGGTGCCACGGGTCAAGGAGACGGCCGTGCTGGGAGCGGCGATCCTCGCGGCGGTCGCCGTCGGCGGCCACCGCGATCTCGAGTCCGCGATCGGGGCGATGGTCTCGATCGACGAGCGGATCGAGCCGGATCCGGGCCACCGCTCCCGCTATGACGCGTTGTACGAGGTGTACACGGGCCTCCAGCCGGCTCTCGACCGGGCGAGGGCGGCCGGGGCGACGGTCGATCGCGAACCGGTTGCCGGTGGGCGGGCCGTCTCGTGATCGCGAAGCGGGGTGCCCGCCTGCGCCTCTCTGACGTCGCACGCGGCTTCGACGGCCCGGGCGGGCGACGAGAGGCCCTGGGCGGCGTCGATCTCGCACTGGCACCCGGCGAGATCGTGGCGCTGGTCGGGCCGAACGGCTCCGGAAAAAGCACGCTGCTGAGGGTGGTCGCCGGTCTGCTGCCGCCGGATCGCGGACGGGTCGAGATCGACGGGCAGTTGATGACCGAGCCGATCCCCGCGGTGGCGCTCGTGTTCCAGGAGCCGCGGCTGCTTGCGTGGCGTGACGTGATCGACAATGTCGCGTTCCCGCTCGAGCTGGCCGGCGTCGCGATCGACGCCCGCGTGGCGCGGGCTCGTGACGAGGTGGCCCGGGTGGGTCTCGCCGGGTTCGAGCGCGTCCGCCCGGCCGAGCTGTCGGGCGGCATGCGCCAGCGCGCGGCGATCGCGCGGGCGATGGTCATGGACCCCGACGTGCTCCTCATGGACGAGCCGTTCAGCGCCCTGGACGCCCTCACGCGCGAGCGGTTCGACCTGGAGCTCCGAGAGCTCGTGCGAACGGCCGGCACGACCGTCCTGCTCGTGACCCACAGCATCCCCGAAGCGGTCCTGGTGGCGGACCGGGTCGCGGTGCTGTCGCAGCGTCCAGGCCGGATCGTTGCCGACGTGCCCGTCGAGCGGGGCATGGACGGCACGGCGATGACACCCGACGTCGCGGCCTTCGGACCGGCCGCGGCGGCCGTTCGCGCACACCTCGAGGCGGCCGCGTGACGATGGCGATCACGGGTGCCCGCCGCTGGTGGCCGATCGCCGTCAGCCTCGCCGTCTTCGTCGTCGCCTGGAAGGCGATCGTCGTCGTCGGTGGCTACCAGGCGTTCATCCTGCCGGCACCCGAAGTCGTCGCGGCGCGCTTCGTCCGGGCCTGGGCCGACGGCCTGATGACGCCCCACGCGACGGCGACCCTGGTCGAGATCGGACTCGGCTTCAGCGTCGGTGCATCGGCCGGTCTCGCCGTCGGCTACCTGTTCGCCCGGTCCGCGCTTGCCGAGCGCTTCCTGTCGCCGTACCTCGTCGCGGCCCAGGCAACGCCGATCCTCGCCCTGGCGCCGCTGCTCGCCCTGTGGTTCGGCACCGGGCTCACCAGCAAGGTGGTGATCTGCGGCCTGATCGTGTTCTTTCCGGTGGCCGTGGCCACGATGGTCGGCATCCGGTCGGTGGACGCCGGCCTGCTCGAGCTCGGCCGGAGTCTCCGCGCGACCCGTCGCCAGGTCGTGCTGCAGCTCGAGATTCCGGCCGCTCTCCCCTCGATCCTGGGCGGGATGCGGGTGGGCGTGACGCTCGCGGTCGTGGGCGCGATCGTCGGCGAGTGGGCCGGCGCCTCCCAGGGACTCGGCGTCCTGGTGAACATCGCCCGTGGAAGCCTGTTCGACATCCCGCTGATGTTCGCGACCCTGATCACGATCGCCGCGATCGGGGTCGCCCTGTACGTCCTCGTCGTTCTCGTCGAGCGGCGCCTCGTCGGCGTCCGCTGATCCATCTGGAGGAGATCGTGCGCCTTCGATCGCTCGTCCTCGCCGTCGTGGTCGCAACCGCCGCCGGGGGTTGCAGCCTCGTCGGCGGGCAGGGGTCGTCCCTGACGCCGCTCACCGTCGGCCTGGGCTATATCCCGAGCGTCCAGTTCGCCCCGTTCTACCTGGCCCAGCAGGCCGGCTACTACCAGGCGGAAGGCCTCGAGGTCACGTTCCAGAACAAGATCGATCCGGATCTCGTGGCTCTCGTCGGCACCGGGGCCGTGGACGTGGGGATCGCAGACGGGACGAGCGTCATCCCGGCCGTCAGCCAGGGGATCCCGATCCGCTACCTGGCGACGGTCTACGGCACGAATCCCTCCGTCGTGTTCGCACGCGAGGCGTCCGGGATCGTGGGCCCGGCCGACCTCGAAGGCCGGTCGATCGGGATCCCCGGCAGGTTCGGATCGTCGTGGATCGTGCTCCAGGCGATCCTCGGGGTGGCCGATCTCACCGTCGACGACGTGGAGATCGTCGAGTTCCCGGACTTCGGCCAGGGCGTCGCTGTCCGCGAGGGCGTCGTCGAGGCGGCAACGGGCTTCGCCAACAACGAGCCGGTCGTGCTCGAGCTCGGCGGTGAGAAGGCCGTGGTGCTCCATGTCGAGAGCGCGATTGCGCTGCCCGGGCCGGGACTGATCGCAGGTACCGCGACAGTGAGCTCGAAGCACGACGCGGTGGCCGGCTTCGTCCGTGCCACGCTCCGCGCAATGAACGAGATCGTGGACGAATCGGATCGAGGGCTGGACGCCGCGATCAAGGCCGTCCCCGAGCTCGGCCAGGACCGGGCCACGCAATCGGCGATCCTGCGGGCCACGATCGAGGTCTGGAGCGGACCGCTGACCGCGAACCAGGGCCTGGGCGCCATCGACCGCGACGGCTGGCAGCAATCGATCGACTACATGAAGACGCTCGGTCTGGTTCCCAACCCGGTGACGGTGGACCAGCTGGTCGATGCTTCGTTGCTGCCCGTAGCCGGCTGATGCTCGGCGTTCCTCCCAGCGCCGGTCGGCGTAGCTGGTGGCTGCGAGAGGCACTCGTCGCCGAACCGGCAACCCTGGCCGCCGCCGAGTCCGCTCCACCCTTCGCCGGGCGCGCCGAGACCGACGTGGCCATCGTCGGCGGTGGCTACACCGGCTTGTGGACCGCGTTGCGGATTGCGGAGCGGGCGCCGGGGACGCGTGTGACGATCGTGGAGTCCGACATCTGCGGCGGCGGACCCTCGGGCCGGAATGGCGGCTTCGTCACCGCGTGGTGGGACGAGCTCCCGGGCCTGATCGGGTTGTTCGGCGACGACGAAGCGATGCGAGTCGCCCGAGCGTCGTCGGACGCCGTGGACGAGATCGGCCGCTGGTGCGCGGAGAACGGCATCGATGCCTGGTATCACCGGTTGGGCTATCTCGGGGTCAGTGCGGCACCAGCCCAGGACGGTTCCTGGAGCTCGGCCGTGGAAGCGTGTCGCCGGCTCGGCGTCGGCGACGAGTACATCCCCCTGACCGCGGACGAGGTCGCGGCAAGGGTCCGGTCGCCCGTCTTCCGAACCGGCGTGTTCATGCCGGCCGCGGCCACGGTCCAGCCGGCGATGCTCGCGCGCGGCCTGCGACGGGTCGCGCTGGAGCGCGGGATCGCGATCCACGAGGGAACGCAGGCCGCGGGGATCGACGCGGGCGCCGCCGGGCGCCGATCGATCCGGACGTCGTCGGCGGCGGGATCGGGCACGCTGACGGCCGAGCAGGTGGTGCTCGCGATCAATGGCTGGGCCGCCGGCTGGCCGGGACTCCGGAGCCGGGTCGCGACGTGGTCGTCGTACATCGTGCTCACCGAGCCGATCCCGGACCGGCTGGCGGAGCTCGGCTGGGTCGGCGGCGAGGGGATCGGGGACTCGCGGATCACGCTCCACTACGCCCGCACGACCGAGGACGGGCGGATCGCCATCGGCGGTGGCGGCGGCCGGGCAGGGTTCGGTGGCCGGATCGGAGATCGGTTCACGTCCGACGAGGTCTCGGCTCGACGTGCCGCCCGGGGACTCCGTCGCTGGTTCCCGTCACTGCGCGACGTCCGGCTCGAGGACGCGTGGGGTGGCCCGATCGACATCTCGTCCGATCACCTGCCGTTCGCGGGGACGCTTGGCGGCGGGGGCCGGGTCCATTACACCCTCGGCTACAGCGGCAACGGCGTCGGACCGTCGGTGGTCATGGGGCGGATTCTGGCCGCACTGGCGCTCGATCGCGACGACGAGTGGAGTTCGCTGCCCCTTGTGGGCCGGCGGACGCGGCCGTTCCCACCGGAGCCGCTTCGGTCCATCGGCGCGAGCCTGTTCCGCGAGGCGCTCACCCGACGCGAGGTCGCGGAGGAAGACGAACGGCGGCCGAGCTTCCTGGCGCGCGAGCTCAGCCGCCTGCCTCGGCGATTCGGCTATCACCTCGGCCCGGAGCGCTGACGGACAGGGCATCATCCGTCCATCCCCGGAGACCCGATGACCGACACGCCCGGCTCGATCCAAGCCGCCCTCGACCCCGACCGGCTCGACGCCGCCTTCGACCTCGTTGCCGGACAGGTCGCGTCGGGGCAGGTTCGCGAGGCGGGGTTGGCGGTCGGCCGCGTCGATTCGCTGGTCCGGAGCGTCATCTTCGGGCCGGGTGGCGCATCGACCGACGACCGCCGGTTCCTCGTCGCCTCGATCACGAAGCCGATCACCGGAACCGCGATCGTCCAGCTCGTCGAGGATGGCGTCCTCGACCTCGACCGGCCGATCCAGGAGGACCTGCCGGGGTTCCGGCCGCTGCCTTCGGCGCCGGGACGACCCGGAGGCGAGGCCATCACGCCGTGGCACATCCTCACCCACACGTCGGGCCTGCAGGACGGCGGGGAAGAGCTGGTCGTGGCCACGCGACCGAGCGCCGGCCAGCTCATCGAGCGTGTCTCCACCCAGCCGCTCCTGTTCGCGCCGGGCACCGCATTCCACTACGCGTCGGACGCGTTCTATCTCCTGGCTGAGCTGGTCGAGCGTCGCGGCGGCCGTCCATTCGACGAGCACCTTCGCGAGCGGATCTTCCGTCCCCTCGGGATGACCGGGACCACCTTCGACCCGGCGGACGACGGCCCGGACGCGTTCCCGCTCGGTGGCCTGTTCGACCGGTACGGGCCGCTCCGGGGAGCCGCCACCCGCTACTTCGTGTCGCTCGCGATGCCCGGAGGAGGGCTGTGGTCCACGCCGCCGGACCTCGTCCGCTTCGGCCGGGCCATGCTCGGCGGGGGAACGCTCGACGGAACGCGGATCCTGGGCAGCTCGTTCGTGGAGCTGATGACCCGGGAGCACACCGGCGACGTCCTGGAAGCCGGCTCACCGCCGCAGCCCCGGCATTACGGCCTGGGCTGGTACCTGCCGGGGCGCGATCCGGGCTCACCCGCCAGCGAACGCGCCTTCGGTCATGGCGGAGCGACGGGCGGGATGTTCATCGTCGATCCCGCCTGGGATCTCGTGGTCGCCTACCTGCGCAACGAGTGGGGTGCCGACACGGCGGCCACCGACGCCGTCATCGAGGCGGTCTATGCCGCGCTCGAGGAGCCGCGCGCCTAGCGCTTCCGGGCGAGCGTCAGGCCATCCGCGATCGGCACCAGCGCGATCGTCACCCGCTCGTCGGTCGCGACCCGTTCGTTGAGCGACCGGATGGCCTCCAGGTTGGCATCCCGTCGTGACGAATCGGCGATCCGCCCGCCTCCGAAGACGTTGTCGATGGCGAGCAGGCCGCCCGGCCGCAGGAGCTCGACGATCCGCTCGTAGTAGGCGGGGTAGTTCTCCTTGTCCGCGTCGAGAAACGCGAAGTCGAACGAGCCTGCCTGTCCCTCGCCGAGGAGCGCGTCGAGCGTATCGAGCGCCGGTCCCAACCGGAGGTCGACCTTGTCGGCGACCCCGGCCTCCGCCCAGTAGCGGTGGGCGATCGAGGTCCATTCCTCGGACACGTCGCAGCACACGATCCGGCCGTGTGGCGGCATCGCCAGCGCGACGGCGAGCGAGCTGTACCCGGTGAACGTGCCCAGCTCGAGGCAGCGCGTGGCCCCGACCAGCTCCACGAGCAGTTGCATCAGGGCGCCCTGTTCGGGAGCGATCTGCATGTCGTGCATCGGCAGCGGCGCCGTTTCCTCGCGCAGCCGGCGCAGGATCTCCGGCTCGCGGGTGCCAACCTTGACGAGATAGGCCTGGAGGTCGTCGGGGAGGCCGACGGAGACAGTGGACATGCGTGGACTCTACGGCTTCCGGCCAGTACCGGCTGCTAGCCTTCGTGCGATGCCCGAGCTCCCGGACCGGCCGCCCTTCTCGATCCGTGCCCGGCTCGTCACCCCGCTCGGCGCCGGGGGCACGCTGCACGAGCCGGACGGGCTGGTTGCCGTCGACGAGACCGGCCGGCTGTCGTTCGTCGGAGCCGCATCCGAGGCTCCACCGACGCTGTTGCCAGGTGCGATCGACGTCCGACCGTGGGTCGTGATGCCGGGAATGGTCGACCTCCATGCGCACCTGCCCCAGCTGCCGAACGCCGGCGTCGGGTTCGCCCTCGATCTCCTCGCCTGGCTCGACCGGCTGACGTTTCCGACCGAGCGCTCGTGGGCCGATCCGGCAGTCGCGGCGCGGCTGGCGCCGGCGATCTTCCGGGCGTTCGCGCGTGCGGGTACGACGACCGTCCTCGCCTACGGCGTGGTGTACGAGGCGGCGATGGACGCCGCATTCGAGGCGGCTCGCGGCCACGGCATCCGGGCGATCCTGGGCAAGGTGATGATGGATCGGATCACCTACGACCCGACCATCGACCCCGACACGATCCTGGACCGCTCGCTCCGGGAGTCGGCCGACCTCATCGCGCGCTGGCACGGAGCGGACGACGGGCGCCTCGGCTACGCGGTGACGCCCCGGTTTGCCGTCTCGTGCACGGCGGAGATGCTCCGGGAGTCCGCGTCGCTTGCCCGCTCGACGGGTGCCTGGTGGCAGTCGCACACGTCCGAGGCGCGGTCCGAGATCGCCGAGGTCGGTCGGCTCTTTCCCGACGCCAGCGACTACGTCGACGTCTACGATCGTGCCGGCGCGCTGGGCGAGCGCTCGATCCTGGCCCACGCGATCCACCTGGCGCCACGCGAGGTCGACCGCCTCCGCGAGAGCGGCACGCGGATCGCGCACTGCCCGTCGTCGAACCTGTATATCGCGGCCGGGGTCATGCCGCTCGCGGAGCGTCTCGCGGATGGCCTCGTCCTCGGGCTCGGCTCGGACGTCTCCGGCGGGCCGGACGCATCGTTGTTCTCGGTGATGCGGGTGGGGGCGTACTCGCAGAACGCGTTGCGGGTCGTGGTCGGCGACGAGCGACCGATCCTCGATCCCCTCGGCTGGCTGCGGCTGGGAACGATCGAGGGGGCGCGGGCCCTGGGCCTGGAGGCGACGATCGGGTCGCTGGAGACCGGCAAGGAGGCTGACCTGATCGTGGTCGATTCGGCGCTCACGGCGCCACTGCGTGGCGTGGACGGTGCCGACCCGCAAGGGTTCGAGGCGGATCCCGCCCTACTCGTGAGCCGGCTCATCTTCCGTGCTCACCCGGAGATGGTCCGCGGCGCCTGGGTGCGCGGACGACGACTCGATGGACCCGGGGAGGTGGTCGGATGATCGAGGCTCGGTTCGGCCATGTGAACGTCATCGCCCGCGATTGGCGGTCGCTTGCAGCGTTCTATGAGCGGGTGTTCGGCTGCGTCCTGGTGCCGCCGCTCCGGGACTACTCGGGGCCCGACCTCGAGGCCGGGACGGGTGTCGCGCGCGCCGCACTGCACGGCGGGCACTTTCGTCTGCCGGGCATGGGCGAGACGGGCCCCACGCTCGAGATCTACCAGTACTCGGAGGAGCCGCCGCCGCTGCCGCCGATGGTCAACCGGCCGGGATCCGGCCACCTGGCGTTCGTCGTTCCGTCCGTGCCCGACGCGCGGGCCGCGGTGCTGGCCGAGGGTGGCGCTGCGGTCGGCGAGGTGGTCACCCTCACGACCGCCGACGGGCGCCGGGTCACCTGGGCCTACGTGACCGATCCCGAAGGCAACATCCTCGAGCTGCAGTCCTGGTCCTCGGCGTGACCTCAGAGGAGGACGATGCCCGATGGCGGGGGATCGCCGGCCCTGAGCGCCGCGAGGATCTCCCTCGAGCACAACGTTGATGACCGCGATGCATTTCGGACGGGTGCCTGGGCCGCGGGATTGGTGGACGGCCGCCAGTGGCTGAGATCGTCATCCGCGGCGGCACGATCGTCGACGGGACGGGGAAGCCCGGCAGACCCGGCACGGTGGTCGTCGAGGGCGGCCGGATCCGCGTGCTCGACGCGACGGATCCCCTGCCGGAGCAGGCCGGACGCTCGATCGATGCCACCGGGCTCGTGGTCGCCCCCGGCTTCATCGACCTCCACA
>DATBLH010000051.1:0-7267 GCA_036555445.1 Candidatus Limnocylindrales bacterium
GGCCCAGCCCTCGAGAGCGCTCGCGTCTTCCGGTCGAGCGCCTTCGCGGACGGGGAGGGCGTCGAGGGCGTGGCGCGCCGCGTAGTGGAAGGACCGCATCATGCCCGCGACGTCGCGCAGGGGCGAGCGCTTCAGCCGCCGCACCCACAGCGGGTGCGCCGGCTCCCCCTCGAAGTCGGTGATCACGAAGTCGCGGCCGGTGTGGAGGACCTGACCCAGGTGGAGGTCGCCGTGGCAACGGATCCGGAGTCCGCCGAACCGCCGTCCCAGCAGCTGGCCCAATCGAGCGGCAACGGTCGGCTCGAGCGCGAGCGTCGCCGCGGCATCGGCCTGGGCGCGCTCGGGGAGCGTCCGCGAGCGGCGCTCGAGCAACCGGAGGTCCTCGCGGACCGCGGTCCGAATCGACTGGAACAGCGATCGCTGGTAGAGCGCGTCGAACGGTTCCGGGGAAAACGCCGGGTCGCCGCGCTCCGACGCCAGCATGCGATGCAGCTCACCGGTGCGGGCGCCGAGCAGTTGGGCACGATCGAGATAGCTCCCGATCGCCGCTCGTGCCTCGGCCGGCGTATCGCCCGCCGCATAGCCGATGAGCGCCGCTGCCGACGCCGAGCCGACCTGGGGAGCATCCGGCGACGTCACCACGCGCTCGAGGTAGTCCTCGAGCTCGCCCAGCGTGTACTCCCAGGCGTCGCCCTCGTTGGGGACGTAGGCCTGGCAGATCGCCAGCGCGGCCGGCGCCTCGCCGGCCGTGCGGTACTCGAGCGACCCGATCACCGCAGGCACCTGCTGGAGACCGCGATCGCTGACGAACTGCCCGAGCTCCAGGTCGGGGTTGATCCCGCTCTCCAGTCGTCGGTAGAGCTTGAGCATCAGTCGCTCACCGATGACCGCCGAGCTGTTGCTCTGTTCGGCACGAGACGGGACGGCCGGCGCCAGGTCGCCCGGCTGGAGCCGCAGGTCGCGGATCGCACGGGTGGGCTGGCCGACGATCGCGCTTCGGGCGCCCCGGATCCGCCGGCGGCCGGCGATCGAGGAAAACAGGCCGGCGCAGAAGGCGGGCAGTCGCATCGCATCGATGAGGGCCAGGTCGTCGCCGTCGCTGCCGTCGTCAAGACGGGCGATGACCGTGGCCGGGATGTCCCCTGCGAGGTCGGCGGCCTCGTCGGCATCGACGGTGGCCAGCGGGACGACGTACGACTCGGGATCGCCCTCCGTGAACACGAATCCGAGAACCACGATCAGTGCCTCGACGTCTCCGGTCGTGACGGGCAGCAGATCGCGGATCTCCACCGAGCGAACGGTTCGTGCCTTGCCCCTGAACCAGCGGCGTTCCACCGCCCACTCGCCGAGCACGGATGCGAGCGTCGATCGCGCCGGCAGGCTGGCCAGGTCGGCGAGCGACGCCGCCGCCAGTCGGGGTGGATCGGGAGCGGGGCCGACCGTGTGGCCGTTCCCGCGTGGCGTCTCGAGGGCGAACCACATGAACCCGTGTGGCCCCAGGCTGAGGAAGTAGGGCGACGACCCGATGGCCGGGAATTCCACGCGCCCGAACAGCTCCACCGGGACCCGCCCCTCGAAGGCCGAGAGGTCGAGCTCGGCATGCTGGGCGAACCGGGACAGGTTCGCGATCACGAGGATGGACTCGTCGCGGTACTGGCGGATGAACGCGAGGATCCGCCGGTTCTCGGGCTGAACGAACTCGATCGAGCCCCGACCGAACGCGGGGTGCCGCTTGCGGAGCGCGATCAGCCGCTTCATCCACCACAGCAGCGAGTTCCGGTTCGCCTGCTGGGCCTCGACGTTGACGGCCTCGTAGTGGTACTCGGGCTCGACGATCACCGGCAGGTACAGCGACTGCCGGCTGGCGGACGAGAACCCGGCATTGCGATCGCCGCTCCATTGCATCGGCGTACGGACGCCGTTGCGGTCGCCGACGTAGATGTTGTCGCCCATCCCGATCTCGTCGCCGTAGTAGATGACCGGCGTACCCGGCATCGCGAACAGCAGCCCGTTCAGCAGCTCGATGCGCCGGCGGTGGTTGCCCAGGAGCGGCGCCAGCCGTCGCCGGATGCCCACGTTGATCCGCATCAGCGGGTCGTTGGCGTAGACGCGGTACATGTAGTCCCGCTCCTCGTCGGTGACCATCTCGAGCGTCAGCTCGTCGTGGTTGCGCAGGAACAGGGCCCACTGCGAGCTGTCGGGAATCGCCGGCGTCTGGGTCAGGATGTCCACGATCGGGAACCGGTCTTCCATCCGCAGCGCCATGAACATCCGGGGCATGACCGGAAAGTGGAACGCCATGTGGCACTCGTCGCCGTCCCCGAAGTAGGCGACCGAGTCCTCCGGCCACTGGTTCGCCTCGGCGAGGAGCATCCGGTCGCCGAACCGCTCATCGATGTGGCGCCGCAGATCACGCAGGAATCCGTGGGTCTCGGGGAGGTTCTCGCAGTTCGTCCCGTCGCGCTCGAACAGGTACGGGATCGCATCGAGGCGCAGGCCGTCGACGCCCATCTCCAGCCAGAAGTCCATCGTCCGCATGATTGCCTCGCGGACCTTGGGGTTCTCGAAGTTGAGATCCGGCTGGTGCGAGAAGAACCTGTGCCAGTAGTAGGCGCCGGCCGTCGCGTCCCATGTCCAGTTGGAGGTCTCGGTGTCGGTGAAGATGATCCGGGCGTCGGGGTACCGGTCCGGGGTGTCGCTCCACACGTAGAAGTCCCGGTGGGGACTGCCCGGCTTTGCCCGGCGGGCACGCTGGAACCAGGGATGCTGATCCGAGGTGTGGTTGCACACGAGCTCGGTGATCACCCGCAGGCCGCGGCGATGGGCTTCGCGGATGAACGTGCGCACGTCGCGCAGCGACCCGTAATCCGGGTTGACCGTCAGGTAGTCGGCAATGTCGTACCCGTCGTCGCGGAGCGGCGAGGGGTAGAACGGCAGCAGCCAGATCGCCGTGACACCGAGGTCGTGGAGATAGTCGAGCTTCTCGGTGAGCCCGATGAAGTCACCCGTCCCGTCGCCGTTGCTGTCGCGGAACGCCCGGACGTGGACCTCGTAGATGATCGCGTCCTTGTACCACTGCGGATCGGGCGGCACGCCATAGGAACGATGGCCATCGGAGCCCGCGGCGGACCGGATCACGCCCCCTTGGGCGGCCAGCGTCACAGGTAGTACTCGAACTCGCGCTCAGAGCGCCGACCCGGCCGGAGCTGGAGCACCGTGCCTGGGAGAGCCGACGGGTCGAGGCGAATGCGGTTCCGGGCGCCGTGCCACAGGTTGACCTTGTCGCCGAGCAGGTCCACGGCCTCGAACGCGCCACCGGGCTCGATCCCCAGCGCTTCCAGATCGAGCTCGACCGTTGCGGTGCGCACGTTGACGGGATCGAGACTGACCACCGCGAGGATCGTGTCCGACCGATCGCGGCTGGTCTTCGAATACGCGAGGACCTGGTCGTCGTCGGTCGCGTGGAAGGTGAGTCCGTCGTTCGACTGGAGGGCCGGATGCTCGCGGCGGATCCGGTTGAGCCGTCCGATCAGCGGCGCCAGGCTGTCGGGGTGGTCCAGGTCCCATGTTCGCTGATGGTACTTCTCCGAGTCCAGGTACTCCTCGCTCCCGGGCTCCCTCGGGACGTGCTCGCCGAGCTCGAACGCCGGCCCATAGATCCCGTAGCTGGCAGCGAGCGTGGCGGCCAGGATGAACCGCGACTGGAACGCCGGACGGCCTCCGTGCTGGAGGACCTCGTGGAGGATGTCCGGCGTGTTCGGCCACACGTTGGGGCGGAAGAACTCGCGGACGTCGGTCCTGGTGAGCTCGGTGAAGTAGCTCATCAGCTCGTCCTTGGTCGTCCGCCACGTGAAGTACGTGTACGACTGCGAGAAGCCGCCTTTCGCGAGGCGATACATCACCTTCGGTCGGGTGAAGGCCTCTGCGAGGAACAGGACGTCGGGGTCGTCGCGCCTCACCTCGGCGATCAGCCAGTCCCAGAACCGGAACGGCTTCGTATGCGGATTGTCGACGCGGAAGATCCGTACGCCGTTCCCGATCCAGAACCGGACCACCTCGAGGAGCGCCGCCCACAATCCGGCCCAGTCGTCCGATTCGAAGTCGAACGGATAGATGTCCTGATACTTCTTGGGCGGATTCTCCGCGTACTGGATCGTGCCGTCGGGTCGGCTCCGGAACCAGTCGCGGTGCTCCTCCACGAATGGATGGTCGGGGGACGCCTGGAACGCGAGGTCGAGAGCGACCTGGATCCCGTGACGATCCGCCGCTGCCACGAGCTCGCGGAAGTCGTCGATCGTGCCCAGCTCCTGGTGAATCGCGGTGTGACCGCCCTCGGTTCCGCCGATCGCCCAGGGCACACCCGGGTCGCCCGGTGCGGCCAGCTCGATGTTGTTGGGACCCTTGCGGAACGTCCGCCCGATCGGATGGATCGGTGGCAGGTACAGGACGTCGAAGCCGAGCCTGCCCACGTACCCGAGGCGGTCGATGACGTCGCGCAGCGTCCCATGCCGGGCCGGGTCGGGTGATGCCGAGCGCGGGAACAGCTCGTACCACGTCGAGAACCGGGCTCGCTCTGGCTCCACGATCACCGCCAGCTCCGGCTCTCCCCGGCTGGCGAACCGTCGGTCGGGATGGGTGGCCATGAGCTCGGGCAGGTCGGTGCCCAGGGCCAGCTCGGCCCGATCAGAAGCCGCCGCCGATCCTTCGAGACGCGTGGCGAACCGCCGAAGCTCGCCTGCGTCCGGATCCGACGCCCGCGCGGCCGCCTCCACGATCAAGCCGGCACCGACCCTCAGATCCACGCTCACGTCCTGGCCCGCGGCGACGCGCTTCTCGAAGTCCTGGCGCCAGGTCATGAACCGGTCGACCCAGGCCACGACCGCATACTCGTGGCGTCCGAGCTCCACGGGTACGAACTCGCCCCGCCAGCGGTCGTTGCCCAGCGGATGCATGGGCCGCTCGGACCAGTCGGGCGCGCCCGGGGGCCGATGGGCGAGGACCACCGCGAGCGCATCATGCCCGTCGGCGAACACGTCGGCCTCGACCACGACCGGCTCACCGACCGTTCGCTTGATCGGAAAGCGGCCGCCGTCGACCTGCGGCGTGATCGCGGCGACCACCGCGCGGACGCGGCCGTCGTCGGGGATCGAGCGGACCACCACGCGCGGACTCTCGCTGCTGACCGTCATCGTTGTCGGAGGGCGCGTCGGCGGGGACGGGAGCCCATGGGCGCCGACGAACGACCCGGCCCTAGGCTACCCCAGGCATGCGCCGAGAGGCCGACGCCGCCGGCGATCGACGCGGTGGCGCGCGCCGGCCATCCGCGCCGGCGGCCAGCTGCGCTAGCCCTGGTCCCGGTCGCCGGAGCCTTCTGCTCGATCGCGGTTGAGCCACGACCCGATCGGTCGCAGGGCGGGAACGGCGCCGAGCAGCGCGCCCGAGCTCCGGGGTCCGACCGCAGCCGGCTCGCCGGGGCTGGAACCAGCTTCTTCGGCCGCTGGCGTCTCGGTCTCGGCCGCGGCTCCCGCCGGCACCATGGTTGGCTCGGGCATCGCCCATGTGCTTGCGGTCGAGGTCCCGGCGGACGGGTCCATCACGCCGACGACGGCCTGTCCCGACTCCGGTTCGTCACCGAGGGCGTCGGCGGCGGCCGCGGTGCGGGCGCGGGCGGCGACGGTCTCGAGCGGCGGGAACTCCGGGCGCATCCTCGCCAACCGGGCGATTGCGCTGGGATCGGTCTCGCCGTCGAGCCGGTTGAAGAAACCGTTGAGCTCGGCCCGATACGCGCCGACAGCCTCCTCGATCGCCTCGACCTGGCGGTCCGCGATCAGGCGGTGATCGTCCAGACGCCGCGTGAGGCTCTCGCGGCGCGCCTCGATCCGTCGCTCGCGCTCGTCGCGGATCCGGTCCATCTGCCCCTCGGCCCAGGCACCGATCTCGGCGATCTCGACCTCGGACTGCTGCTCGAGCTCCGAGGCGTCCATCGCGGCTCGTGCGCGGATCTCGGCGATGGTCTCCTCACGACGGCGATCCGTGTCCTCGGTCGCTCGCGCTCGCTCGGCGCCGGCCGCGGCCTGCATCGCACGGGCGAGATCGGCGAGAAACGACGATCCGTCACCGGCATCGCCGACAGGAGACCCGATCGAGGACGATCCCGAGCCGGCCGACACCTCGCCGGACGTGGGCGAGGGCGGCGGCGCGTCGGATTCGCTCGTCACCGGCACGGAGCCGGCCGCGTTCTCGATGGCTGCCGTGTCTCCTGACGTGTACTCGGCGGGCTCGCCGACCGCGTCGGCGTCGGTTGGCGCCGTCCGGTCCACGCCGTCATTCGAGGGCGGCTGCGTTACGTTCGACTGGTCGTCCCACGAGTCCGGACTGGGCTGCTTGTCCACAGGCATGTCGGCATCGCCTCACTTCCGCGAACCCCTGGGTATCCCGGCACCCCACCCGGTCGCGCGGTCGGCGAATCCTACCGCTCGGCACCGAGCGCGGCAATGACCGGCCACGCGTCGCCCGTGGAACGGAACCGGGCGATCGCGCGCCGGGCCGTGAGATCAGTGGGCCTCGGCGTGAAGTCGCTCGTAGGCACGAACGATGATCTCCGCGGCCTCGATCGTCGCCCGGTCGGCCAATGGGCTCGCGGCGCGGCGGCGCCAGCGATCGATCGCCTCGAGTGCCGCCTCGCGGACGGCACCCGGGGGCGCTTCCGGATCCACGCCAACCCGTTGCCGGCCCGAGCCCGAGCCCGCGAGGCGGTCGATCTCGACCCGTTCCTCGGGGCTCACCTCGATCAGGCCCGCCATGACCAGGTGGAGGAGACGGAGCTCGGCGAGCTCGCGGGAGCCGGCCTCGAGACGCTCGAGGGCCGCCTCGAGCTCGATCGATCCGGGGGCGGCACGACGCCGGAGCTCGCCCACCACGCCGCGAAGGGCGGCCAACGCCGAGCGCGCCTTGAGCACGGTCGCCCGAGCCGCGAACTGTTGCGCCAGGGTCCGCTGCAGATCCGCGATGCCGGACAGATCGAGGAGCGCCCTGGACAGCTCGGTCGCCGTCCGGACCTTACCCGACACGACGAGGGCCACCGCCGTCCGGACGCCGAACAGGCCCAGCCGCTCCAGGAGCTCCTCGCGCAGCTCTGGGGTCAGCGGGCTGCGGTCGGGATCCCGGAAGCGGTCCACCGAGCGCAGGAGCGCGTCGCGGGCGCCGTCGTCCATGCCAGCCACCCGGTTCACGCCGGCGAACTGGCTCTCGCGCAACGTGGCCCCCG
>DATBLH010000070.1:0-31353 GCA_036555445.1 Candidatus Limnocylindrales bacterium
GAGGGCGACGACGATGCGCTCGTCGAGCGGCAAGGTCGCGAGCAGCCGACGGACGACGTCGCGATCGGCGGCATCGGCCGAGCCGTCGTCGGTGACCGGGTGCTCCGTGAACGTGGCGTCCCTCCCCAGCTCGATCGCCGCGCGACGCCGACTCCGTCGCATCCGATCGCGGCAGCTGTTGATGACGATCCGACCGAACCAGGCCTCGAAGCGCGCCTCGTCCCGGAGATCGCCCCAGTGGCGCCACGCGCTGACGGCCGCGTCGTGGACGGCGTCCTCCGCCTCGAACCGGTCGCCGAGGATGGCGGCCGCCAGCCGATAGGCGGAATCGAGCTCCCCGTCGACGAGTCGGCGGAAGGCCGCGGCCCGGGGGTGCGCAAGTTCACGTACCGCCTGCTCGGTCACCAGCGCTTCCACCATCCTCTGCCGCTCCTTCATCGGACATGACGTCCGGAGGGCGGGAATCGTTCGACGAGAGGTCGGTTGCCAACTCGTATGATCGCCGTGATGTGCGAGCACTTCGTCGCCCGGGCGGCCGAGCCCTTCCGGCTCGACGAGCTGTGGCCGTTCACGGAGCGACTGGAACGGTTCGGGATCGCGGGCTTCGGCTGGGGCGCAGCGTGGCTCGACGGTGACGGTCACCTTCGGTCGCATCGGAACGTCCGCGCCTTTCACCAGGATCCGGCCCGCGACGTCGTCGGCCACGCGGAGACCACGGCGGCTCTCATCCACCTTCGGCGGCCATCGAAGCTGTCGACGCTCGGCCTCCCCGATGCGCAACCGTTCGACGATCCGGCCGGCCGCTTCGCCTTCAGTCACAACGGCGATCTGAAGGAGATCCGCGAGCACCGGGAGCGGTTCCGGGCGCAGGGACGGATCCACGGTCGGGCCGACACCGAGGTCGGCCAGCGCTGGCTCGAGGACGCCTGGGACCCGGCATCGCCAGGGACGCTCCTGTGCCGGCTCCACGAGACGTTCGGCGGCCACGCGAACCTGGCCGCCCTCGCATCGAGCGGCGACCCGTTCCACTACGCGGGCAACGACGAGAACCCGGTGTTCACGTTCCGGCTGGGCCGGATCGGACTGGCATCCACCGGCATCTACTCACTGGATCGTTCGCTGTTCCGCTTCGTCGCGTCGGACGCGACGGAGCGACGACTGGTCCGCGCCAGGAGCACCGTTCACCTTCGCGAGGACGGGACACCGTCACCCGTCTGAGCCCTTCTGCGTCCTTCGTCCGCCAGGCTGCGCATGGACCGAGTCGGATGGAGTGGACATGAGCGAGACGGCGATCGGCGACCCGGGGGTCGACGCCGCCGGGCGCCCGACCCGGCCGTTGCCGACGGGCCACCTGGCCCGGATCTCCGCGTACTGGCTCGGCCTGACCGCGATCGACTCGGTCGTCAACCTGTTCCTCCAGTTCCGCTTGAACTACGGCGACCTCGTCGAACCGAGCCAGGTCGGCCGCACGCTGTTCCTGGTCGGTCTGGCCGGTGCCCTCGTGGGTATCGTCGTCCAGCCGACGATCGGCTCGATCAGCGACTACACGATCAGTCGCTGGGGCCGGCGCAAGCCGTACATCGTGCTCGGCTCGCTGCTCGACGTCGTGTTCCTGCTGGGGATTGCGTATTCGCACACGCTGATCGCGATCGCCGCGTTCGTGATGCTGCTGCAGCTCAGCACGAATTTCGCGCGCGGACCGTTCCAGGGCTATGTCCCCGATCTCGTCGCCCCGCGGCAGGTGGGACTCGCCAGCGCCCTCGTGGGCATGATGCAGATCCTGGGCAACGTGACCGGGGTGATGCTCGCGAACATCGCCGCGGCACTATCCGTACCGCCCAATCCGGAGACCGGGCAGGCGCGCGTGGACATGCTGCCGCTGGCACTCGTGGCCGTGGCGGTCATCGAACTGGTCACGATGATCAGCGTCGTCGTCCGCGTCGATCCGGGCCTGCCGCCCAAGCCGCGGGAGGGCCGGTCGTGGCTGGCGATCGCGCGATCCACCTGGGCGACCGACATCCTCCGCGAGCGCTCGTACATGTGGCTCCTGGCTTCGCGGCTGCTGTTCCTCATGGGTGGCGGCGTGATGTTCAACCTCGTGATCACGTACCTGAAGCAGACCCACGGGCTCGAGGAGGGTGAGGCAGCAGGCGTGAACACCGTCCTGCTGCTGATCGTCGTCGCGGGCAACCTCGTCAGCAACATCCCGGCGGCCCGCCTGTCGGACCGGATCGGGAGGAAGCCGTTGATCTACGCCAGCTGCCTGATCGGCGGCCTGGGCGTCGGCATCGCGGCGATCGCTCCCTCGATCCCGATCGCGATTCTCGGTGGCGCGCTGTTCGGGGTCTCCGGAGGGATCTTCCTGGCAGTCGACTGGGCCCTGATGACGGACATCATCCCCAAGGCGTCCGCCGGCCGGTACATGGGGCTGTCAAATGTCGCGACCGGAGCATCCGGCCTCCTGGCAACGGCCACCGGTGGGCTCGTCCTGGACGCGGTGAACATCGCGGCGGGGCTGGGGACCGGGCCGAGGGTCGCCTTCCTCCTCGGCGTCGTGTACTACGCCCTTGCGGCGGTCCTGCTCCGCCCGGTCAGGGAGCCACCGATCAGCGAGCGCCTGCAGCCCGAGGCGGCGATCGTCTAGCGGACCGTCGGGTGCCGGGCGGTCCTGTCGTCTGGGACAGGCGCTCGTCCGACGCCGGCGACGGGCGGTGGGCCTTCGATGCCGAGCAGTCGCCGAATCCAGCGCGCCGCCGAGCGACGTGCAGTCCCGATCCCGCCGATGGGGTCCGAGGTGACCTGCCGTGTCCATCGCCCCGCGCGCCGACGGGTGACCGCGAATGCCGCACGCCACGCCCGCGGGCGGAGCCACCCGTATGGGTCCTCGCGCCGCCACAGCCAGGGGACGAACGCCCACAACAGGACGAGGTAGTCGAGCCGGACCAGTGGCCGGTCGAACGAGAACAGGGTTGCCAGCTGGATGATCGTGAGCGGCAGCGTGGCCAGGCTCAGCAGGGCGGACGCGGCCAGCCAGCCCAGTCCCCACAGGCGTGCCCGAGGTGCCAGGGCCACCCAGGTGACGGCGGGCGCCCACTTCATCCAGGCGGCGAGGCCCCAGATCGCGCCGGCCAGCCGGGGACCGACGAAGTGGGCACCGAACAGGGCCAGCGCAAGAACGAGGGTGATGTTGCCGGTGTCGAGATTGGCGCCGATCGGGAAGGCCAGGACCACGACCGTGACCGCCGCCGCGAGCGGGTGGCGGCGATAGGCCCACTCGATGCTGGCAAGGAGGGCGAGGATCGTCCCACCCCGCCACACGAACCACGCGACGTCCCACGGCAGCAGCGCCCAGGGCGCAAACAGCGGCAGCATCCAGGGCGCATAGACATACGGCAGGAACGGGCCGGCCGGGTGGTACGGATCGCCGCCGTTGAGCCAGAACCTGACCCCCGCCCAGTACGCGCGGGCATCCGCGCCGGCGGCTTCACCGCGGGCGATCATCCCGGCCACGGTCAGGCCGAAGGTGAGGATCAGGAGCGCCATCGCGAGCAGGCGTTGGCGGTCGCGGAGACGGGAGACCTCGCGCCGCAGCGCACGCCGGAACACACCGGCCCTGCGGCGGGTGGGACGAGCCACGAGGTCTCCTCGAAGGCGGATGGCGGGGCGTTCCATCGCGGCGCGGATTGTCCCATGTCACGGTCCCCGGACCGTCGCGCGAGCCGTCGCACCGGTCGAGGGGGCGACGGATTGGCAGGGAGCCGCGGCTATACTCCCGCGGATCATGGGCGAGGGCACGGTCATCATCATCGGCGGCGCGGAGGACAAGGTCCGCGACCGGGTCATCCTCAACCGATTCGTCGCGCTGGCCGGCGGGCAGGACGCGACGATCGGTGTCGTCTCCACGGCCTCGTCGCTGGGCGCGGAGGCTGGCGAGCGCTATCGCTCGATCTTCGGGGAGCTGGGGGTGAGCCGGATCGTGACCCTCCATGCCGTCACCCGGGCCCAGGCCAACGACGAGGCGGCGGCCCACGCGATGCGCGATGCCACCGGCATCTTCCTCACCGGGGGCAACCAGCTCCGCCTCAGCTCCACGATCGGCGGTACCCGGCTCGCGGACGCGATCCTCGAGCGATTCCGCCACGGAGCCGTGGTCGCGGGCACGAGCGCAGGGGCGTCGGCGATGTCGAGCCACATGATCGCCTTCGGCGCCTCCGGGGCCACCCCCAAGCAGCGGATGGCCCAGATCGCTGCAGGCATGGGTCTCCTGCCGGGCGTGATCGTCGACCAGCACTTTCAGCAACGGAACCGGCTCGGACGGCTGCTGAGCCTGATCGCCCAGAACCCGTCGCTCCTCGGTCTCGGCGTCGACGAGGACACCGCCGGAGTCGTGGGTCCGGATCACGTCCTGGAGGTGATCGGCCGGGGCTCGATCACGGTCGTCGACGGGGCGGGCTCGGAGACGGATGCCTGGGAGGTCCGGGGTCACCGGCCGCTGATGATCTCGGGGGTCGTGCTCCATTCGCTGCCGTCGGGCTACCGGTTCGACCTCCGTGCCCGGGAGCGGCTCGCGACGCCGAACCTCCACGCCCTGCCCGGCACGGAGGCGGCCTCGAGCTAGGGCGCCACCGCGCACCGCGTACACTCGGACACCCAGCGGATGGGCCAGGAGGACAGCGTGGCCGAGGCGGCACCGAGGACGAGGCGGGCAGGGAGCGCGAAGAAGGCAGCCACCCGCGCCGGGACGCGCTCGACGGCCACGCCGCCGAGGCGGCGCGTCACGGACACCGGCGGCGGAGGGCGGCCCGAACCAAGCCTGAGGATCGTCGACACGCGCGTCCTGCGCGGCCCGAACTACTGGGCCCGCGAGCCGGTGATCCGGATGCTCGTCGACCTCGGCAGCCTCGAGGAATTCCCGTCGAACAAGATCCCGGGCTTCACCGATGCCCTCGTGGGCCTGATGCCCACCCTCGAGGACCATGCGTGCTCGCTCGGGCGGCGCGGGGGCTTCATCAGCCGCCTTCGCGAAGGGACCTGGGCAGGACACATCGCGGAGCACATCGCGCTCGAGCTCCAGAACCTGTCCGGGACCGACGTTCGACACGGCAAGACGCGGAGCACCGGCGAGCACGGCATGTACAACGTGATCTACGAGTTCCGCGAGGAGTCGGTCGGCATCGAGGCCGGCCGGATGGCCGTCGGGCTGGTCAACCATCTCGTGGCGCCCAACGACCCGGCCGTCGCGTTCGACCTGATGGCCGAGCTCGAGCGACTGATCCGGCTCGCCGAGCGGCTGGCGTTCGGACCGTCCACCCAGGCGATCCTCGACGAAGCGGCCAGTCGCGACATCCCGTACATCCGGCTCGACAAGCACTCGCTCGTCCAGCTCGGCCAGGGTGTCCACCAGCAGCGGATCCGGGCCACGATGACCTCGCGCACCCCTGGCATCGCCGTCGACATCGCGTCCGACAAGAGCCTCACCAATCGGCTGCTGGACTCGGCAGGCCTGCCGGTTCCCCGCTCGCAGGTCGTGACGACCGTGGACGAAGCGGCGACCGCGGCCTTGCGTCTCGGCTTTCCGTGCGTGGTCAAGCCACTCGACGGCAATCACGGCCGCGGCGTCCAGCTCGATCTCCGGTCAGAGGAGGCTATCCGTGCTGCGTTCCCGATCGCGCTCGCCGAGAGCCGCTCGGGTGATGTCGTCGTGGAGACGTACATCGCCGGCAACGACTATCGCTGCCTCGTCATCGGCGGCAAGGTCGCGGCGATCGCCGAGCGCGTCCCGGCTTCGGTGACCGGCGACGGGCAGCACACGGTCCGACAGCTGGTCGAAGTCGCCAACCAGGATCCGCGGCGCGGGATCGGGCATGAACGGGTGTTGACCCGGATCCGGATCGACGAGGCGGCCGAGGAGGTCGTCCGCACCCAGGGGTTCGGACTGGACGACGTTCCGCCCGAGGGGACATGGGTCAAGCTCGCCCTGACCGGGAACATGTCCACCGGCGGCACCTCGATCGATCGCACGATCGAGGCTCACCCGGACAACGTGGAGATCGCCGAGACCGCGGCCCAGATCGTGGGCCTCGATGTGGCCGGGATCGACTTCATCTGCCCCGACATCGCGACCCCCGTTCGCGAGACGGGTGGGGGCATCGTCGAGGTCAACGCGGCGCCCGGGTTCCGCATGCACACCCACCCCACCGAGGGTGAGCCGCAGTACGTCGCGCGGCCGGTGATCGACCTCCTGTTCCCGCCCGGCTCGCCGGCCCGGATCCCGATCATCGCGGTCACCGGGACGAACGGGAAGACGACGACCGTCCGGATGATCAGCCACATCCTCAAGCTCATGGGCCGCCGGGTCGGCATGACGTCGACCGACGGGATCGTCGTCGACGGCCGGCTGATCAAGAAGGGCGACATGTCGGGCCCGAAGTCGGCCCAGATGGTGCTCCAGAACCCGACCGTCGACACGGCGGTGTTCGAGGTGGCTCGCGGGGGCATCCTGCGCGAGGGGCTGGGCTATGACCGCAACGACGTCGCGGTCGTGACCAACGTCACCGGCGACCACCTGGGCCTGGGTGGGATCACCTCGCTGGGACAGCTGGCCAACGTGAAGGGCGTGGTCGTGGAGGCCGTACCGCGTTCCGGGACCGCCGTTCTCAATGCCGACGACGGGCACGTGTACCGGATGGGGCGCCACTGCGCCGGCAACGTGGTGCTGTTCTCGATGGCAACGTCGGCCGAGCAGGACGGCTTCGACCGCGTCGACGGCCACTGTGGCCGGGGCGGCGCCGCGTTCGCGCTGGAGTCGAAGCCGGACGGTGAGCTGGTCGTGCTCAAGCACGGGCCGCGGACGATGCCGGTCCTCTACACCCACCTCATCCCGGCCACGTTCGGGGGCAAGGCCCGGATGAACGTCGCCAATGCGCTCGCCGCGGCGGCCGCCGCCTGGGCGGCCGGTGCCCATCTCCACGACATCCGGCAGGGGCTGAGGACGTTCACCACGTCGTTCTTCCAGGCCCCGGGTCGTCTCAACCTGCTCGATGTCAACGGCATCCAGGTCGTCATCGACTACTGCCACAACGTCGACGGGATGCGCCAGCTGGCCGACTTCGTGACCCGGATGACGGCCGAGCCCGTCGGGAAAGCCGCCAAGGGTGCCGCCGCACGCGCGGCGACGAACGGCCACCGCGGCGGCCGGGCGATCGGCGTGATCGGAATCCCCGGCGATCGGCGCGACGAGGACCAGCGGGAGTACGGCGCGGTGGCCGCCACCGCGTTCGACGAGCTGATCGTGCGCGAAGACAAGAACCTGCGGGGGAGGGGATCTGGCGAGTCGGCGACGAACGTCGTCGAAGGCGTGCGCTCGGCCCGTGCGAACGGCGGCGCCCGGGTGGTTCGCGCGGAGCGGATCCTGGACGAGATGTCGGCGGTTCGGGCGGCGCTTCGGCGTGCGCGGCCGGGCGACCTCGTCGTGATGTGCGTCGACGACGCGGTGGGCGTGTATCGCGAGGCGATGGCCGCGGCCGGCTCGTCGCGCGGCGCGACGGCGTTCGCGGATCCCGGGGAGCTCGAGGCGCCCGAGGGCTAGCGCCGCGCGCTCACTGCCGGCGGCCGATCAGCCGGGCTGGTTGGCGGTGACGACCCGAACGATCCCCACGATCTCGATCGCGGCGATGACGATGAGCACGACCCCGATGAGCATCTCCATCTGGGCAACCCTCCTGCCGTTCGGCCCCTCGACATCATGGGCCTTCCCGGCAGCGCTCCGCAACGTCCCGGTTCAGCGGGCGAAGCCGACCAGCTCGGTCCGTCTCGGCGCCCGACGGCGAAGGACAGGGCCTGACCGCGGGCGACCGCGAGGAGGTTGGCGTCATCGACGCGGGCGCTCCTGGAGACGCGGGACGAGGCTCGTCAGCTCGGATGTCACGTCGACGGGCCGGCCGCCAAGCCGGCTCAGGAGGGTGAGCACCTCCTCGCGCTCCTCGTGGCACATGATCACGATCACTCGCCCACCATCGGCTCGTGCTCCCGAGTTGATCGCCAGCTCGGCGCGCAGCGCTTCGGTCTCCGACTCGTACACCGGGACGTCGGACGGCGACTTGCCGCCGGCCTTGATCCCGGCCAGGAATTCGCCGATCGCCGATTCCCGGCTCCGCCCGCGGAGATACTTCAGGGTCTCCTTGATCGCCACCCGATCCGCTCGCTCGGCGGCGATCCGCCCGATCCCGCGAAGCGTGTCGTCAGGACGGTCGCCGGCCGTGCCCACGATCATCGTCACCGGGGCCGCTCGGCCCGCGGCGCCGGCCGCGATCCCCTGGGCGACGTCGAGGATCGCCTGCACGCCGGCCTCGTTGTGGGCGAAGTCCACGATCACGACTCGCGAGCCCACGCGGAACAGGTTGAGCCGGCCCGGTGACCGGTCGGACGAGGGTCGGAAGTCGGCCAGGCCGTCGGCGACCTGCGCCAGCGTCGCGCCCAGCGCGCGCGCCCCGGCCGAAGCCGCCAGGGCATTGGCGATGTTGTGGCGGGCGAGCCCGCCGATCGCGATCGGTACGTCGCGGATCTCGGCGATCGTGTGCGCGCGATGCTCGTCGACCTCGACCAGCTCGTCGCCACGGAGCAGGTATCCACGGCCGCCCGCGCCGACGTGTCGTCGGACGGCGGCCGAGCGCGATTCGCGGAGCGAGAACAATGCCACCTGCCCGCGGACGTGGCGTGCGACGCGGGCCACGAACGGGTCGTCGCCATTGAGGATCACCCATCCGTCCGGGCGGGTCATCCGGCTGATCGTGGCCTTGACCTCGGCGAGCTCGGGGAGGGTGTGGATCCCCTGGAGGTCGAGATGATCCGAGGACACGTTGGTCAGGATGCTCGCCTCGTTCGACTCGTAGCCCACGCCGCGGAGGACGATCCCGCCGCGCGCCGTCTCGAGCACCGCCACGTCGATGTCGCCGCGTCGAAGGACCTGCGCCGCCCCGCCCGGTCCCGTCCAGTCGCCGGGCTCGACCAGTCGCTCGTTGATGAGGATGCCATCGGACGTCGTCGTCCCGACGCGGCGCCCGGCGCGGCACAGGATGTGGGTGATCAGGCGCGTGGTGGTGGACTTCCCGTTGGTCCCGCTCACGGAGACGACCGGCATCCGCCGGTCGGCGTCCCGGATCCAGCTCGGCGGGGTGTGGCGGGCGGTCGCGATCCGCTCCTGCCACTGCTCCAGCGCCCGCGACTGGCCGCCGGTCAGCCGGGCGCGACGGGCGGCCGACACGTTGCGCCCGGCGAGGGCGACCGCGGCCTCGGCGATCAGCTGCGCCCGCTCGGCTCCTTGCCACGGCCAGGTCACGATCCAGTGCCCGGGATCTGAGCTGCGATGGACGGCGACGCCGCCGGTGCCCTCGTCGTGGTCGGCCCGAAGACGCCGAGTCCACGCGACGAGCGCCGCAACTTCGTCCGGCCAGGCACGAGCCGGGACCTTCGCGCCCAGCCGGACGAGCGCGTGTCGCCCGGGGATGCGTTGCCCGTACCAGGTGCGCCGCCGGCCGATCGCGACCTCCGTCTTGACCACCGGCACGAGCCGGTAGACGTTCGGACCCTCGAGCAGTCGAATCTCGACGAGGCGCACGGTCGCCCGAGGATAGCGTGGCCGCTCCCGTAGACTCGGGTCGATGACCAACAGCGCCCATCCGGACCGGACGGCCGCGGGCTCCGGCGTCACCGAGGCCGAGCTCGACCGACTCCGATCGGCCGTCGATGACGGCTTGCCGACGTACCTCGCCGAGCTCGAGCGATACGTGAATACCGACTGTGGCAGCTACACCCGCGCGGGGGTGGACACGATCGGACGATGGGCGGGAAGCGCGTTCGAGCAGCTTGGGGCCCGGGTCGAGTACCGCCACGACCCCGACGGCCGGTTCGGCGACACGGTGGTCGCGACCTGGGAGCGCGGACCTGCCGACGGCCCGAGCGTGCTCCTGATCGGACACCTCGACACGGTGTTCGACGAGGGGACCGCAGCTGCCCGGCCGTTCCGGATCGAGAACGGGATCGCGACCGGGCCCGGTGTCACCGACATGAAGGCCGGGCTCCTGGCCGGGATCCACGCGATCGGCGCACTGCGCTCCCTCGGGCCGCTGCCGTTCTCGCGGCTGGTGTTCGTCGCCAATCCCGACGAGGAGGTCGGCTCGCCGACGTCGACCCCCCACATTCGAGCGGCTGCCGCCGAGGCGGATGCGTGCCTCGTCCTGGAGTGTGCCCGCGCGAACGGGGACATCGTGTCGGCCCGCAAGGGGACCGTCGATCTCGGGATCACCGTCCGCGGTGTCGCGGCCCACGCGGGCGTCGAGCCCGAGAAGGGCCGGAGCGCCATCCTCGAGGCCGCCCGGATCGTGCGCGACCTCCACGCACTCAACGGCCGTTGGGATGGAGTCACGGTCAATGCCGGTGTCATTTCCGGCGGCAGCCGGCCGAACGTGGTCGCCGAGGCGTGCCGGATCGAGGCCGACGTCCGGGGTCGAACGGCCGCTGAGCTGGCGACGGCCGAGGAGGCCGTCAGGTCCCTCGCGGCAGCAACGACCGTTCCCGACACCACGGTGGACGTGGACTGGCGGCCGAACTTCCCGCCGATGGAGAAGCGTCCGGCTTCCGGGCGGGTCGTTGATCATGCCCTCGCGCTTGCCGGCAGGCTCGGCTTCTCGCTTCGCGACACGTCGACCGGTGGCGCATCCGATGCCAGCACCGTATCCGGGATGGGCGTGCCGACGCTCGACGGTCTGGGGCCGATCGGCGGCATGGATCACTCGCCCAGGGAGTATCTCGAGGTCGACTCCGTCGGTCCGCGGACCACGCTCCTCGCGGCCCTGTTGCTGGCGATCGCGCGGGACGGCGGGCTCGGCGGGCGCGAGGTGACGGACCCGCCGGAATGACGCGCCGGCTCGTGGCGTCGGGAGGACCATGGGAGCGGTCGGCCGGCTATAGCCGGGCCGTCGTCGTGGGCGACGGATGCTGGGTCTCGGGGACGACCGATGCCGGACCGGACGGCCGATCGCGACATCCGGGTGACCCGGCGGCGCAGGCCCGGGCCGCGTTCGCGATCGTCGATCGGGCCCTCGCCGAAGGCGGGTTCGCGCTCGCCGACGTCGTACGGACACGGATGTACGTGACCGACGCCGCCCATGCGGCCGCGGTCATGGACGTCCACGGTGAGCTGTTCGCCGAGATCCGCCCGGCGGCGGCGCTCGTGGTCGTCTCCGCGCTCGTCGACCCCAGCCTGTTGGTGGAGATCGAGGCCGAGGCCCGCCGGCCGCCGCTCGGCTAGGCCCACCCGAGCAGACGGGCGCCGGCCACGATCGCGAGCCCGACCACGATCCCGGCCAGCAGGTTCTTCCAGCGCGCGACGATGGCCAGGCAGGCAATCACGCCGAGCCACTGGATGCCGACCTGGAAGGCGTACGCGCGCGGGAGGCCGGGGTCGGTGTCCACGACCATCGTGTTCACGGCGGCCAGCGCAGCGAGCACCGCCGGACCGACCAGCCGGAGATAGATCAGCGCCGGTCGGGGCAGTCGACCGAACTGCGAGACCAGCAACGGGATTGCCCGCGAGGGATACGTGACCAGGCCCATCAGGATCGCCAGGGGGATGAGGTCGAGGGTCATGGCCCCGGACTCCGGGCCGGGTCGTGGATCGCCTCTTCGAGCGGGATGTCGCCGAACGGCATCGGCGCGTCGGCGTGAAGCTCGGTCATTGGCGGACCGGGCATCGCCATCGCGACCAGCGGTCCGCCGAGGCCTCCGGCGATGATCCCGATCGCCGGATCCCACGCGACCGACACCGCGACGCCGACCACGGCGCCGACGATCGCGGCCGCGAGCTCGCGCCGGCCGCTCACGAGGGCGACGGCCAGACCTGCCATCGCCGCCGGGAACACGATGTCCAGGCCGAACTGGTTGGGGTCGGGAACGGCACCGCCCACGACGACCCCGGCGATCGTCGAGACATTCCACGGAATCCAGGTGGTGACGACGGCCGCGAACCAGTAACCCCAGCGATCGCGATGCCCGAGTCGCCGGAAGTGGGTGATCGTCAGGGCGAAGGCTTCATCGGTAAGGAGGTGAGCCATCGCGGCCCGCTCGACCTTCGGTCGATCGGCATACCAGGGTGCGAGGGCGGCCGAGTACAGCAGGTGGCGGGCGTTGAGGAATGCCGTCAGCAGCACGATCCCCAGCCACGAGAACCCGCCGGCGACGTAGCCGACGGCCGCGAACTGCGCGGCGCCGGCGAACACGATCAGGCTCATCCCGCTGGCTTCGATGGGTGAGAAGCCGGCCGTCCTGGCCGCGAGCCCGTAGACGAACCCGAACCCGGACGCGGTGGCGATGATCCCCAGGCCGTCCATGACCAGCCGCCGCCGGGAAGCGCGAAGATCGTCCCTGGCGGGTACCTGGTCGTTCAACCGGCCGGCACGCATGACCGGCGCACGTCAGCGCAGAAACGTCTTGCGGCAGATCCCGTCGCAGACGACGAACACGGCATGCTTCTCGAGAGCGTAGCCGGCGGCGTGGAGCAGGCCCGGACAGCCCGCCGTGGGGCATTTCCAGACCCACCATCGGTCGTTCTCGTCGAGCGGCGTCGTCTGCTGGTTCAGGGTGTCGCCGAGGCTGGCCTCGGCAGCCACGAGCGACGCGATCCGATCCGCACGCTCGGACTCGGACTCACTCGTGTAGGGATAGTTCTGGCCCACGTTCGAGCTCACGGGGTCCCTCCGCGCCGTCCCTGCTCGTGTCCCCGCACCGGACAACGAGACCGGTGGCAGCGTCGTGTGAGCGCAGCCTGCCACCGGTGACGCCGAGTATGCCACGGTCACGCTCGGCCGGGCCATGACTTCGCTGGTCGCTGCGCCCATGGTGGACCGGAGCGCCGACCGCGTCCGGCTACCAGACGGCGGGGAGGCCCGCGCTGCGTGGATCGGTAGCGGCGGCCAGAGTTCCGCCGTGGGCGGGCCCGCGGTCGACGAGCTCGATCGCGTGGCAGTGCCCGACATCCGCGTCGAACGCCTGCAACCGGTGGACCGGGTGCCCCATCGCGGCCAGATCGCTGAACAGGCGATCGGGAAACCGCGATTCCGCGTACACATCCATCGCAGGCCCGATGTGCTCGCTCGGATCCACGTGCCAGCGGGGCGCCGAGACGGCGGTCCGGACGTCCAGGCCGCCGTCGACGATGGCCGAGATCACCTGGGCCGCGATCTGCGGTTGGGCGTCGCCACCCATCGAGCCCCCGACGACCCATGGCTCCGGGTTGTCGTCGCGGAACAGCATCCACGGCAACAGCGTGTGCAGCGGACGCTTCCCGGGCTCGAGCTCGTTGGGGTGACCCGGTTCGAGGCGGAACGAGCGGCCCCGGTTGTGATAGTGGATCCCGGTTTCCGGGTCGACCACCCCGGATCCGAACCCGTTCCAGTTCGACTGGATCAGGCCGACGGCATTGCCGGCACCGTCCACGGTCGCGAGATAGATCGTGCCACCCGGCAGCCGCGCCGCCAGCCGCGCAACCGACGCCTGGTGGGGGTCGATGACGGCGGCAAGCTCGGCCGTGTAGAGCTCGGATAGCAGCCGCTCGACCGGGGGTCGCGCGAAGTCGGGATCGGCGAGCAGGGCGTTGCGATCGGCAAGCGCCAGCTTGGCGGCTTCGATCCCGAAGTGGACCCAACGCGTGTCATCCACGCCATCCGGCCCGAACCGGTCCCGTTCGGGCGCCCGCGCATGGTCGAGGATGCCCAGGATCTCGAGCGCCACCATCCCGGAGCTGTTGGGCGGATGGGTGGCCACCGTCGTCCCCCGATAGTCACCACGGATCGGTTCGCCCCAGGTGGAGCGGTGGCCGGTGATGTCGTCGGCCCGAATCGGTGAACCCGCGCCGGCAAGGAACCTCGCCTGCCGCTCGCCCAGCTCGCCGTCGTAGAAGGCATCGAACCCGTCGTGGGCCAGCCGGGTCAACGTGCTCGCCAGGCTGGGTAGCCGGATCCGCTCGCCCGCCCGCCAGGCCCGGCCCGGCGCCCGGAAGTGCGCTGCAAATCGGCCGGCAGCGTCGACCCCGACGTCCGCCTCGACCGCCTGGAGGGTCCGCTCGACCCCCTCGATCAGCTCGTCCCAGGCCGGGAACCCGTGATCGGCCAGCTCGATGGCGGGTCCGAGGAGCTCCTCACGTGACAGCCGACCGAATCGCGCATGGGCGTCGCCCCAGGAGCGGACCGCACCCGGGACGGTGATCGTCAGCGGTCCCCGGAATGGGAGGCGCTCGAGGCCATCGCGCCGGAGGGATTGGGCACTGGCAGCGGCTGGCGCGCGTCCCGAGCCGTTGAGAGCGTGGAGGCGGCCTTCGGCCTGGTCCCAGATGAGCCAGAACGCGTCGCCACCGATGCCGCAGTTGTTCGGCGCGACGACTGCCAGCACGGCGTTGGTGGCAACGGCCGCGTCCACCGCCGACCCGCCGGCCCGGAGGACACCCAGACCGGCTGCGGTCGCGAGATGGTGCGGCGCGACGACTGCCCCGCGTGCGCCGCGGGCGAGCGGGACCGGGACCCGTGGCCCGTGGGTCATCCCGGCTCCTCGTTGCCGAGGACGGCTGGGGTGGCGGGTCCGCCGACGTAGTGCTCGGTCCGCCGCAACTGGGACAAGGGGAGAAGCGCGAGCACGAGCAGGACCCCGGTCGCAACGAACAACCCGTCCATCCCCCGCCACTGGGCGGCGAACCCGCCGATCAGGGATCCCCCGATCTGGCCGACCGCCAGAAACACCGAATACAGCCCCATCACGGCCCCTCGGTCCGCCGGGAACGCCTCGGACACGTCGGCGAGCAGACCGACCGCTGCAGGGGTCGCGCCCGCAAGGACGAACAGCCCGGCGGCCGCGACGAGGGCACCCAGGATGACGACGAGGATCGAGCCGCTGCCGCCGCTCGTTGCCGCGTGATTGACCGTCAAGCCCGCGATCACCAGCGCGATCCCGCCGCCGACGCCGAACCCGATGATCGTCGTCCGCCGGAACCGGTCGAAGCGATCGCCCCACCACCACAGGCCGGCCGCGAACACGATCGCGATCGCGATGGCTGCGAGCGTGATCTCCGTGGCGTCGAACCCGCGCTGGAAGAACTGGTCGGGGAATCGGGGATCTGCCTTTCGCAGCTGGAACAGGGACTGGCTGAACCACAGCCCGATCGAGGCGTTGATCGCGATCCAGGTCGGCGCGAGCAGCCACACGTGCGAGTGGCGGATCAGCGTGCCGTAGCGACGGAAGCCGGCGTGCTCCATCGCCAGCGCCTCGCGCTCGCCCTCTGGGTCGCGGACGAAGCGGTAGATGAGGAACGACACGCCGTAGACGATGGCATTCAGGAAGAACGCGGTGGGGCCGATCGCCTCGAACAGCTTGGGCGCGATGATGAACCCGATCCCGAGACCGGCCAGCGTCGCCCCCTCGAATCGGGCCGAGGCCTTGCCACGCTTGACCTCGCTACCGGCCGTCGCGAGGGCAATGAAGCCGAGGATCGAGGGAACCGAGGCGGCCGTTGAGGCGCCTTCGAGCCAGCGCGTGCCACCGAGGATGAAGAGGTTCGTGGTCAGGCCGGTCAGGATCACGGCCACGGCACCGAAGACCGGCCCGTAGAGCATCACGCGGTGGTGCCCCTGGCGGTCGGAGAGGATCCCGAAGATCGGGGACAGGACGAGCTCGGCGAGGTAGAACGTGGCGCTGAATACCCCGACCACGATCGCGTCCACGGGGTGTCCAGCGGTCGCGAGCGACGCGAGGTAGAGGCTCAGCATCGCTCCCGTCAGGCCGGTGCTGAAGCGCAGGGTGAAGGTCCCGATCAGGACGGCGGTGAGGGAGCGATCCACGGTCGGGGTAGGGTAGCGGCTCGGGCTCGGCGGGCGGCCTCCAGCAGCGGCCGAGGCGAGAATCCCGGCATCGCCGGCGCGTATCATCGGCGCCCTCGGGCCGCTGAGTCTCTGGAGGGCACGTGGGCCGCGTCGCGATCGTCACCGATTCCGCCTCCGACCTGCCGTTGGGGCTGGCCGAGCAACACGGGATCCGGGTGGTCCCGCTGGCGGTCACGTTCGGCCAGGAGACGTTCAAGGCGGGCGTCGAGCTATCCACCGAGGCGTTCTGGGCGCGGATGACCGCTCCTGACGCCCCATTCCCAACGACTGCCGCCTCGAGCCCCGGAGATTTCCGCGCCGTCTACGAGTCCTGCTTCGCCGACGGGGCGGAGGCGGTGGTCTCGGTCCAGGTCGCGGGCACGCTGTCCGCGGCCATCAAGAGCGCCGAGATCGCCCGCTCGATGCTGGCCGATCGTGAGATCCATGTCGTGGATTCCGGGTCGGCATCAATGGGACAGGGTCTGCTCGCCCTGCTCGGCTCTGAGCTCGCCGCGGCCGGCACCGCCGCCGCGGAGATCGCGCGGGTCCTCACCGACCGGGCGGCCGACCTGGACCTGTACGTTGCGCTCGACACCCTCGAGTACCTGCGCAAGGGCGGCCGGATCTCGGGCGCGCAGGCGGCCGTGGGGACGATCCTGTCTGTCAAGCCGATCATCACGATCCGCGACGGGGCGGTGGAGACGGCCGACCGGGTGCGGACCGCGGGCAAGGCCCGGGCCCGCGTCCTCGAGCTGATGTCGCAACGACCGGTCGAGCGCCTCGCCATCCTCTATTCGCCGCCCGCAGATCCGGAGTCGTTCCGCGACGAACTGCTGCCTCGACTGCCGGACGGCGTGGATTCGTCGCGGGTGAGCGTGCAGCCGATCGGCCCCTCCGTCGGGCCGCATCTGGGACCGGGTTGCATTGGCGGAGTCCTGCTCTACCGCCGCTGATCGGACCGGGGCCGCGAGTTGCGGTTCGGTAACGGAAATGTTGCGGAACGGTACCAACGGGTCATTCCGACGACCCCCTTCCGGGCTATACTCGCGGCCACGAACCCTGTCGCGCTCCGCCCGCCCGACCCGCTGGTCGGCGTCGACGGAGGCCCCGTGGGGTCGTCCGGGAGACGACTCATCACCGGAGGGATCCGGCTCCGGCCGCCCGCTCCGACGCAGAGGAATCATCCGTCCCATGACCACCGAGCATGTCGCCGCGCGCATCAACCCCTGGCACGTCGCGCAGCGCCAATTCGACCTCGCCGCCGATCGCCTCAGCCTCGACCCGGGCCTCAAGCGGGTCCTCCGTGAACCGCGTCGGGAGCTGACCGTCCACTTCCCGGTGAAGATGGACGACGGCTCGGTGCAGGTGTTCACCGGGTACCGCGTCCAGCACAACGTCGGGCGAGGCCCGGCCAAGGGCGGGATCCGGTACCACCAGGACGTGAGCCTGGACGAGGTGAAGGCGCTCGCGATGTGGATGACCTGGAAGTGCGCGGTTGTCGGCATCCCCTACGGTGGCGGTAAGGGCGGCGTGATCGTCGATCCCAAGAAGCTGTCGATGAACGAGCTCGAGGCGCTCACCCGCCGGTTCACCACCGAGATCGAGGTCCTCATCGGCCCCGAGCGGGACATCCCGGCACCCGACGTGAACACGAACGCCCAGGTCATGGCCTGGATGATGGATACCTACTCCATGCACCAGGGGTTCACGGTGCCCGGCGTGGTCACCGGCAAGCCAATCTCGCTCGGCGGCTCGGAGGGCCGCACCGAGGCCACCGCCCGGGGCACGGTGTTCTGCGTGGTCGAGGCGGCGAGGCACCTGGGGATGGACCTGCGCCGGTCGAGGGTCGCCATCCAGGGCTTCGGAAACGCCGGTTCGATCGCCGCCCGGCTGATCGTGGAGGAGGGCGCCAGCGTGGTTGCCGTCTCGGACTCCAGCGGCGGCATCCACGCACCCGACGGACTCGACGTGGCCAGGGTGATCGCGTGGAAGAAGGAGCACGGCACTGTGCAGGGGTTCCCGGGTGCCACCGACGTCTCGAACGCCGACGTCCTCGAGGTGGACTGCGACATCCTGATCCCGGCCGCGCTCGAGAACCAGATCACCGAGCGCAACGCGGGATCGATCCAGGCGCGGGTCATCGCCGAGGCCGCGAACGGCCCGACGACCCCGGAAGCCGATTCCGAGCTGCACCGACGTGGCGTGTTCATGATCCCGGACATCCTGTGCAACGCCGGCGGCGTGACGGTGTCCTACTTCGAGTGGGTCCAGGACCTGAACCGCGACCATTGGTCGGAAGAGATCGTCAACGCCAAGCTCAAGGAGATCATGACCCGCTCGTTCGCGGAGACGCTCGCGATCACCGAGCGCGAGGAGACCGACATGCGGACGGGCGCCTACCTGCTCGCGGTCCAGCGGGTTGCCGACGCGACCTCGATGCGCGGCCTCTACCCGTAGAGGGACGGCGGACCGCGAAAAGGCGGCTGCTACCATCCGCCGCATGCTCGATCACGAAGAGAAGTTCCTGTTCAAGGAGGAGATCCTCCATCTCGCCACGGCCGTGGCGGAGAGCGGGACGCTCGACAACGTCGAGGACCTTCTCACCGACGTGATCACGAGCCCACGCTTCGACTCCGAGGTGTTCACGCTCGAGCGCAGCCTGCAGGTCATGCTCGGGCCTCGCGCGGGCACCACGCTGGTCGGCCTCCTCACGGTCGCGCCCGAGGTGTTCGACGAGGTGTCCGAGGTGCGTATCCCGTCCGAGGTCCACGAGCGGCTGGTCGCCTGGCGGGCGCGGTTCGGCCTTGCGATCGACAACGCGCTCAACTTCCTCAACAACCCGGACGGCATCCAGGGCCACAACTTCGCGACGCAGGTTGCGCATGTCGAGGAACGCCGCGTGCTGCAGGGCCGCCTGACGCTCGTGCGCTACAACAACGAGCCGCAGTTCTTCGTCGCCGACGCGAGCGTGTTCCTGGGCCTGATCGCGGACATCATGGAGCGGCTCGGGCCGTATCTCGAGTCCGATGCGGTCGACGCGGAGACGATCACCCGCCTGCGCGACGCGCTGCAGCTGATCGAGCGCAGGACCGCCGCCCGCAGCTGACGCGGGCAACCGCCCGATGCGCCACCTGTACCTCGCGGCCACCGGCCAGAACCGCGGCAAGACGACCGCTGCGATGGGTCTCCTGGACCTGTTCCTCACGCGCGGGTTGCATACCGGGTTCATGAAGCCGGTCGGCCAGCGGACCGTGATCGAGGACGGCGAGCCTGCCGACGAGGACGCGGTCCTCATGAAGACCGTCTTCCGGCTCCCCGAGACGTACGCGGTGATGAGCCCGGTCCACATCCCCCGCGGGTTCACGAAGGCCTACATCGCGGGCGACGTCGTGGAGGACCTGCCGGCCCGGATCGTCAAGGCCCATGCCACGTTCGACGATCACGACATCGTGCTCATCGAGGGCACCGGTCACGCCGGCGTGGGCGCGGTCATCGGGCTCTCGAACGCCACCGTGGCGGCGCTCCTCGGCGTCCCCGCGATCATCATCAGCGAGGGTGGCGTCGGTCGCCCGATCGACGAGATCGTTCTCAACGCCTCACACTTCGGTGCCCACGGGGTCGAGGTGGCGGGGGCAATCGTGAACAAGGTGGACCTGGACGCCCAGCCGGCGATCACCCGCACCCTGGAGCGTGGCCTCGCCAACCACGGCATCCCGCTGCTCGGCGTCCTCCCGGTCCGCCCGATCCTGTCCAACCCGACGCTGGAGATGATCCACGAGGGCGTCCAGGGCGAGTTGCTGCACGCGGGGCCGGACATGGAGCGCGTGATCGACGGGGTGGCAATCGGCGCGATGGAGCCGGGTCATATGCTCGAGCGCGTCGGACCGGAGACCCTGGTCATCGTCCCCGGCGATCGCGAGGACGTGATCCTGACCTTGACCACGGCGCACCTCTCGGGCTCGCCGCGGCGCGGCACCGGCATGGATGCGATCCCGGGGCTGGGCTCGGATCGTGACGACCGCGACGGCCACGAGGGCGCGGCGCTGGGGCTGGTGCTCACCGGCGGCTATCGGCCGCGGGCGGGCGTGGTCGACGCGATCCGGGCCGCCGACCTGTTCGCCGTCCTCGTTGCCGAGGACACCTACACCGTGGCGTCCGAGGTCCACGACCTGCTGGTCAAGACGCACGCCGCGGACATCGAGAAGATCGAGTTGATCAAGGCGCTCGTCGCGTCGACCCTCGACGTCGACAGGATCCTGGGCGTCGCCCGCGAGGCGGTCAGGGCCTGACCTCGCCGATCCTCAGGGGATCGGCTCGTTGTCGATCAGACGCGTGTCCCCGAAGCGCACCGCCATCGAGAGCAGCGCCGGGCGATCGATCCGCTCCAGCTCCCGGAGGGTCTCGCCGTCGGCCACCGAGACGTACTCGGGAGCCGCGAGCGGCTCGGCGTTGAGCGTCGCCCACATGGCTTCCCGCACGGCTTCGGCCGAGCGGTCGCCCGATTCCCACAGGGCGCGGCCGGCGAGCAGGGCACGCCGCAGGACCGGCGCCGCCGCCCGCTGTTCGGGTGTCAGGTGGACGTTGCGGGACGACAGCGCGAGGCCGTCCGGGTCGCGAACGGTGGGACACGAGATCACCTCGGTCGGGATCGCGAGATCGAGCGCCATCCGCCGGATGACCATCACCTGCTGGCCGTCCTTCTGGCCGAAGTAGGCACGCTCCGCACCCACCAGGTTGAACAGGATCGCGACGACCGTGGCCACGCCCGCGAAATGGCCTGGACGCGCCACGCCCTCGAGAGGATCGGCGATCGGGCCGAGCGACACCGTGGTCTGGAACCCGTCCGGGTAGACCTCGCCGACCGCGGGCGCGAACACGACGTCCACGCCCTCCTCGCCACAGATCTCGAGGTCGCGCGCTTCGTTCCGCGGGTAGCACGTGTAGTCGGCCGCCTCGTTGAACTGGCGCGGATTGACGAAGATCGTCACGACCGTCGTCGCGTTCTCCTCGCGGGCCCGTCGCATCAGCGCCCGATGCCCTTCGTGGAGCCAGCCCATCGTCGGTACCAGCCCGATCGTCCGCGGTGCCTGCCCGAGCGCCTCGCGCAGCTCCGCGCGGGTTCGCACCACGCGGGTCGCAACGGCTCGGTCGGTCATGACCGGGAGCGTAGGCGAACCTACACTGGCCTGCAGCGATGGCGACGACCGATGACCGGACGCGCTGCGGCTGGATGGCCGTCGGCGCGGGCGATCCGCTCTACCTCCGGTACCACGACGAGGAGTGGGGCGTGCCCTCGCGCGAGGAGCGACACCTGTTCGAGATGCTCGTCCTGGAGGGTGCCCAGGCCGGCCTGTCGTGGTCGACGATCCTCCACAAGCGCGAGGGTTATCGCCGCGCGTTCGAAGGCTTCGACCCGGAACGGGTGGCCGGCTACGACGAGCGGGACCGGGAGCGACTGCTGGCGGACGTGGGCATCGTCCGCAACCGGGCGAAGGTCGATGCCGCGGTCGGCAACGCACGCGCGTGGGAGGCGCTGAAGGCGGCGGGTCGAGACCCGGTCGCGCACCTGTGGTCGTTCGTCGACGGTCGGCCGCGTCAGAACCGGTTCGCGAAGACGGGCGACATCCCCGCCGAGACGGAGGAATCGACGGCGATGAGCCGCGATCTCAAGCGGAATGGCTTCAGCTTCGTGGGGCCGACCGTGTGCTACGCCTTCATGCAGTCCGTGGGCATCGTCAACGACCACACCCTGGACTGCTTCCGCTGGACCGAGGTGCGCGACCTCGCCTAGGACGCCGGGCCCGAGGATCTACAGGTCGCGGTCGAGCGGAATCGCCGGGCTCGCATCTGCGGCACTGCGGTCGAGGTCCGAGCGGCCCAGGATCTCGTCGAGGACCGCATCGTCCATGCGGACCGTCTCCGCTTCGCCCGGGAACGTGCCGGCGGTCACATCCGCCGCGTAGGTTCGAGCAGCCTCGAGGATTGCCCCGCGCAGGTCGGCATACGGCCGGGCATGCCTGGGATGCCACGCGTCGAGGCCGAACAGGTCGCTGATCACCTGGACCTGACCCGAGCAGCCGGCGCCGGCGCCGATCCCGATCGTCGGGATCCGCAGGCGTTCGGTGATTGCGGCGGCCAGCTGCTCCGGGACGAGCTCGAGCACGATCGCGAACGCGCCCGCCTCCTGGACCGCGAGCGCGTCGGCAAGGATGCTTCGCCCCGTTTCCGGTGTCTTGCCCTGGACACGGACCTTGCCGGCCTGGTTGCTCGCCTGGGGCGTCCAGCCGATATGCCCCATCACGGGTACCCCGGCGCGGACGAGCGCCTCGATGATCCGGGCGCTCCGGACCCCGCCCTCGACCTTCACCGCCTGAGCCCGTGCCTGGGACAGGAACCGGCCGGCGTTCTCCACCGCGCGCTCTGGTGTGGCGTAGGAGAGGAACGGCATGTCGCCGACGACCAGGGCGCGTCTGGCGCCACGGGTGACCGCGGCCGTGTGGTGGAGCATGTCCGCCATCGAGACCGGGATCTCGTTCTCGTAGCCGAGCGCCGTCCGGCCCAGCGAGTCGCCCACCAGAAGGATCGGGATGCCGGCCTCGTCGAGCAGCCGCGCCGTCGGATAGTCGTACGCGGTGAGCATCGGGATCCGAATGCCGTCGGCGTGCATTCGGGCGATGTCGCTGACCGTGACCCGGCGTACGGGGGTTGCGGTCTGGGCCGGCTCGGACGTGGCGCTCATGCAGGTGTCTCCTCGGTGACGCGTCCAGTCTGCGCGGCCACATCGCGCTCGTCCAGCACGGTCGCCACCCGGTCCAGGATCCGGTCGGCGACCTCGCGCTTCGACAGCATCGGCAGCTCGTCCCGGCCGCCCGAGGCGTCGAGGATCGTGACCCGGTTCGTCTCGTGGCCGAAGCCTGCCCCGGGCTCGGCGACATCGTTGGCGACCAGCAGATCCACGCCCTTTCGTCGGAGCTTGTCGTCGGCTCGGTCCAGCGAGCCGGTCTCGGCTGCGAAACCGACCAGGACGGGCCGGCGGCCGCCGTTCTCGGATGTCGGCGGCACCCGGGAGGCGATCAGGGCCAGGATGTCCTGCGTCGGCTCGAGCTCGAGGCTGAGCCCGTCGCTGCGGGCGAGCTTGGTCGAGGCCGGCCGCGCGGGGGCGAAGTCGGCGATCGCCGCCGCCATGACCAGCGCGTCGAACGTGCCGAGGAGCTCGATCAGCGCCTCCTGGACCTGCGCCGCGGTCTCGACGCGGACGATGCGGGCACCCTCCGGGAGCGCGACCTCCACCGCGGCAGCCACGAGCGTGACCCGAGCACCCCGATCGCCGGCGGCCACGGCGACCGCCACGCCCATCCGGCCGGTGCTTCGGTTGCCGATGAAGCGGACGGGATCGATCGGCTCCCGGGTACCGCCGGCCGTGACGACCACGTGCCGTCCTTCGAGGTCGGCGTCGCGGGTGGGCCCGCCCAGGACCGGCGGTCTCGTCGCAGGATCGGGAGAGCGAACCGGTCGTCCCTCGACCGCCCCGATCACGGCCTCGACGATCCGTTCGGTCGCAGCGAGCCGGCCGATGCCGGTCTGGCCCGACGCGAGTGGGCCCTCCTCGGGCTCCACGATCGCGTAGCCGAAGTCGTCGCGGAGTCGGCTGACATTTGCACGCGTGGCCGGATGCGACCACATGTCGCCGTCCATCGCCGGTGCGACGACCACGGGGGCGCTGGTGGCGAGACACGTCGCCGTCACCGTGTCCGATGCGAGGCCAGTGGCCATCGCCGCCAGCCAATGGGCGGTTGCCGGTGCGACGACGATCGCGTCGGCGGCGTCGGCGATCACGATGTGGCCGATCCGCCCATCGGGGAGGAGTTTGAGGAGGTCGTGCTCGACCGGGCGACCGGTCAGGGCTTCGAACGTCAGCTCGCCCACGAACTGGCGCGCCGACGGCGTCATCAGGACGACGACCTCCGCGCCCTGGTCGCGGAGCCGGCGGACGAGATCGGCCGCCTTGAAGGCGGCGATCGAGCCCGTGACGCCGAGCGCGATGAGTCGACCGGCGAGCGCTCCGCTCACCCCACGCCCGCTTCGTCCAGCCCGAGCCGGAGGGGGACGCCTCCCGAGACCTCGGCATGGAGGATCGCGAGCCCCTTGAGCGTCAGGTCGGGGTCGATGGCGTCGATTCCCGGCAGCGTTGCCGCCCAGGGAGCTGCCGAGAGGCCGCCGGTGAGGATCGCGCGGACATCCGAGGGCTGAAGCCCGCTCGATGCCGCGAGCTCCCGACGAACCCGGTCGAGGAGCCCCGCCGCGAGGGCCTGGTAGCCGAACACCGTGCCCGACTGCATCGCCGAAACCGTGTCCCGACCAATCGCCCGGTCGGGCGCACGAAGCTCGATCCGTGGCAGCTTCGCCGTCCGCAACGCGAGCGCCTCGAGGCCCAGCTCGAGCCCCGGCGCGATCGCGCCACCGACATAGGCGCCATCGGGTGCAACGCAATCGAGGGTCGTCGCCGTCCCGAAGTCCACCACCACCGCCGGCGTCCCGTGGAGCCGAGCCGCCGCGAGCGCGTTCACGAGCCGATCGGCGCCGACCTCGTCGGGCCGGTCCACGCGGATCGCGAGCGGGACCGTGCCGGCGCCCGCGATCAGCAGCGGCCGGTCCCGGCTCGCCGCGATCCGTTCCAGATTCTCCGTCTGGCGCGGGACCACCGATGCCGCAACGATCGCCTCGACGTCGCCCAGGCTCAGGCCATCGAGACGGAGGAGACCGTCGAGGAGCAGTTCCAGCTCGTCGGCCGTGGAGGCAGGCCGCGTCGCCGCGCGCCGGGTCGCGACGAGCGCACCCAAGCGCACGAGCCCGATCGTGACGTTCGTGTTGCCGACGTCGACCGCGAGCAGCATGGCCGGATGATACGCGCGGTCTCGGCCGCCACCGGCAGGCCCGGCTGCGTTACCATCCGGGCGTCCCGTCCGCGCCCGTTGTCGTCGTTCCCAGGAGCCCGCCTGTGTCCAGCGAGCCCGCGGCCACGATTGCCAAGTTCTTCGTCAACCAGGGCGTCGTGTCGTCCCGCCGGGACATGCTCCATCTGCTCCGACCGCTGATCAAGCAGACCGTCTCGTATCGCTATCTCCGCGGCCGCGAGATCGTCGACCGCGGGACGGGCTGGGTGGAGCGCGTGGTCACGGACCAGCCCAGCGTGTCCAGCTACTTCACGCCGCTCGCGATCACGATCAACGTGGACTCGTTCGAGCATCTCGAGTTCGAGACCCAGCCCGACCAGCTGATCCGGTACAGCCTCGTCCAGGGCGACGAGCGGGTCGTGGTCGAATTCGCGCCCGTCATCACCACCGACGCCGAGCCCGGGCCACTCGAGCCCCACCAGCTGGCGTTCGACACCACCGGCTACGTGCAGATGGAGCTGCTCGGCCTCGAAGCCCACGAGGACGGGTAGCCCGTCGAGCCCGGTCGCGCGGGAGGGCGCGAACGGGGAAGGCAGTAGCGCCGGCCGGGGAAGGGCCGGCGGACATCGCGGCGCGGTCCGAGCCGTGCGGCTCCGGCGCGCCATCGGGAGGAGGGCCGACTCGAGTGGACACCGCTGGATCGATCGAAGGGCAGGCGCGACCGACAGGGAACGCGATTGCCGACTATTTCAGGTTCGCCGAGCGGGGCACGAACTTCACGACCGAGATCCGGGCTGGGGTCACCACCTTCATGGTCATGGCCTACATCCTGTTCGTGAACGCGGACATCCTTGGCAACGCGAACGGCGCCGCGATGGACAAGGTCGGCGTTGCCGCCGCCACGGCGCTCGTGGCTGGGCTCGCAACGATCGCGATGGGTGTGTTCGCCAACTACCCGTTTGCTCTCGCAGCCGGGCTCGGCATCAATGCCATCGTGTCGTTCTCGCTGGCAGGCGCCGCGGGACTCGGCTGGCAGGGCGCGATGGGCGTCATCTTCTGGGAAGGCCTCCTGGTGACCGTGCTCGTCGTCGTCGGCCTGCGCGAGGCGATCATGGATGCCATCCCGCTCTCCCTGAAGCGGGCGATCGGGGTCGGGATCGGCCTGTTCATCCTGTTCATCGGCTTCGTGAATGGCGGCCTGATCGCCCAGAACCCAGGTGGCCCCGTGCCGCCCGTTGCGTTCCTGTATCCGGTGACGACCGGGGCCTACGTCACGATCCTCGGGCTCCTGATCACGATTGGCCTGTTCGTCATGCGGATCCGGGGAGCGCTCATCATCAGCATCGCCGTCACGACGGTGATCGCGCTTGTGACCGGCGTGGCGAGCGTGCCGAGCACGTTCACCGCGTCAGTCAACTTCTCGACTTTGTTCGGGCTCGACCTGCTCAAAGTGTTCTCGACGCTCGGCGTGTTCGTTGCGATTCTGACGATCTTCTCGATCATGCTCATCGACTTCTTCGACACCATGGGCACCGTCACCGGGGTGGCTGAGCAAGCGGGACTGACGAGCAAGGACGGCAAGGTGCCTGGAGTCGGTCGGGTCCTGCTGGTCGACTCGCTCGCAGCCATGGGTGGCGGGTTGGCTGGGACCAGCTCTAACACCACCTACATCGAGAGCGCAGCCGGGGTCGGCGAAGGAGGCCGGACCGGTTTCACTGCGGTCGTCGTCGGGGTGTTGTTCCTGATCTCGATCATCCTTGCGCCGCTGGCCCTGATCGTGCCGAGTCAGGCCACGGCACCGGTGTTAATCGTGGTCGGGTTCCTGATGTTCACACTGATCAAGGACATCAACGTGGCCGACGTTGAGGACGGGATCCCAGCGTTGTTGACGATGATCCTGATGCCGCTGACCTATGACATCGCGATCGGCATCGGCGCGGGATTCATCTCGTGGACGTTCATCAAGGTGCTGCGTCGGAAGACCAGCGAGATCCACGTCCTCATGTGGATCGTCTCCATCGCCTTCATCGTCTTCTTTGCACAGGACTGGATTCGACCGCTGCTCCCGCAGTAGCGCGTCCCCGGCGATCGCGAGCCGGCGCCCTCATCCGGGGCGCCGGCTCCGGCTTTGCGGCCCACGTTACCGAATGCCCGCGATGTGCCTGTACCATCGGCCGGATGTTCGAACGGACCGCGCTCCCCTCCGGGCCGCGCGTGATCAGTGCTCGCACGGACGGGGCGCGATCAGTGTCGATCGCGGCCTACGTCCTCGCCGGGTCGCGCCTCGAGGCCGCGGACCAGGCCGGCGTCGCGCACTTCATGGAGCACCTGACCTTCAAGGGCACGACCGCGTATCCGACGACACGGGCGATCTCGGAGGCGATCGAGGGGGTGGGCGGAAGCTTCAACGCGGCCACGGACCGCGAGACGACCGTGTACTGGGTCCGCGTCCCGCGACGGGAGGTCGAGCGGGCGATGGACGTCCTCGGCGAGCTCATCGTCCGTCCCGTGCTGGACGAGGAGGAGATCGACCAGGAACGCGACGTGATCATCGAGGAGATCCGCTCCTATCTCGACGATCCGGCGGAGTTCTGCCAGATCCTGTTCCAGCAGGCCCTGTTCGGCGACGGTCCGCTCGGTCGCGAGATCTGTGGCGACGAGCCAGGGATCCGGGCCCTCCCGTCGGCCACGATTCGCGACTTCTGGGCAACCGCCTACCGACCGGCGAACACGGTGGTCGCGGTCGCCGGCGACCTCGGTCATCACGACGCCGTGCGCCTCGCCGGTGCGGCATTCGGAACCGGCAACGGCATCGTCCCGGGCTGGCTCCCGGCGCCGACCCTCCCCGCTGGAAAGCGGATCCTGCTGGGTCGGCGCGACACGACCCAGGCACAGCTCTCGCTGGGCGTCCCCGGCCTCCGCCGGGACCATCCCGATGCCTGGGTGCTCGCGGTGCTCAACGTCGTGCTGGGCGATGGGATGTCCAGCCGGCTGTTCCTCTCGGTTCGCGAAGAGCTCGGGCTCGCCTACGACATCTCGTCGGGCGTGGTGGAGTACGCCGACGCGGGTGTCCTCGAGGTCTCGGCCGGCGTGGACCCGGAGCGGCTTCCGGCCGCACTCGATGCGGTGCTCGGCGAGTTCGCACGCCTTCGGGATGACCCGGTTCCGGACGATGAGCTGGCGAAGGCCAAGGCATACCTCTCCGGCGGTCTGGAGCTGCGGATGGACGAGACCCGTCACCTGGCCGCCTGGATCGGAGGCCAGGAGGCGCTCAACGATCGAGTGCTCACCCTCGACCAGGCGCTGGCGGCGATCGCCGACGTCGGACCCGACGACATCGCGCGCATCGCGGGGCAGCTGTTCCGGGACGAGCAGCTCCGGATGGCGGTCGTCGCTCCGGCGCGGTACACCCGGGGCCTGGAGCGGCGGCTCCGGCTGCCGGTCGCGGCGTGACCGACGCACCGGTGCGGGCGCCCCGGGCGACGGACCTCGTCCTCGCCGGAGTCCATCTCCGGCTTGGATCGCTCGGACTGGCGCGGGCAGAGCTGGAGGCGATGGCCGGGCAGGACGCTCTCGACGAGGAGGCACTCCTCGATCTCGCCGAGGCGCGGTGGCGGACGGGAGACCTGCCGGGAGCCGGCGACGCGGCGCAGGCCTACCTGGCGTCGGGCGGTGAGTCCGCGGTGGGATACGTGATCGCGGCCGAGGCCGTGGCAGCGATCGGGCGACCCACGGAGGCGCGCACCCTGGCAGCGGAGGCGCTCGAGCGCGCGGATGCGGGGCTGGATGCGATCTTCGCGGGCATGCCGCGGAGCCTGATCTGGCCCGCGGACTCGAGCGACGTCGGCGTGCCGGCCGGGACCCTGTTCGACGGACTCGGTCGAGCGTCGCGATCACTCGACAGGCAACCCGAACCGACCCCGCCCGCGTCGGCGATTCCCCCGCCGGTGGTGCCCCCGCCGGTGGTGCCCTCGGCGGAACCCGAGCCACGCGCCGGCGACCCGGGCCTGTGGGACCGGTCGAACGTTGAACGCGCCGCACGGCCCGAACCGCCGACCGCGGAACGGGAGCTCGCTGCCGGACGCGAAGCCCTGACCGCGGGCGACGTCGAATCGGCGGTCCTTCACCTCGGGGTCGCCCTGCGGTTGGCGCCGGCTCTGGCTCCGGCGATCCTCGACGCTGCGTCCGGGACGCCTGCCGAGAGGACCAGTGCGGCCCTCGAGCTGCTCCGCGGTGACGCGTATCGACTGGTCGGTCACGAAACCGCTGCCCAGCAGGCGTACGCATCGGCCTCGGCCCTCTCGACATCCTCCGACCGCGCGCCGGCGGAGCATCCGACCGGCAACGATCCGACCGTGACCGGCCTGCCCGATCAGGAGGCACCGTGACCGAACGCACCCTCGTCCTCATCAAGCCCGACGGCGTACAGCGGCTCCTGGCCGGCCGGATCCTCGCCCGGTTCGAGGAGCGTGGGCTGAAACTCGTCGGCCTCAAGCTCGTCCACGTCGACCGGCCACTGGCGGAGCGGCATTACGCGATCCATCGGGAGAAGCCGTTCTTCGCCGGCCTGGTGGAGTTCATCACATCGAGCCCGCTCGTTGCGCTCGCGCTCGAGGGTCCGGATGCGATCGGTGTCGTTCGGTCGATGGTCGGAGCCACCCGCCCACACGAGGCGGCGCCGGGCACGATCCGTGGCGACTTCGCCCTCGAGACCGCCCAGAACCTCGTCCACGCATCCGACGGGCCGGAGACCGCCGCCACAGAGCTCGCGCTGTGGTTCGGCGAAGGGGAGCTCCTCGATTACCCGCGCGACATCGACCGCTGGGCGCTCGCTCCCGAGGAATAGGCCGCTCCCGTCAGCCCGGCCCGGCGACGGTTCGCTGATAGGACTCCGCCGCCTCACGTAGCCCGAGGCCGCCCAGGGCGACGATCAGGGTCAGCCCGGCGAGCACCAGGACCCACAGGGCCGAGATCGGCGCTCGATTGTCGCTCCACGTCCTGACGACCCATGCCACCGCTGCCCGCAGGTTCCGTGGTCGAGTCCGGTCGAGCAGTCTCGGCCACGGCATCGGACCGGCGGCGACCACCGGCGTCGTGCGCCCGTAGCCGACGACGAACAGGCGCCCGAGATAGAGCACCGGGGCGAGGCCGGCGACGACGAACACGAGCCCAAGGGGCGAACCCAGGGCGGCGAACGAGACTGCCGCTCGAGCGTCCCAGACGGCGACGCCCGGCAGACCGACCGTGGCGATCAGCGTCAGGAGCAGGGCGAGCGCGAGGGGTGGCGACCGCCGCGCCCAGCCGCCCAGCTCGGTCAGCCTCCGGGCGTCGAACGACTGTCGGGTGGCCGTGGCCCAGGCGGCGAACGCCGTCTTCGCAACGACGTAGATGAGCAGGTACGTCAGGACCGGGGCGAGAACGGTCGGGTCGACGGCGGCCAGGGCGAGAACGATGAAGCCGGCGTCGGCGATGATCCCGTAACCGACGACATGTTCGAGATCGTCGTGAATCGCCGCCGCCGCCGAGCCGAGGACGACGGTCAGGGCTGCGACCACGACCACCAGCGCCCGCTCCACGCCCAGTCCGGGGCTCATCGGGGCCATCGAATCGCCGACCCACGACAGGCCGACGACCGCGAGCGGCGCCGGTCCCCAGGCCATGACCAGTGGCAGGCTCACCTCCGACGCAGCGTCGGCGACGCGTGCCGCCCACAGGTGGAACGGGATCGCTCCGAACCTGATCGCCACGGCTGCGACCCCGGCCAGGTAGGCGAGCCCGATCAGACCCGCGTCCGGCAGCGTCGCGCCGTCCGGGAAGCGCGCCGACCAGGCGATCGCACCGATCGCCAGGCATCCAGCGAGAACGAGGACGCGGAATTCGCGAGCGGCGACGCCGATCGATCGCAGGGACGGTGCCCCGAGCGTCACCAGGAGTCCGAACAGGCCGCCGATGGTCGCGACGATCACGCCGTGGATGGGTTCGCTCGTGGAGATCGCGATCCCGCTCAGGGCGAGGACGGCGAGCGTGGAGCCCGGAACATGATTCTGGATGCCGTGGGTCAGGGTCACCAGCGCCAGGAGCAAGCCGGCAATTCCGCCGAGGACGAGGAGCAGCCGCACGAAATCCGAGCCCCCGAGGGCAAGACCACCGATCGCGAGCTCGTCACCGGCGCGAATTGCCGTTGCAGCGACCGCGGTGAGGAGGAAGGCGCCCAGCCCGACGGCGTTCGAGACGCGCTCCCAGCGCTGAGTCAGCAGCGTGACGGCCGCGCCGATCGAGGCAATCAGGAGGGCCGGCAGGATCGTCATGACGGCTCATCCGGCGGGGGCATGATCCGCGCCGACCGTCCCGCCGCCGAGCGAGCCTTGATCCGGGGCCGCAGGCGCGCGGCGCGCGGGGTTGGCTGGGGCAGTTGGACCGACTCCGGTTCTGGTTCGGCAACAGCTGGCTCCGGCTCGGCCGCGGGCTCGGTCTCGGGTGCCGCCGCGGCCGGCTCCGGCTCGGCCTCGGCTACCGGCTCCGCCTCGACCAGCTCACCCGCCGCCGGCTCTGGCTCC
>DATBLH010000099.1:0-6724 GCA_036555445.1 Candidatus Limnocylindrales bacterium
AATCGCGAGCGATCCGGTGACCGATGGGGAGTAGAGGTCCTCGTCGACTTGCCAGCGCAGGTCACCCGTGCGGGCATCGAACGCGCGCAGGAGCCCGTTGGCAACGTCGGATTGCGCACCCGCGTACACAACGCCACCTGCCACGACGATCGTTCCCACGGGTTCGCCATGGAGGTCATGCCGCCACGCGGTCTTGCCGGTCGAGGCCTCGAGCGCGACCAGGCCACCGATCGAGCTCGCCCCGTAGACGAAACCGTCGGCATAGGCCGGATTTCCGAGCGGCTGGTCGGCCGGGGCGATCGGCTCGGCCCAGAGTTGTTCGCCGTCGGCCGCGTCGAACGCGGCGATTCTGCCGTCGGCCGTCCCGATGAACACCTTCCCGTCGCCGATGCTCGGCGCAGAGGCACCCGTGAGAGCCAACGTGGACAGCCATTTCGGATTTCCGGTCGTCACGTCGAGCGCGTGGACGATACCCGCGCCGTCGGTCGTGAACACGGTGGTGCCGTCGACCGCGGGACCCGTGAGGGACGTCCCAGGCCGGAACTCCCAGCGCTGTTTGCCGTCGACGAGGCCGAGGCCCAGCAGCGCGCCGTCCTCGGTTGGCACCACCACGATGCCCGACGAAATCGAGATGTTGGTCCTGACGGACGCCGACGCGGCGAACGTCCAGCGTGCGATCGGGCTCCCGATGGGCCCGCTCACGGCGCTGCCGTCGTGGCCGGACCCGCCGCGGAACCCTTGCCAGACATCGGCGGTCGGTTGTGGTCGCAGGAGGAGGGCGCCCGCGATCACGAGCGCGCCGACTGCGGCACTGATGAGGAGCAGCGCCACGAGAGCGAGACGCCGTGTCGGCGAACCGACGACGATGCGAGTCTGAGCGGTCATTGGAGTCTCCCGGAGGAGCGCCAGCCAGCGCGGTCTGGGCCGCTTGCCGGCCGTCGCGTCGATGATTCGATCGGAGAGCACGTCGGCGGCGCCGTCGACGGCCTCATCGGCCATCCAGGCGGTCACGATGCGCTCGAGCGACAGGGGCGTGTTCATGCCGGTCGCTCCTGGACCCGTGGAGACACGTCCGGATCGGCATGCATCGCCGTCCGCAGCGCCTCGAGTCCACGATGGAGCCGGGACTTCGCCGTCCCGGCAGGGATTCCGAGGATGTCGGCCGCTTCCGTCAGCGGCAGGTCGAGGTAGAAGTGGAGCACCATGACCGCCCGTTGATCGACAGGCAGTCGACCCAGCTCGCGACCGATCCGGTCGCGGTCGGCCACGGTGAGGGAGAAGTCGGATTCCATAGCCGGCTCGCGGTCGGGCATCACGTGCAGCTCGACCACGGCCCGGCGTCGATCCGAGCGCGCCGACCGGTAGCAGGCGCGAACGGTGAGCCGGTAGAGCCAGGCATCCCACGCTCCGGGATCGCGGAGGGCGCGCACATCACGCCAGGCCTGCGTGAGCGCCTCCTGGACCGCGTCCTGGGCGCGATCCGAGTCCCTGAGGATGAGCTTGGCGGCGCCAAGCAGCCGGGGCACCGACGCTCTCACCAGGACGGAGAACGCGTCGTGGTCACCGGAGCGTGCTCGTTCAACGAGCCCGACCTGCATGTCGCCACCGCTTCGACGCGACGCATCTGGCCGCGTTCACAAGATAGGGGTCCGGCGAGTGCCCAAACGGTTCCGTCCGCCTATTCGATAGGCTGACGGCGATGATGCGTCCCGGCCCTGCGACCTCGGGCCCTGTCAGCGTGGTGCCCGCGAACGAGGCGTCGTGGGACGACCTGCGGTCGATCTTCGGCATCCGTGGCTATGCGGCCTACTGCCAGTGCCAGAAGTTCAAGATGCGGAGCTGGGCCGAGTGGAAGTCGCTCCAGGTCGTCGGACGGATGGAGCGGCTTCGGGCGGAAACCCACTGCGACTTCCCGAGTGCCGGGACGACGAGTGGTCTCGTCGCCTATCTCGACGGTGAGCCGGTTGGCTGGTGCGCGGTCGAGCCCCGGACGGCCTATCCGCGCCTCCTTCGGACGGCGGTCACCTGGAAGGGACGCAGCGAGGACAAGGCGGACGACAGCGTGTGGTCGATCGTGTGCGTCATCGCGCGGGCGGGCTTCCGGCGACGGGGGATCAGCCGCGCCCTCGTGCGAGCCGCGGTCGGCCATGCCCGCGAACGGGGGGCGCGTGCTCTCGAGGGCTATCCGATGCTGGTCGAGCCGGGCGAGGACATCACCTGGGGCGAGCTCAACGTCGGCAAGCGGAGCATCTTCGTCGACGCCGGGTTCGAGGAGGTCAGCCATCCGACCCTCCGTCGGGTCGTGATGCGGATCGAGTTCTAGCCCCCGGTCGCCGACGGGCTCCAGAACGCGATCGCACCCTCGATCGTCGCCGGTGGATCGCCGTTGCGATAGGTGACGGCGATGCTCGTCGTGCCGTCGCCGTTCACGATCGGGATCAGGATCGAGGAACTGTCCGGTGCCCAGAGCTCGTGACTGAGTGCGTACTGGTCGAAGTACGAGAGCAACTGCTCGATGAACAGCCGTCCCGGCTGGACGACGACCTGCGCACCAACGTCGCCGGACGCGACATCGACGAACAGCAGCCGGACCTCCTGGCGCGGGGCGCTTGGGGAGGGAGGCGGGCTCGCCGATGCGGCCGCACCGCCGACCGGCTGGAGTCGAAGCGCGGCGATCGTCTTTCCGTCCGGCGACCACCAGAAGCTGAGCACCGAGCCATCGAGGAGCGTCAGCGCCCGGCCGGACTCCGCGTCCAGCAGTCGGAGCGGGCCCGCCGGGATGCCGATCGGTTCCGACGCCCGCTCGGCCGGGCCGATGGAGGCGAGCGTGTCGCTGGTCGGATCGAACGCGACGGCGGCAAGCCCGAACACCGGGATCGCGTGCTCCGTCGATCTGTCCCGAGCCGATACCACGATCTCCGACGTCCCACCCCGCGCCCGCACGTAGCCGACGAACCTCTGGTCCGGGCTCACGACGGCTGAGCGGAACTCGCCGGCGGACGCCAGGGCCGGACTGGACGGCGCGCCGTCGATCCCGATCTCACCCAGGAGCGCGTCCGGTCCAATTCCGACGTGGGCGAGGAGCCGGTCCGGCTCGATCCAGTCGAAGTAGAGCGGGCTGCCCGTTCGGATCGTGGCCCCGGGACCGGTGCCGTCCAGGGGCGCGCTGCCATCGGCCGGTGCGATCCGGAGCGAGAGACTCCCGGCCTCGTCGGCCAGGAACGAGACGCTCCGACCGTCGGGCGTCCACGAGAGATAGAAGGGCCCGACGACGGAGCTCCGGAAGATCTCGACCGGATCGGCGGTCGGGGCGAGGGCGTCGAAGACGAGGATCCTTCGCTCCTCCGACCCGAATCGGACGGCCGCAATCTTCGACCCGTCGGGCGACCATGCCGGCAGGAAGAACGTTCCCTCCTCGGCAGATGCCACGAGGACCGAGTCGCCGGCTGCATCCACGAGCGACAGCGATCCGTCACTCCCGAGCACGACGACCGAGCCGGCGGTCGCGAGCGGTCCGGCGTGGTGCACGACTGCGGGGCTCGAGGTCCGGCCTGGCGTCGGTGGCGCGGAGACCGTGGCCGACGGTGCCACGACGATCGACGGGGAAGCGCTGGCCGACGGCGACGGTTGAGTCGGTCCGCATGCCGTGACGGCAATCAGGACGCCCACCGTCACGATCGCGCGGACGGCAACCGATCCCATCACCCAACGATACGCGCGCCGCGGAGCCTCAGATCTGAGCGGCCCGGGTGCGAAACTCGGATGCGACCGAGTGGCCCCATCGTCAGGCTGGTCAGCGAGTCGGTTCCGCGGAACCATGGCGACCCCAGCACCACGAGAGGACTCGATGATGAGCCGAGCACGATTGGGGCGCGACCCGTTCGAGGGTAGTGGCGCCTATCGAACGCGGATCCGCGTCAAGGTCGAGGGCGCGATCGCGCTCGCGATGGCCATCGTTGCCTGCGGCCTGACCGCCATGATGTGGTTCCGGGTGCTCACGCCGGCGTTCGAGCGCCTCCTCGGCGGCTAGGAGCGCCCCACCGGCCTCAGACGAGGCCGCGCGCCGCCCAGGCGCGGGCGGTGAGAACGAACGACCCGCCCGGAAGCATCGACCGGCAGCGATCGCGCAACGCCGCCTGCCGCTCCGGCTCAAGACTCGCCACGTAGGCACCGGCCGGCCCGACGGCGCGCAGGTACGGCTCCCACCAGTCCTCGAAGCTGTCATAGGCGCGCTCCGTCGTGAGCACGGTGCCCGCGACGTCGCGCAGGCCGGCGGCCCCGAGAAGCTCGACGAGATGGCCCTCGCGGGCGCCGGCGAGTCGTGACTCGTCCTCGACCGACGGGTCCAGGGCGTGCGCAGCGTCCCAGAACGTCCCGAGCGGACCCTGACCGCCCGCGTGGTCCCAGACGCAGGCGGCGACCACGCCGCCGCGCCTCGTCACCCGCGACATCTCCCGTAGCCCCTGACCCGGATCCTTCATGAAGTGGACCACCAGCTGGGCGAGGGCGGCGTCGAACGTGTCGTCGGGGTGGGGGAGCGACTCCGCCGGGGCCTGACGGACATCGACACCCGGATGACGTTTCCGGGCGGCTCCGACGAACGACTCGGACGGGTCCACGGCCGCCACGGCCTCGGCTCCCACCCGCGCCACGAGCTCCGCCGTCAGCGCCCCAGGGCCGCAGCCGACGTCGATCACCCGATCACCCGCCCGGATCCCGGCGAAGTCGGCGAGCTGCGGCGACAGTGGGCGCGACCAGGCGCCCATGAACGTGTCGTACGCCTCGGCCGCGACGTCGAAACTCATCGGCCCCAGTCTGCCTGATCGACGGCGTTCCCTCCAGTCGACCGTCGCTACCCTTGGCGGCATGCCGTCCAGGCGTTCTGCGATGCCCACGTTCGTCCCGCCGATGAATGCCACGCTCGTCGCCGCGCCGTTCGACGATCCCAGCTGGCAGTTCGAGGTCAAGTGGGACGGTTTCCGGATCGAAACGACCGTCGGCGACGGCGTGGTGCGACTCTGGACGCGCGGAGGCCTGGATGGCAGTCGCTACTTCGGGACGTTCCTGGACGGGCCGACCTGGATCGGTGCGCGCCAGGCGATCGTCGACGGCGAGGTGATCGCGCTCGACGACGCGGGCGAGCCCGACTTCGCCCGCCTCCAGGCCGGGATCAAGGGTCGTGCCGGACTGGCCGCTCGCGGCAGCCCGTTCCTGTACCAGGTGTTCGACCTGCTCCGGCTCGACGGCCGGTCGCTGCTGGCCGAGCCGCTCGAGGAGCGGCGCCGGCTCCTTGGCGATGTGATCCGGGTGGACCCGCGGGTCAGGCTGAGCGAGCACGTCGACAGAGACGGATTGGCGTTCTTCGAAGCCGCCAGAAAGCGCGGTCTCGAGGGGATCATGGCCAAGGATCGCCGATCGCCGTATGAGCCCGGCAAGCGGACGATGACCTGGCAGAAGATCAAGATCCGGCCGGAGCAGGAGCTCGTGGTCGGCGGCTGGACGACCGGGATCGGGGCGGCGACGGACCTCGGTGCCCTGCTCGTCGGCGTCTACGACGACGACCGGCTGCTCCGCTACGCGGGCAAGATCGGCACGGGGTTCGCGGGCGACAAACGCGCCGAGCTGCTCGCCATGCTGCCGGCGCTTGCGGCCGATGAGCCGCCGTTCTCGCCGCCGCCGCCGCGCGCCGTGGCCAGGAACGCGCACTGGTTGCGCCCGGAACTCGTGATCCGCGCCGAGTTTGCCGGCTGGACCGGAGACGGCCTCGTCCGCCAGGCCGCCTACAAGGGCCTCGACCGCGGCAAGGACCCGCATGCGGTCCGCCGGGAGATCGCCCGGTAGATCGGAGCTCGCGTGACGCGAGCGCGTTGGCGACGTGCGATGCTCCGCGCATTCCACACAGCGGGAGGACGGGATGACCACGGTGCGAGTGGCGGCAGTGCAGGCCACGTACGAGCTGATGGACCGCGAGGCCACCATCGATCGCGTTGCCGAGTTGACGGCTGCGGCTGCGGCCCAGGAAGCCGAGCTCGTCGTCTTTCCCGAGGCGTTCGTCCCGGGCACCCCGATCTGGATCGACACCCAGCCCATCTGGGACGGCGACGCCGACTGGTTCCGGCTCCTCGCCGAGAACGCGGTGGCGGTTCCCGGACCGGCCACGGAGCGGCTCGAGGCGATCGCCCGCGACAACGGCGTCTGGCTCGTGGTCGGGGTGGAGGAGAAGGATCCCACCGGCGGGACGATCTACAACACGATCCTGTACGTGTCGCCGGACCGCGGACTCGTCGAGAAGCACCGCAAGCTCGTCCCCACCGGTTCCGAGCGGACCGTCTGGGGCATGGGCGACGGATCCACGCTGCGGGCGGTGGCAACGCCGTTCGGGAGGCTCGGCGGGCTGATCTGCTGGGAGAACTACATGCCGCTGGCGCGGTTCTACCTGTACACCCAGGGGATCGACATCTGGGTTGCGCCCACGCTCGCGACGGGCGACGCGTGGGTGGCCACGATGCAGCACCTGGCGCGGGAGAACCGGATGTTCGTGGTCGGCGTCAACCCGGTCCTTCACGTCGATCGCATCCCCAGCGACTTCCCGAACCGGGACCGGCTCGTGCCCGAGAGCTATCTCGCGTCGCACGGACCGTGGCTCGAGGTGGGCAATAGCGTGATCGTGGCCCCGAGCGGCGAGATCCTGGCCGGTCCCGCTCGTGAGAAGGAAGAGACCCTG
>DATBLH010000091.1:0-1735 GCA_036555445.1 Candidatus Limnocylindrales bacterium
GTCCGGCTTGTCGACGACGAACGCGAACATCGCCCGGTCGCCCCAGCGACCGAGGAACAGGTGGCCGTGGATGTTGACGCCGGCGTCGGCCAGCTCGCGTGCGATCCGGGCCATCCCGCCCGGCCGGTCGTCGACCTCGGCCAGGATCGACTCGCCCTCGACATAGACGTAGTCGCCTTCGTCGAGCACGGCGCGGGTGGTGTCGTCGTCGGCCGTGGTCATGATCACGTGCCCGGAGTCGCCGAGCCCGCCACCGCCGATCGCCCGCAGGTCCACGCCCCGGGCGGCCAGCGTCTCTGCCAGGATCGCCATCGATCCGGGGACGTTCTTGAGCTGGACCACGAACTGCCTGGCCATGCCATCCTCCGCGACGGTGGGGAGCCTCGATTCTAGGGGGCCGTCACCGCGAGCGACCGGGTGCTCGCCGCAGCTCCAGGGCCCGGCGGTAGGCCGCGACGTAGCGCGTGGCCGCGCCGCGCCGCCAGTCGAAGTCGAGCGCCATCGCCCGTTCCACCACGCCCTGCCATCCCTGCCCGCCCAGTCGGTAGCAGTCGATCGCCTGGGTGGCCGCCCAGGCGAGGCCGTCGGCCGTCGCCTGCCGGAACGCCCAGCCCGTCCCGAGCCCCGGGTTGCGGTGCTCGTCAACCACGGTGTCGCGGAGACCGCCGGTGGCATGAACGATGGGTGGCGTCCCGTATCGCTGCGCGATCATCTGCGCCTGCCCGCACGGCTCGAACCGACTCGGCATGAGGAACAGGTCGCTGCCGGCGTAGATCCGCCGGGCGAGGTCGCGGTCGAACGCGTCGTTCAGCGCAACCCGGTCCGGCCGGGCGCGAGCGAGTTGTCGCAGCCGGTCGACGAGGGTGGCGTCACCCGCGCCGAGGACGACCAGCCGGGCACCGAGTCCGAGCAGGGCCGGCATCGCCTCGGTCACGAGGTCGAAGCCCTTCTGCGGGTCCAGCCGGCCGACCATTCCGAGGACCGGTCCGGGATCGCCGGGATCGAATCCGACCCGCCCGAGGAGATCGGCTCGGCACGCGATCTTGCCGGCCAGATCCGCGGCGCGATATGGCGCGGCGAGGGTCTGATCGGTCGCAGGGTCCCAGACCTCGGTGTCCAGGCCGTTGAGGATCCCGAAGAACCGATCACCGCGCGCCCGCAGCGACCCGTCGAGCCCGCCACCGAACTCCGGCGTCCGTGCCTCGTCCGCGAATCCCGGGCTCACGGTGTTCACCAGGTCCGCTCGCTCGATCCCGTCGGCGAGCAGGTCCAGGCCGTCACCGACGGGTAGGCCCATCGCCGCGGTCGCGTGAGGCGGGATCGAGCCGTGATAACGCAGGTTGTGGACGGTCAGGACGGTCGCCGCTCGGCCCAGGACGGGGTCGTCGACGTACCAGCGGTCCCGGGCGATCAATGCCGGACAGGCGTGCCAGTCGTGGCCGTGAATGACGTCCACCGGTGGATCGTCGGTGCGGATCGCCTCGAACGCCGCCCGGCCGAACAGCATGAACCGCCAGCCGTTGTCGTCGTAATCGGCGGAGCCGGGGTCGCCATAGATCCCGTCCCGGTCGAACGCCGCTTGGTGGTCGACGAGCCGCAGCCGGTAGCCGTCGGCCCATTGATCGACGATCCGCACGGTCGCGCGACCGCCGGCCGGAGGATCGGGCACGGTGATCGTCGTCGCCGGGCCTTCTCCGGGCAGCCATCGATAGCGGGGCAGGTACACGTCCACCGG
>DATBLH010000001.1:0-2862 GCA_036555445.1 Candidatus Limnocylindrales bacterium
TTCCTCGAGTCCCAGGATTGGTGGGACCCGGTTCCCGTGCTCGGGGGGATGGGTCACGTCCACATGGGGATGTGCTTCCCGCTCGGCCAGACCGTGTCGGGCAGCGTTCGCTTCGATATCCGGGTGCTGTTCCACCACAACAAGGGCGAGCTCACCGCCCTGAAGATGCAGGACGACCAGAGCACCGACCACTGGGTCCACCCGGACTCGGTGATCCCGCCCAACGCGGAGAACTCGACCTTCTGGCGGACCGTGATCCTGGACACGACGAAGATGCCGGATGGGGTCCGCCTGTTCCGCTGGTACGCGCGCTTCCTGCACCTCAACGGCAACGAGCAGATCGCGCGCGCCGGCTGGCCGCTCGACGTCGAGAACGGCAAGACCGACGACAACGCCGCCGACCCCAGCCAGGTCCAGGGCTCGGGCTGGTACAAGGAAGGAAGCAACAGCTTCGACTGGGGTTACCAGACGGCGTTCATCGACAGCGGGATCCCGCTCGGGCCTGTCCGGGGCGTGTGGCACCCGTCGGTGCGGTTCAGCTGCAACGGCTGTCCCGGCGTCAGTGGACACATGGCCACCGTCGATCCCGACTTCCACAACGGCTACAACGGCTGGGTCATCCGCCAGGGTGGAGGGGCCTGGAACGGCCCGCTGTCGATCGACACCACCCGTCTCGCCGACGGGCCGCATCGCCTGGTGATCGTGTCCAAGTCGGCCGGCTCGGGCGGCCGCGAGCACGGCGGCGTGCTGGCGATCCCGTTCCGGGTCGACAACGTGGGCGCTCCGCCGCCCAACCCGACGCCGCAGCCGACCCCCGATCCGACACCAAAGCCAACACCGAAGCCGCCGCCGGATCCGACACCCAAACCGACGAACGACCCGGGTCCGAATCCGACGCCGGATCCCAACCCAACTCCTGATCCGAACCCAGATCCCAATCCGAACCCAGATCCCAATCCGCCGCCCGAACCACCGAGTGGTGGCAAGCCGCAGGCCATCGCGCCGACCGTGCGCTTCCTCACCGGCGTCCCAGCAACGACCGGAGCCGTCCGGGTCCGGGTCACGTGGGGCGCAAAGAGTGCCGGCGCCGGCATCGATCACTACCAGCTCGACAACAGCGTGGACAGCGCCGGCTATGTGACCGTACCGCTCCCCACGACACGGTCGACGACCGTGGACCGTGGGCTGGCTCCGGGCCACCAGTACCTCTACCGCGTCCGGCTCTACGACCGGGCGGGCAAGGCCAGCAAGTGGGCCATGGGCCAGGACTTCGTCCTCGTCCGGATCCCCGAGAACAGCCCGAGCGTCCGCTACACAGGAAGCTGGGGTACCGCGTCTCACACGGCGTACGTTGGGCACAACGCGCGCTACGCGACTGCGGCCGGAGCCACGGCCACGATCCGGTTCACCGGTCGTGCCGTGTCCCTGGTCGGCCCACTCGGTTCGACGCGTGGCGCCGCCCGGATCTACGTCGACGGTGCCTACGTTGGCACCGTGAGCCTGTACTCCAGCTCGTTCGTTCCCAATCGCGTGTTCTTCGCGCGATCGTGGGCGACGGCCGGAGCACACAGCGTCCAGATCCGGGTCGTCGGCACGCCCGGCCATCCGATGGTCGCGTTCGACACCGCCCACGTGATTCAGTGATCCACCCAGCCTGAACGACCCCGCCGGGCAACGCCCGGCACTCGCCCCCAGCGACGACCCCGCCCAACCGGGCGGGGTCGTTCGTTGTGCCTGGAGGCACCGACTTGGGCCCGATTCCGGCCGCGGCGCCCTATCCTGTCGGGACGCGCGGCGCGGGTGGTCCGGCCGCCAACCGGAGGTATCGATGCAGATCGCCGTCGTCGGCCTGGGCTACGTCGGCCTGGTCACCGCCACCTGCCTCGCTCGGCTGGGCCAGGACGTGGTCGGGCTCGAGACCGACCGTGCGAAGCTCGATGCCCTTGCCGACGGCAGGACCCCGTTCTACGAGCCCGGTCTCGATGGCGAGCTGGCGGCGCAACGGGCCTCGGGACGACTGCAGTTCACCTCCGACCCGGCCGAGGCGCTGGGTGCCGCAGATGCCGTGCTGATCTGTGTCGGCACGCCGTCCGCCAGCGATGGCAAGGCGGACCTGCGAGCCGTCCATGCGGTGGCCGATACCCTGGGCACCCACCTCGGACGGCGTGCGGTCGTGGCCCTCCGGAGCACGGTGCCCGTGGGCACGACGCGGAGCGTGGAAGCACGCCTCAACCAGGCGCTGGCGGGACGCAACGGCAAGGGCCCGGTTCCGGTGGTCGCCAACCCGGAGTTCCTCCGGACGGGACGGGCGCTCGACGACTTCCTCCGGCCGTCGCGGGTGGTGCTCGGGCGGACCGATCTCGCGAGCGATGCCGATGTCGACCTCCTGTCGGCCCTCTATCGGCCGCTGAGCGCGCCGATCCTCGTCTTCGACGCCGAGAGCGCGGAGCTGGTCAAGAACGCCGCCAACGCCTATCTCGCCCTCCGGATCTCGTTCGTCAACGAGCTCGCTCAGCTGTGCGAGGCGAGCGGCGCCTCGATCGAGGCGGTGATCGCGGGGATCGCCCCCGATCCGCGGATCGGCGGCGAGTACCTTCGACCCGGGCTCGGATATGGCGGATCGTGCCTGCCCAAGGACGTCCGGTCGCTGATCGCCCAGGGCGACGAGCGGTCGCTGCCGATGGGTCTCGCCCGCGCGGTGGACGAGGTCAACGCGCAGCAGCCGCTGGGTGTGGCCGATCGACTCGCGACCGCGCTCGGTGGTCTGGAGGGCCGGCGGATCGCCCTGCTCGGGCTCGCGTTCAAGCCGGATACGGACGACATCCGCGATTCTCCGGCCCTGACGCTGGCCTCGACGCTCCG
>DATBLH010000009.1:0-9205 GCA_036555445.1 Candidatus Limnocylindrales bacterium
CGGCGCGCGCCACCGCGGCAATCCGGTCGTGCGGGTCCTGATGTACCCCGGGATCCTCGTCCAGAAGATCACCACGCGCCAGCCGACTGACGACATGATCGAGGTCGCGATCGTGTCCATGGAACAGGCGCTGGAGGCCGACGGCGAGACGATCCCCGGCGACGGGAAGCATCTCGAGCGACGTCCGTTCGCGCTCGGCGAGGGTCGGGCGGCGCCTTCCGCCGGGGCATCGGCGACCGAGGCCGAGGTGGCGGCTCCCGTCTCGATCGATCCGCCGATCGCGGGCGGATGAGCGCACGTGCGGCGGCCGTGACGGACCGACCGCGGGAGCACGACCTGGATGCGACGCTGGGTGACGTTGCCCGACAGTACGACGACCTCCAGGCGGAGCTCGCCCGCCCGGAGACGGCCACCGACCCCGACGCGCTCCGTCGACTGGGCCGGGAGCTGGCCCGGCTGCAGCCGGTCGTGGATGCATTCCGCCGCCTTCAGTCCACGCGCGAGGAGCTGCGAGGCGCCCTCGAGCTTCGGGACGCCGAGCCGGACGAGGCCCTCCGAGCCCTCGCCCGCGACGAGGTGGAGCGGCTGGAGGCCGACCAGACGACGCTCGTCGACGAGCTCAAGGTGCTGCTCCTCCCGCGCGACCCCAACGACGACCGCAACGTGATCATGGAGGTCCGGGCGGGCGCCGGCGGAGACGAAGCGGCGTTGTTCGCGAACGAGCTGCTGCGGATGTATGTCCGATACGCCGCGAACCATCGCTATGCGGCGGAGATCATGAGCCTCCAGGAGACCGGGATCGGCGGCGTCAAGGAAGCGATCGTGGAGGTCCGCGGCGACGGTGCCTACAGCCGGCTCAAGTTCGAGGGCGGGACGCATCGCGTGCAGCGGATCCCGGCCACCGAGTCGTCGGGGCGGATCCACACCTCCACCGCGACCGTGGTCGTGATGCCCGAGGCGGACGAGGTCGAGATCGCAATCGACGAGGAGAAGGACCTCAGGATCGAGGTCAAGCGGTCTTCCGGTCCCGGCGGCCAGTCGGTGAACACCACCGACTCTGCCGTCCGGATCACGCACCTCCCGAGCGGTCTCGTGGTCGAGATCCAGGATGAGAAGAGCCAGCACAAGAACAAGTCCAAGGCGATGGCCGTCCTGCGGTCCCGGCTGTACGACATGGAGCAGGCGAAGCAACGCGCGGCCGAGTCCGCGACGCGCCGGTCGATGGTGGGTGCCGGCGATCGAGCCGACAAGGTTCGGACCTACAACTACCCGCAGGACCGGGTCACCGATCATCGGATCGGAGTGACCGTCCATGGCCTGCCGCAGGTCCTCGCCGGCGACCTCGACGCCCTGATCGATGCCCTCCTCGTCGCCGACCAGGCGGAGCGACTGGCATCCCTCGGAGGCTCCGATGACGGCACCTGACCGGACGGCGGTCCGGCCGGCCGCCCCTGTCCCGGACGACGGGATCCGGTGGGTGGAGCCGCGACCGGTGGAGATCCAGAAAGCCACCGACCTCGGCTCGGCGCAGGTGCTCAAGCACGTCAACCTGTTCCTGCTCACGGATCAGTTCGGCGATATCCACGCCGACTCCCGGGGGCTGGGGCTGTATCTCGGCGACACGCGGATCCTGTCGTGTCTCGTATTGCGTGTGGGTGGCGTCCGCCCGGTCCTCCTGCAGGGATCGATGGGCGGCAACTTCCGAGGCACGATCCACCTGACCAACCCGTCGATCGACCGCAACCCGGACGCCAAGCGCCACGCCGAGGATGCGCTGGCTGGCCGCAAGCTCGGCATCTCCCGCGAGCGGCTCCTCTCCGGCGACGTGCTTCGGGAGCGGGTCCGGATCGTCAACCACTCGGAGCACGACGAGCGGTTCGAGGTGGAGCTGGTCATCGCCGCGGACGCAGCCGACATCTTCGAGGTCCGCGGCTACCCGCGGGCGCAGCGCGGGAGGTGCCTGCCGGTCGCGATCGCCGGCGACCGCCTCACCTGTCGCTACGACGGTGTCGATGGAACCCGTCGATACACGCACCTCGCGTTCAGCGAGGCGCCGACCGAGGCGAGTCCGGTCGGCAACGGCCCCGCGACGGAGGGCTGGCTGAAGCTGTGCTGGACGATGGCGCTGGAGCCAGGCGGCAGGTCCGACCTGACGTGGCTCGCGTGGTCGACCGAGCGCCCGGTCCGGTCTCCGGATGACCCGGATCCGGACGCAGCCCTGTTCCCCGAGACGCCCGGGGTCTCCGCCGATGACGGCCTCGGTGCCTACCAGGCGTGGACGCGCGGCACGACCGCGGTCTCCACGGACCACGAGCTGTTCAACCTGACGCTGTCGCGCGGCCTTTCCGACCTGCGGCTGCTGGTGAACGAGAGTCCGGCCGGCGACGAGCGCTATGTCGCGGCCGGGATCCCCTGGTTCGCCGCCCTGTTCGGACGCGACGCGGCGATCACAGCTCTTGAGATGCTCGCCTTTCGGCCGCAGCTGGCCGTGGAGACCCTGACGGTCCTTGCGGCCCGGCAGGCATCCACCCTCGACGAAGCCCACGATGCAGAGCCGGGCAAGATCCTCCACGAGTTCCGGACCGGTGAGATGGCACGCTCCGGCGAGCTGCCGTTCGCGCCCTACTACGGGAGTGCCGACTCCACGCCGCTGTGGCTCATCCTCCTCGGCGCGACCTACGACTGGACCGGTGACCGCGAGCTCGTGGATCGCCTGTGGCCGAATGCCCTCGCCGCCCTGGAATGGATCGACCAGTGGGGCGACCGCGACGGCGACGGGTTCGTCGAGTACGCCCGGCGCACCGACCGCGGCCTGATCAACCAGGGCTGGAAGGATTCCATCGACGCGATTCGCGATCGTCGCGGACGCGAGGCCGTACCGCCGATCGCGCTGGCCGAGGTGCAGGGCTACGTGTTCGACGCCAAGCTGCGGATGTCCCAACTCGCGAGGGTCCGTGGTGAAGCCGACCTGGCGGACCGGCTGGAGCGCGAGGCGGAGGCGATCCGGCGCCGGTTCGAGGACGCGTTCTGGGTCGAGGACCAGCGGTACTACGCGATGGGCCTCGATGCCGACAAGCGCCACGCCGACGCGCTGGGCTCGAATGCGGGCCACTGCCTGTGGACGGGGATCGTCTCGCAGGAACGTGCCCGGGAGGTCGCCGATCGGTTGCTCGGGGACCGGCTGTACTCGGGCTGGGGCGTCCGGACGTATGGTGCCGGGCAGCCCGGCTACAACCCGATCGGCTATCACACGGGCACCGTGTGGCCGCATGACACGGCATTGATCGCGGCCGGCCTGAAGCGATACGGCTTCCACGAGGAGGCGAATCGGCTCATCGGTTCCGTGTTCGAGGCCGCCCAGCGGTTCCCCGAGTTCCGGTTGCCGGAGCTGTTCTGCGGCTTCGATCGCGACACGTCGCCGATGCCGGTGCCGTATCCCGTCGCGTGCTCCCCGCAGGCATGGGCCGCGGGGGCCACGTTCCTGTTCCTCCAGACGATGCTCGGCATCCGGGCCCACGCGGACCGGCGCGAGCTCGAGCTCGTCCGACCCAACCTGCCCGACTGGCTGGGCAAGGTCACGCTCAGCAACCTCCGGGTGGGCGAGGCGTCCGTCGACCTGCTGTTCCACCGCTGGCGGGGGACGACCTCCGCGGAGGTCCTGCGCAAGGTCGGCGACGTCGGCGTCACGATTCGCCTGTAGCCAGCGCCACGCCATGGCCACGGTGGGCGAGCTCCTGCACGACGCGATCGACCGGCTCCGGGAGGCCGGGTCGGAGACTCCAAGACTCGACGCCGAGCTGCTCCTCGGCAGTGCGATCGGAACCGACCGCTCGGTGCTTCTGGCACATCCCGAGGCTCCCGTCGGCTCCGGTGCGGCCGAACGCTTCTCGGAGGCGCTCGACCGGCGAGCCGGTGGTGAGCCGGTGGCCTACATCCGGGGCTTCAAGGAGTTCTACGGGCTCGCGTTCAGCGTCGACGCGCGGGCCCTGATCCCGCGGCCGGAGACGGAGCGGCTGGTCGAGCTTGCGGAGCAGGAGGTGATCGGGCGCCTCACCTCGTCGCCACGGCCGCGCGGCAGCGCCCTTCTCCGGATCGCCGACGTGGGCACGGGTGCCGGCACCGTGGCGGTCGCGCTCGCGGTTGCCCTGCGGCGCCGCGGCGTGTTCGGCGAGGTGGAGATCATCGCCACCGAGCAGTCGATCGAGGCGCTCGACGTGGCCCGCGACAACGCGGTCGGGCATAGCGTGGCGGATCGGGTCCGGTTCATCGAGGCCGACCTTCTTCCGCCGGTAGTCGTCTCGCCGTTCGAGGTCGTTCTCGCGAACCTGCCCTACGTGCGCTCGGACGCGATCGACGGCCTCCCGATCGCCGCCTCGTTCGAGCCCAGGGCGGCGCTCGACGGCGGGGCAGATGGCCTGCAGGTGATCCGGCGCCTCCTGGAGCGGCTTCCGGAGGCCCTGGCCGAGGCCGGGACGGCACTCATCGAGATCGGTGGCGACCAGGGAGACGCGATCGACCGTCTGGTGAAGGACGTTCTCCCCGGCTGGTCGTGCGCCGTCGAGCTCGATCTGGCCGGACTGCCGCGGGTCGCCCGGCTGACCAAGCCGTGAATCGTCCGGAGCCAGCGTTCCCGATCCGACTCCTCGCCCTGGACATCGACGGCACCCTCGTCGGCGACGACCTGATCCTCCGGGAACGCACCCGCGCGGCCATCGTCGCCGCGGTCCAGCGCGGCATCCACGTCTCACTGGCCACCGGCCGGATGGCATCCAGTGCCCTGGTCTTCGCCCGGGAGCTCGGCCTCCGGGATCCGATCGTCGCGTACCAGGGGGCGCTCGTCCGGGCGATGCCGTCGGCCGATTCCCGGACGGGTCGGCTGCTCTCTCACCACCCGTTGGCGCCCGCCGTCGCCCGCGAGGCGATCGTCTGGTCCCGGGCGCACGGCCTCGATCCGCACGTCAACCATCTCGAGCGTTTCATCATCCGCGCCGACGACCCACGGGCGGAGGACTACTCGGCCTTCCTCGGCTCTCGTGCCGAGCTGGTTCCGGACATCGTTGCGGCGATCGACCGACCGGTGACCAAGGTGATCGCGGTGGGCGAAGAGCCCCGCCCAGCCGCCCTCCTCGCTCTCGCGCGCCGGCGATTCGCCAACCGCGCCGGCGTAACGATCAGCCATCCGCGGTTCCTCGAGTTCGTGTCGCCCGGGATCAGCAAGGGCCGCGCGGTGCGGCTGCTGGCCCGGCGGTGGGGCATCCCGCCGTCACAGGTCCTCGCGATCGGTGACCAGCTCAACGACCTCGAGATGGTCTCCGCCGTGGGGCATGGGGTGGCGATGGCGCACGCGCCGTTCGAGGTCCGCGACGCGGCCCGCTATGTCGCGCCGCCGGTCAACGACGAGGGCGCGGCGCAGCTGATCGAGGCGCTCGTCCTCGAGCGGCCGGGGGTCGCCCGGGCGAACGCCGAGCGACTGGTGGCCAAGACCGCGTCCGCTCTCGACGCCGAGCGTCGTCAGTCCGCAACACACAGCCGGCCGGCCTGAGTGGGGGTCCAGGTCGTTGCGGACGATGCGGCCGGGCGGACCGAGGCGGTTCGCGTCCTGCGCGCGGGCGGTGTGGTCGGCCTTCCCACCGACACGGTGTACGGCATCGGCGTCGGACTCTGGACCCCCGGCGGGGTCGAGCGGCTGTTCGCGATCAAGGACCGGCCGCCGGAGAAGGCGATCATGGTGCTGATCGACGACCTGACCCAGGTTGCCGACCTGGTCACGGTCCCCGACGCGGCCCGCCGCCTGGCCGAGCGGCACTGGCCGGGCGGCCTCACGATCGTGCTGCCGCTCGTTCCGGGTGCCCCGGTTCCGGCCGCCCTGGTCGCGGGCGCGCGAACGCTCGGGGTGCGGCTCCCCGCCCATCCCTCCCCGCGCGCCCTCGCCCGCGACCTGGGCCCGCTCCCCACCACCTCCGCAAACCGCTCCGGCGAACCCGATGCCCGCTCGGCCGCGGATGTTGTCGCGACCCTCGGGGATCGCCTCGACCTGGTCCTCGATGGCGGTCCCAGCCCGGGCGGCATCCCGTCCACCGTCGTCGACTGCACGGGGCCGACCCTCCGGGTCGTCCGCGCCGGTGCCATCGCGCACGCCGACGTCGAGCGCACGCTGGGCACGGCCGTCGATGCCGGTCCGTCAGGCGACTGAAGGGTGCCGGCACTGGCCCGCACAGCCAGCGTCGTGCCCGCGTGGGACACTATGGGGAGTCGGATGAGCCAGCGGAGGAGCTGATGACCACCCTCACCGGACAACCGACGGGCCTCGGCTGGGCGACGATCGCCGAGGTGGATCCGGAACTCTGGTCCGCGATGGAGGGGGAGCGGCGGCGCCAGCACGACAAGATCGAGCTCATCGCATCGGAGAACTACGCGTTCGCCGCCGTGATGGAGGCGCAGGGTTCGTGGCTGACCAACAAGTACGCGGAGGGCCTGCCCGGGAAGCGGTACTACGGCGGCTGCGAGTTCGTCGACGTCGCCGAGACGCTGGCACAGCAGCGCGCCCTGGCGCTGTTCCCGGGCGCCGAGCACGTCAACGTCCAGCCGCACTCCGGTGCGCAGGCGAACATGGCCGCCTACTTCAGTGTCCTCGAGCCGGGCGATCGCATCCTCGGCATGCGGCTCGACCAGGGTGGGCACCTCACCCACGGCATGAAGCTGAACTTCTCCGGGCGGCTGTACGAGGTTCACGCCTATGGCGTGCGCGAGGACACCGAGCGGATCGACTACGACGCGCTGGAGGCCCAGGCACGTGAGGTCCGGCCGAAGCTGATCGTGGCCGGCGCGTCGGCGTATCCCCGAATCATCGACTTCGAGCGGCTGGCGGCGATCGCCCGTGCAGCCGGCGCTCTCCTGTTCGTGGACATGGCGCACATTGCCGGACTCGTCACGGCCGGCCTCCACCCGAGTCCCTTCCCGCACGCGGACCTGGTGACGACGACGACCCACAAGACGCTCCGCGGGCCGCGTGGCGGCCTCGTGTTCTCGCGCCACGATCTTCCCCCGCACGCCGATGCGGCCGCATTCCCGACGGTGAAGGCGTCGCTCGCAGCCCAGGTCGACAAGACCGTCTTCCCGGGCGTCCAGGGCGGGCCGCTCATGCACGTGATCGCCGGCAAGGCCGTGGCATTTCACCTCGCTGCGGGCGCCGCGTTCCGCGACGACCAGGCACGGACGATCGAGAACGCGGCGATCGTCGCCGAGGGACTCGCCTCGGGCGGAGCCCGTGTCGTCTCGGGTGGCACCGACAACCACCTCGTCCTCGTCGACGTGACGCCACTGGGCGTGACGGGCCGCGAGGCCGAGCGGCTCCTGGACGAAATCGGGATCACGGTCAACAAGAACGCGATTCCGTTCGACACGCAGCCGCCGAACATCGCGTCCGGGATCCGGATCGGAACGCCGGCCACGACGACGCGCGGCTTCGGACCCGACGAGATGCGGGCGATCGGGCGGATCATCGTGACCGCGATCCGCTCCCGCGACGACTCTGCCGTCCAGGGACGCCTGGCAGGCGAGGTCCGCGAGATCGTGGACCGGTTCCCCGTTCCCGGCCTGGCGGTGTCGTGAGGTTCATCGCCCCGCTCGCCGAGATCCTGCCCCAGCTCCTGGTCGCGTTCATCCTGGCCGCCGTCGCTGCGCTCGTGGTCACCCCGCTCGTCCGCCGGTTCGCGGTCCGAATGCGGATGGTGGACCGCCCGGGTCATCGGCGGATCAACCTTCGACCGGTGCCTCGCGGTGGAGGGCTGGCCGTGGCGATGGCCTTCCTCCTGGTCGCCCTCGCGTTCAGCATCCTCAACGAGATCTTCCACTTCGTGCGGACCCCCGGCGTTCTCGAGGGCGGCGAGCTCATCGCCCTGTTCGGGGGCGGTGCCGCCGCGGCCGGCCTGGGGATGCTTGACGACTACCTCGACCTCCGCGCCCGCTGGCAGTTCGGCGGACAGGTCGCGCTCGCGGTGGGAGCCGTGGCGCTCGGGATCAGCATCGTCTCGATCCAGAACCCCGTCGGGGGCAACATGGTGTTCTTCCCGGCCCCCGTGGCGGCGGTGCTCACGGTCCTCTGGATCGTGGGCATGATCAACAGCGTCAACTTCATCGACGGCCTGGACGGGCTCTCGTCGGGGATCGGTCTCATCGCCGCGGTCACCCTTGGCACCCTGAGCCTGACCACCCAGGTCGGGCAGCCCTACATCGCGGTGCTGTGCTTCGTCCTGGCGGGTTCGCTGGCCGGGTTCCTGCGCTGGAACTTCCACCCGGCGCGGATCTTCGCCGGCACGGGCGGGACGATGTTCCTCGGCTACACCCTCGCCGTGCTCGCGATTCTTGGGTCGGCGAAGGTGGCAGTTGCCCTGCTCGTGCTCGGGATCCCGATCATCGACACGTTCTGGATCATCGTCCGGCGCGTTGTCCGCGGACGCTCGCCGTTCTCGCCCGACCGCGGTCACATCCACCACCGCCTCCTGGACCTGGGGCTGTCCCACCGCCAGACCGTCCTCGTGATCTACGCGGTGTGCATCGGTCTCGGCGGGCTGTCCCTCGTCCTGTCGGCTGAGAATCGTCTCTACGCCTTCATCGCCGTGCTCCTGGGCTCGGGCGCCGTCCTTCTGGCCATCACCCGCGTCGGCGTCGACCCGGACTCGGGCGATTCGGGCGGGTTCGACGCCTCTGCGTACGACGGGTCGCGCAAGGAGCCGGTGGGGGAACGGGAACCGTCACTGAGGTAGCTGATGCTGGACGACCTCGGACTCGCCTTCCTGACTGCCTTCGCCGCCGGCGCGATTGCCCTCCTGGTGGCGATCGCCATCGGGACGGCCCATGGGATCGTCACCGGAGCCAGTGACTGGCCGTCGACGGCCGCCCGGCTTCGCGGACTCCTGCGCGAAGCGACGCCCGCCAGGTGGCGTCCGCGGGCGGCGAACTCGAAGCCGGCTGAGGCGAACGAGGGCACGCTCCACGTCACGGACCTCCAATGGCCCGCCGCACCGGAGACGATCCGCTTCCGGCGTCGTCGTGACGCCACCGTCGCGGTCCTGTGCATGGGGCTACTGGGCGGGATCGGGATCGGGGTCATCCAGACGCTCGAAACGCCACCGGTGGTCGTGCCCGAGACGCCCCCGGCCGAACGCGTGGCCGTGGCGGAGATCGGCGGGAACCCGAACCTGGG
>DATBLH010000010.1:0-16588 GCA_036555445.1 Candidatus Limnocylindrales bacterium
CGTGCCGCGTCGCCGCTTCGGGCACCTGTTCGGCGAGCCGAGCCAATCGCGGGCTGACGGTCAACGTCTTGCCGCCCGCACGGTCGGCGAGGCGATGTCCAGCCCTGCGGTGACGATCGATGCCGATCGACCGATCGCCGAAGCCGCCGCGAGGATGCTCGACAAGCGGGTCACGCGACTGCCGGTCATGGATGCCGGCAGGATGGTGGGGATCGTCACCCGCTCCGACCTGCTCCGCGCCTACCTCACGCCCGACGAGCGCCTGGCCGAGCAGCTCCGCAGTGATCTGATCGCGCGGACGATGCTCCTGAACCCCGCCGAGTTCGAGGTGGACGTCGTCGACGGTGTCGCCCGGATCCGCGGACGCGTGGAGGGGCGCACGGCAGCGGAAGACCTGGAACGTCTTGCGGCGGCCATCCCGGGCATCGTCGCGGTCACGGCACAGATCAGGTGGGCGGTCGACGACAGCGCGAGGCGCTCCGACGCTCCCGTGAGCCCGACGCATATCGCCCGCTGACTCGACCGACCGTGGAGCCATCGTCCAGGCGGCGGTTGGCGCTTGCCGGGGTGAAGACCGCGCACACGGTTGCGTTCGCGGCCATCGCCACGTCGGGGCTCACGGTCTTCGCCGACGGCCTTCGCGGCATCCCGTCGCGGCGGACCGCTGTTGCCGCCGGCATTTCGCTCGCGGAATGCGCGGTCTTCGCCGGCAACGGCTTCGTGTGCCCCCTTACCCCCCTCGCCGAGCGCTACGGTGCCCGCAAGGGGTCGGTCTCGGACATCTTCCTTCCCGACTGGCTGGCCCGGAATCTCACCTGGATCGGCAGCTCCATCCTGATCGCCGGATTGGCCCTGAACCTCAGGGCCCTGCGAGGTCGGGGGCGCGCCAGATGACGGTGCGCCGGCACCGCTCAGTCACGATTCGCCGCGGGAAGGGCCGCTGATGCGGCCACAGTTGGCGCACGGCACGCACCCGGCCATGTGGCTGCTTTCCGAGCCCGGGCAGTGGGGGAGCCCGGGCGCCACCAGCGAACGCGAGCCCCGCTGGTGGCCCCGGATCACGGGGATGGCTACCATCCCGATCCTGACCCTCTACCACTTCGACCAGCGAACCTTCGTTGCCGGGATCGCTCCGTCCGGTGTCCGTGGCTGACCGCCCACCGGGTGTGGGGGGCGCCATCCGGGCGGCGGGAACGGACCTCTACTACCACTCGGTCCGTTTCGTTCCGGCGAACGCGGCCTGGGGCGCGGCGCTGGTCGCCTGGATCTTCCTGGCGGGCTGGCTCGGCATCCTCGTGGGCTTGCTCCTCCTCCCGCTCCTGGCGATCCCGTTCTCCGGCGTCGCCCGCCTCGCCGCCCTCGTTGCCCGTCGCCGGGACGTCGGCCTCTCGGATGCCTGGCAGGCGTGGCGCCTGTTCGTCGTCGCGTCGCTCCGGATCGGGCTGGTGGTGACGCTCCTGATCGTCGCGCTGCTGACGAACCTCCGCCTCGGCGCGGCGCTGGGCGGCCCGGCCGGTGCGCTCCTCGCCGCGCTGGCGCTGTGGGGCCTCGTGATCCTGTGGCTGGTGCTGCTGCCCCTGTGGCTGGTGGTCGTCGACCCGGCACGGGAGGCGTGGCCGTTCCGCGATCAGCTCACGGTCGTCGGGTACCTCCTCCTCGCCGATGCTCGGCGCCTCGTGATCCTGGGCGTCCTCCAGTTCGCCCTCCTCGTCGTTTCGGCGGTCCTCGTCGCGGTCCTGCTCACGGTGGCGGTGGCCTATGTCGCCCTGCTGACCGCGCATGCCGTGCTGCCGGCCGCCGACCGCGTGTCGATCGCGATGCCCGGGCGCCTGCCGCCGCTGGCCCTCGCACCGACGGCTGACGAGCCGCCGGTCTGACGCTCTCTGAACGCCCTGCGCGTCTGACCGGCAGGGCGCCTCGCCTATCATCGAGGCTATGACCTTCCCGGTTCAGGTCGGGCCGGCCACGATCACGATCAACCGGGACGATCGGGTCCTCGTGTGCCAGCCGGACGGGCGGATCCTGGGCGACGGAGAGGACGGCTTCTTCACCCGGGACACGCGCTTCATCTCGGGCTACGACGTATGGATCAACGGGCAGCGGCCGGTGCTCCTCAACTCGTCGCCGATCCAGTTCTTCAGCGCGCGCTTCGAGTACACGAACGACGCACTCCTGGACGAGGCTGGCCCGATCGAGCGGCAGACCCTCGCGCTTCGCGTGGACCGGACGATCGCGGAGGCGGTCCACGAGGACTACGACCTGGTCAACTACTCCCGGCGACCCGTCCGGCTCACGATCGAGATCGCGATCCACTCCGACTTCGCCGACATCTTCGACGTCAAGGCGGGCACGATCGTACGGCGCGGCCAACGGAACACCCGTTGGTTCCGCTCCCGTGGCGAGCTCAGGACGAGCTATGTCAACGCCGACTTCCGCCGGGAGCTGGTCGTTGCCGTCGAGCGCGCCGACTCGCACCCGCAATTTGCCAACGGCCGGCTGGTGTTCGTGGCCACCATCGCTCCCAAGGGCGTCTGGCACACCTGCATCAAGTGGCTGCCGGTGACGCGGATGAAGCGCCGCCTGACCACCCTCTCCTGCAACGCCGTGGAGGCGCCGCCGACGGCCACCGGCTCGCGCCGCCTCCCCAAGGTGAGTATCGAGACCGGCAACGAGACGGTCCGACGGGCGTGGGAGCAGGCCGTTCGCGACATGGAGGCGCTGCGACTGGAAGACCCCACCTTCGAGCGCGGCGTGTTCATCGCGTCGGCGGGCGTGCCGTGGTTCGTGACCCTGTTCGGCCGCGACTCGCTGATCGTGTCGATGCAGGGGATCTCGGGCTACCCGGAGCTGGCCTCGGGAGCGTTGCGCCGCCTCTCCGCCCTCCAGGCAACCGCCGACGACCCGGAGCGGGACATGGAGCCGGGCAAGATCCCGCACGAGATCCGGCACGGCGAGCTGGCGCAGCTGGGGATCCTGCCGTTCCAGCCGTACTACGGGACCCACGACGCCACCAGCCTGTTCGTGATCGTGCTCAGCTATCTCTACCAGTGGCTGGGCGACCCGGCGGTCCTCCGCCGATATCTCCCCAACGCGGAGGCCGCGATGGCCTGGATCGACCACTATGGCGATCGCGACCGAGACGGCCTCCAGGAGTACGCCACCCGGTCGAGCCACGGCTATGTCAACCAGGGCTGGAAGGATGCCTGGGATGCGATTCCCGAGGCAGACGGGACCCTCGCGCCACTGCCCCTGGCCGTCTGTGAGCTGCAGGGCTACGTCTACGACGCGAAGGTCCGGATGGCCCAGATCTACGACGTGCTCGAGCGACCCAAGGACGCGCGCCGACTCCGTCGACAGGCCGACGCTCTGTTCAACGTCGTGAACGAGCGACTGTGGTGGGAGGACGAGGGGACGTACTACCTCGGCCTCAACGGCCGCAAGGAGGGAATCCGGACGGTGGCCTCCAATGCGGGCCATCTCCTGCAGTCCGGGATCGTCCCATCCGAGCGGGCCGGCCGAGTCGTGGAACGGCTTCTCCGCGGCGACATGTGGTCCGGCTGGGGCGTGCGGACGCTGTCATCGGATCACGTGGCGTACAACCCCTTCTCGTACCACACGGGTACCGTCTGGCCCCATGACAACGCGGTGATCGCCGGCGGGTTCCGGCGCTACGGCTACGAGAAGCAGGCGGCCCAGGTCGCCAAGGGCATGTTCGACACCGCGGAGCGGCTGTTCGCGCTGCGGTTGCCGGAGCTGATCGCCGGTCTGCCCCGGGCCGAGGCGAGCTTCCCGGTGCAGTACCTGGGGGCCAACGTGCCCCAGGCGTGGGCGGCCGGGTCGATCTTCCGGTTCGTGGCGATCCTGTGCGGCCTCCACGCCGCCACGAACCCCCAAGGCTCCACGCTGTACGTCAACCCGGCCCTGCCGTCATGGCTGCCGGAGCTCACGATCAGGAACCTCCGAGCGGGGAAGGGAGCGGTCTCGCTCCATCTCCAGGACGGGTCGGTCAACGTCCTGTCGAACACGACCGGCTTCGACGTCGTTCACGGCGCAGCGCCAGGACCGTTCGGCAGCAAGGCAGGCGAGAAGTCCTGACCGACCTGACGCGGTACGTCGGACGACAGCCTGGGTGCGTGTTTGATCCAGGCAGCGGTTCCAATTGAGGAAATCGGCCGTTTCCGCTCAACGATGAATCGAGCGGCAGGGCAGGTTAGCAGCGTGCGGCGATGTGGGACCTTCGTTCAGGTTTGAACGAACACCCGCGCCATGGGTGGCGAGCATGAATCGAGCCATGCTTGCGCCATGGACGCCTGTGCCCGGCAGCCGTTGAACAATGGGGGCCCTGCATGAAGGGCATCGTGTTCAACCTGCTCGAGGATGTCACCACGGCGACCCAGGGCGAGGACGCCTGGGACGAGCTCCTGGCCGATGCGAATCTCCATGGTGCCTACACGTCGCTCGGTAGTTATCCCGACGAGCACTTCTTCCAGCTGATCGCTTCCGCCTCGGGCAGACAGGGCAGGCCGCTCGAGCACGTGATCCGCTCGTTCGGTCGTTCGGCGATCCCGCTTCTCGCCAACGCGTATCCCGAATTCTTCGCGCCGCATCAGACGACCAAGCACTTCCTCGGCACCCTCAACGAGATCATCCACCCCGAGGTCCGCAAGATCTACCCGGGTGCCGACGTACCCGACTTCGGGATGGTGCCGACGGAGACCGGGCTGACGATGACCTACGGCTCCCGGCGCCGGCTGTGCTCATTCGCCGAGGGGTTGATCGAGGGTGCCGCCGATCACTACGGCGAGCAGCTCTCGATCTTCCAGCCGCGCTGCATGAATCGCGGCGACGACACCTGTGAGCTGGAGATCACCTTTGGCTAGCCAGGCGGCCCGCCACCTGAGGGTCGTCCCCGCGCACGCCCCCGCGGCCGCCAGCGAAGTCGAGCGTCTGCGCCGGCGACTGGATCGCGAGCGCCAGGCGCGCCGCGAGGCCGAGCGGATCGCCGAGGAGACCACCCGCGCGCTCTACCGGGAGGTCACGTCGCGGACGCGCGAGCTGGAGAGCCTCGTGGCGATGGGTCGCGACCTGGCCAAGGCCCTCGACAGCCACGACTTCGCCGACGTCATCGCCCGTCACGCGGCCCAGGCGGTGGGGTTCGACGAGTGCGGGATCTACACCTGGGACCAGGAACAGGACGTAGTGACCACGGCCGGCTACTTCCCGCCCGGGCGACGAGCCGACCTCGACGACGTGTTCCCGCTCCACGACTACCCGGAGACGCGACAGGTCCTGATCGAGCGTCGATCGTCGGTGATCGACGTCGCCGATCCCGATGCCGAGCGAAGCGAAGTGCGCTTCCTCGAGGGCCTCGGCGGCAAGCTGATGTTCCAGATCCCGATGGTCGTCAACGGCCGGGCGATCGGCACCGTCGAGCTGATGACGAAGACCGACCGGTCCCTCGACGCGTGGCAGCTCGAGCTGGCCCAGAGCATGGCCAACGAGGCCGGCGTCATGCTCGAGAACTCGCGGCTCTACTCGCAGATCCGGCACCAGGCGTTCCACGATGCGTTGACCGGTCTGCCGAATCGCGCGCTGCTCACCGATCGCGTGGACCACGCCCTGGCCCGCGGCCGCGGGACGACGATGTCCATGGTCGCGCTGATGTTCGTCGACCTCGACGACTTCAAGGTCATCAACGACACTTTCGGCCACGGGGTGGGGGATGCCGTGCTTCGCAGCGTCGCCGCCCGCCTGCAGCGACTCACCCGATCCGGTGACACCGTCGCCCGCTTGAGCGGCGACGAGTTCAGCGTCCTGCTCGAGGACCTGTCCGGTCCGACCGACGCAACATCGGCAGCGGCCCGCGTCGTGGAGGCATTCGAGCAGCCCATCGAGGCAGGCGACCGCGCGGTCCACGTCTCGGTCAGCGTGGGCGTGGATGTCGGAACGCGCTCGAGCCGCACGCCGGAGACCCTCATTCGCAATGCCGACTTCGCGATGTACAACGCGAAGCGGGCCGGCAAGGGCCAATTCCGGGCCTATCTCGATGGCGAGCGCCAGGCTGCCGACGACGACGCCCGCCTCCGCTTCGATCTCCGACACGCCGCGGCGCGGGACGAGCTCCGCGTCCACTACCAGCCGATCGTCGACCTTCGCTCGGGCGCCGTCCGCTCGTTCGAGGCGCTGGTTCGATGGGAGCACCCGGAACGCGGCCTGCTGGCGCCCGGGGCGTTCATCCCGATCGCCGAGGAGACCGGCACGATCGTCGAGATCGGCGCCTGGGTCATGGCCCAGGCATGCACGGACCTCCGGACGTGGCAGCGTCGCCACCCGGATCTCGCGGTGTCGGTGAACCTGTCCGGCCGGCAGCTCCAGGACCCGAGACTCGTAGCGCACGTGCGTGACGTGCTCGGTACGACCGGGATCGACCCGGCGTCGCTGATCATCGAGGTGACGGAGACCAGTCTCGTGGCCGACCCGAGCTCTGAAGCCCAGCTGCGCAGGCTCAAGGACCTCGGGGTTCGCCTCGCGATCGACGACTTCGGCACCGGCTATGCCTCGATCAGCTATCTGCGGCGGTTCCCGGTCGACATCCTCAAGATCGACCGCGAGTTCACGAGCGACGTGGCGTCGGCAGATGGATCCGCGCTCCTCGCCGGGATCGTTCAGCTCGGCCGCTCACTCGGCCTGGAGACGGTGGCCGAGGGGATCGAGCACCCGGAGCAGCGGGTGCGAATCGCCGCCATCCTGTGCGACCAGGGCCAGGGGTTCCTGTTTGCGCGGCCGGCTCCCCGCGACGAGGTCTCCCGCCTGCTGGCCACGCGCGGTTTCGGCCGACTCGATGTCCGCCCGGGCAGCGTCAACCGACGATCGACGCCTCCGCGATCGGCCGCCGCCGACCAGTTACGAGCAGCAGCAGGGCACACGCGCCGCTGAGCACCGCGGCCCCGATCATCGCCAGGCCGAGGCCGATCGTGTCCGACAGGAAGCCCATGATCGGCGGGTAGACAACCGAGCCGATGACCGCGCTCGTGCCCAGGACGCCGCTCACGGCCGCCGAACGACCCGGGAATCGCTCGCCGCCGACGGCCATGATCATCGGGTAGATCGGACCCATGCCGAAACCGACGACGCCGAACAGGACGACCGAGAGGGGCAGCCAGGGAACGACGACCGCGGCGACGAGTGCCACCGCAGCCAGGGTGCTGGCGCTCATCGCATAGCGCGCGTGATCGAAGCGATCCGCGATCCGGGTCGACACGAGGCGCCCCAGGGTCAGCCCACCCCAGAACAGCGACAGCGCACCGGTCGCCACGGCGAGTGGGGCGTCGGCGAGAAACCGCACCACCCAGTTCGAGACCCCGATCTCCGCCGCGACATAGCAACCGATGCCGAAGGCCAGGAGGAGCAGCGGTCCGGCGACACCCACCTTGCGGCCGCCGACGCCCGCACCCGCGTGCCGGCCGTGGGGGACGTCGGCGATCGCCACCAGCGCCGCCAGCGGCAGGATCGCGAGACCGGTGCCAAGGATGACGGCCTGCCACGCGACCCCGGCTTCGAGGAGCTGGCCGACCGCGAGGGGCGCGCTCAGCGCGCCGACGCTGAAGAACACGTGAAGTCGGTTCAGCTCGCGACCGAGGGCGGCCGGGTACAGGTCGAGGATCAGCCCGTTCGTCTGGGAGTCGATGGAGCCTCCCGCGAGTCCGGCGGGGATCCCGGCGGCGAGGAACAGCCCCCAGTCAGGAGCGGTAGCCAGGCCGACCGTCCCGGCGCCGAACAGGAACACGGCCAGGGTGAGGATCGTGCGCCGACCGAGCCGCTCCGTGAGCACTCCACCGGCGAGCGAGCCCAGCGCATAGCAGAACGCGTAGAGCAGGTAGAACAGGCCCACGCCGGCATCGGTCTCGCGGAAGTCGTGCTCGATCGATCGAATCGCGGACGGCACGAGGAGGCCGCCCCAGCCCACGAGCAGCAACGTGACGCCGGCGAGCAGGGCGATCGCGCCCGGTCGCCGGATGAGGATGGGGATCACGCTAGACAAGCGAGATCGTCTCCGCGTAGGGCATCAGGCCAAGACGCCGCGCCACCGCCAGCGACGCCGTGTTGTCCCAGCTCGTGCTGTACAGCGGCATTCGGCCCTCGTGCTCGACCGCGGTGCACCATCCCTGCACGACCGCGACCGCGAACCCGCGTCCACGATGCGGCGCCTCGGTGAACACGCCGGCCTCCGCGGCGCTCGGACGTGACCGGGCGGCGTAGCAGGCAGCGACGACGGCGCCGTCGACGACGACTCCGACGACCGGACTGAGATGGTCGAGGTGGACGCGGGTGTACGGGAAGTGACGCTCCAGGAGGTGGGCGTTGCCGTCGGCGATCAGGACCGCTCCGTGGGCGTTCGATGACGGCGCAACCGTCGCTTCCGGGAAGCGGAAGGCCGGCCCGATCGTCTCGTCCTCGACGGCAGTGTCGCCCGCGAGCGTGTCGCGGAGCCCTTCGAACAGTCGAGGGTCGGATGGCCGCCCGTCCCACGCCGGCAGCCCGGCTGCGATCTCGCGGCAGGCCGCTTCCATCGCTACGGGCATGCCGGCCCGGACGGCAATGAGATGGGCGACGCGTCCCCTCACGAGGAACAGCCGCGGCGCCGGGTCGCCTTCGTCCTCGTTCACGCGAACGAGCCGCCCCGCGCCATCGGTGTCGAACAGCAGGTCGACGTGCTGGGCGAGGAGCTCGGCCTCCGTCACCCGGCGGTCGTCGCCGTCGTAGCCGCCGGGGTCGCGGCCTCGGTGGTCACCGCGTCGATGCCGTCGCCGAGGATGTCGACCGCGCGGGCCAGCTCCGTGTCACCGATCACGAACGGCGGGCCCAGGAGGATCTGGTCGCCATCGGTGCCGTTCGCATTGCCGGTTGCGTAGTAGACGAGGAGTCCCTCGGCCCGTGCCCGCGCGACGAGCGTCTCGGTGACCCGGGCGGATCGTCGGAACGGCTCGCGCGTCTCCCGATCGGCGACGAGCTCGATCCCCTGGAGGAGACCACGACCGCGGATCTCGCCGACATGCGGATGGTCGCCCAGCCGCTCGTCGAGGAGGCGCCGGAGCCGGCTTCCCTTGGCGGCACTGGCGTCGACCAGCCGCTCCTGCTCCAGGATCCGGAGCACCTCCCTCGCCACGGCAGCGCCAACCGGATGGTGCGAGTAGGTGAAGCCGTGGACGAAGCCGCCGCGCTCGGTCACCAGGGCGGCGACCTCGGCGGACGCTGCCACGAGCCCGAACGGCCAGTAGCCCGAGGTCGCCCCCTTGGCGGCGACGAGGAGATCGGCGCGGACGCCCCAGTGGTCGAGTCCGAACCAGCGCCCGGTCCGGCCGAATCCGGTCATCACCTCGTCGGCGATCAGCAGCACGCCGTGGCGCCGGCAGAGCTCCGCGACCTGCGGCCAGTAATCGTCCGGTGGGACGGCGGCGGCCAGCGTTGCCCCCGAGATCGGCTCGGCGACGAACGCGGCCACCGTCCGGGGGCGCGCCTGTTCGATCGTTCGCTCGAGCTCATCCACGAGTGCGTCCGCGGTCCCCAGCGCCTTCGCGGAGGGATCGTCCGCGCGATACGGGTACGCCGACGACACGTGACGGAACCGACCAAGCCAGCCCTCATACGGGCGGCGGAGGGGACGACGACCCGACAGGTCCAGTGCGCCGAGCGTGTTGCCGTGATAGCTGCCCCAGCGCGCGATCACGATCCAGCGCTCGGGCTCGCCACGGGCCAGGTGGTAGGCGCGGGCGAGCTTGAGCGCCGTCTCGATCGCCTCGGAGCCACCCGACACCGGGTAGATCGCCGGGTCAGCGACCGGCAGATGGGGAGCGAGCTCGGTCGCGTACGTCTCGAGCGGCTCACTCGTGAACGCGGTCGGGTGAGCGTAGGCGAGCCGGCCGGCCTGGTCGGCCATGACCTGGGCGATTTCGGCCCGGCCGTGGCCAATCCCAACCACGATCGCACCACCGGCAGCGTCGAGGTAGGCCTTGCCCTCCCGGTCCCAGATCGTGGCGCCCTCACCGCGAACGGCGACCGGGGGATCGACGGCGGTGGCACGGCGGAGGACTCGACCTGGCACGCGCGGATTGTAGGGGCGGCCGATCTGCCGCCGGGAACGGGCCGAGCACCGGCGGTGTAGACGGTACGGTTGACCCGCGGAGGGCCGTCCAACGGAAGAAACCGAACTGATCGAACGCGCACGTCGAGGCGAGGTCGTGGCCTACGAGGAACTCGTCCGCCGCTACCAGGACGTCGCCGTGCGGACCGCCTACGTCGTGGCGGGCTCCGCCGACGACGCGGAGGACGCTGCCCAGGACGGGTTCCTCAAGGCCTACGCCGCCCTCGGCCGATTCCGGGAAGGCGCCCCGTTCCGCCCCTGGCTGCTGCGGATTGTGGCCAATGAGGCGCGCAACCGCCGACGATCCGCCGGCCGGCGGGCAAACCTCGCCGTCCGGGCCGCCGAGGACCGCCCCTCGTACGATGCGGCCCCATCGCCCGAGGCGGCGGTCCTCGTCCACGAAACACGCGACGCCCTGCTCGGCGCCCTCAACGGCCTCCGCGACGAGGACCGGGAAGTGATCGGCGCCCGCTATTTCCTCGACCTGTCCGAGGCCGAGACGGCCGACGCGCTCGGGATTCCGCGCGGCACGGTCAAGAGCCGGCTGTCGCGGGCGCTCGGTCGCCTGCGCGAACGGATGGTCGAGCCGCTCCCCGGAGGGTTCGAGCGATGACGGCCCAGCCCGCGCCGATGACCGACCAGCAGCTCGAGCTCGCGCTGCGAGCCCTCGGCCGCGAGCTCGCCTATCCGTCGGCGGAGCTGGCGCCGGTCGTGAGCGCGCGCCTGGCCACGGCACCTGCCCCGTCCCGGGGCTGGGCGGGACTCGCCCTGCCGTCGATGCGGCCGCTTCGGCGCAGCCTGGTCCTGGCCGTCGCGGCCGTGCTCCTGATCGCCGCGCTGGTCACCGCGGCCGTGCTGGGCGTGCCGGGGATCCGGATCCTGTTCGGCCCCGCTCCTTCGTTCTCGCCCACGCCGACCGCAAGCCCCAGCGCGACCAGCTCCCTGCCGCAACCACCGGGAAGCTCGCTCCGACTGGGGATCCCCTCGGACCTCGCACGTGCATCCGCGGACGCCGGATTCCAGCCCGTCCTGCCGTCGGATCCCGCGATCGGTGCCCCCGACGCCGTCTATCTCGAGGACGGCAGGGTCTCGTTCGTGTGGGCCGCATCCGACGAGCTGCCGGCAACGGCGGAGCGTTCGGTTGGTCTGGTGCTCACGGAGTTCCACGCCCGGGTCGACTCCGGCGCGTACGAGAAGATGGTGAACGCGGGGACCCGGATCGAGCGGGTCCAGGTCGACGGCCACGACGGCTACTGGCTGAGCGGCGCGGAGCACTACATCTTCTACGTGGATGAGCAGGGCCAGCACCACGACAAGTCGTGGCGCGTCGTCGGCGACGCCCTGATCTGGTTCGACGGTGAGCTCACCTACCGGCTCGAGTCGTCGCTCGGGCGCGATGCATCGATCCGCATCGCGGAGTCGCTGGCGCCGCCCGGCTGAGTTGCCGGCAGGGTCTCGGGACCTTCAGGCGGGACGGCGCAGGCCCCCGGCCAGGATCACGAGACCGAGCAGGACGACCAGGATGGGCCACACCAGGCCGGCGAGGTCGGGCTTGGCCACCTGCGACCCTCCGACCAGGACGAGGATTCCGCCCCAGAACAGCTGCCAGCCCCAGCCGCCGCCGCGGCTGGCGCGGATCAACGCCACCGCCAGGAACGCGAGACCGAAGCACACCGTCCCCCAGCCGGGGCCCGGCTCGTTGCCCGTCAGGCCCTCGTAGGCGCCGGGCAGGGCGAGCGCCGTGAGGAACGCGCCTGCATAGAGCGCGATCGTCCCGCGTCGGAGGACCCATACGATCAGGGAGGCGATCCCGGCGGCGAGGACAATCAGGCTTGCGGAGCCCTGCGACTCGGGCAACGCCTGCTGGATCAGGAGCAGGCCCCCGAACACGACCAGGAAGATCCCGATCCACGGCAGGCCGGGGCGTCGCTCCTCGTCCGGACCCCAGCGCCAGCCGTAGTATCGGACCTGGGCAGGGGATCGATCGTCGTCCATGGTGTGCGTCCTTCGTCGCGGGCGTGGGCTGTCAGCCTACCCCCGCGCGAGGGCTGCGGGACCGGCTGTTCGTGCGCCCGGATCGGGCTCGTCCTCGACGTGACTGAAGCCCAGCCGATCGGCGAGTCCGCCCAGGAAGCCCGGTGCCCACCAGTTCCAGCGACCCATCAGCCGCATCGCGGCCGGGACCAGCAGGACGCGGATGATCGTGGCGTCGACGAGGACCGCGATCGCCATCCCCACGCCGATGCTCTTGATCGTGATCGACTCGGCCAGGGCGAACGCCGAGAACACGGCGACCATGATCAGCGCGGCCCCGGTGATCACGCCCGCGGTCCGGGCCAGGCCCTCGGCGACGGAGGCCCGGTTGTCGCCGGTCCGCCGGTAGGCCTCCTGGATCCGCGACAGGAGCAGGACCTCGTAGTCCATCGAGAGCCCGAACAGGACACTGAACATGATGATCGGGTTACCGGCGATCGTGAATCCCGGCGCCTCGAACCCCAGGAACTGCGACAGGTTGCCCTCCTGGAAGATCCATACCAGCGCGCCGAAGCTGGCCGAGATCGACAGGAGCGTCATCAGGACCGCCTTGATCGGCAACACCGCCGATCCGAACAGGAGGAACAGGATCACCGCGCTCGCGGCGAGCGTGACCCCGACCGCGAACGGGATCGTCTCCGACTGGGCGGTCATGAAGTCCTTGCCCTGGGCGGCCAGGCCGCCGACCTGGGTCATGATCCCGGCCTCGGCCTGGACGGAACGGACGCGCGGGACCACCGCCCCACCTGCCGGGCTTGCCGGCTGGAGCGGGCTGACCGCGTCGAAACGAACCGTCGAGCCCTCGACATAGGCATCGCCAAGCGCGACCAGCTCGGGTGGCAGTTGCGGCGACGACCAAAGCGCCACGTACTCGTCCTCGGTCATCGGCGCGCCGGTCTGCGGGTTCCGGAGCCCCGAGAACGGCCCTTCCACTCGATCGATTCCGTCCACGTCCGCCACGGCGGCCGAGTAGCGGACGAGGGCCCGCACATTGGCCTCGTCGAACGGCGAGCCGTCGACGTCGGCGAGGATCACGATCGGGCTGGTCTCGCCGGCACGAAACTGCTCCTGGAGGATGACCGCGGCCTCCCGGCTCTCAAGCCCTTCGGGGAGGACGGTGGCGTCGGGGATCCCCTGCTGCAGACGAAGGAACGGCGTGCCTGCGGCCAGCAGGAGGACGAGGACCGGCACGAGCACCAGGACCGGCCTGGCCATGACGGCATGGGCCACCCGCTCCCACCGGCCGCGGCGGGTCGGGTCGGGGGCGGCTGCCGGTCGGAAGCGATTGACGAAGCCGCCGACGGAGAGCGAGTTGATCCGGGGACCGAGCATGCCCAGCACGGCGGGCAGGAAGGTCAGGGCGTAGAACACGGAAGCGGCCACGACCAGGGAGCCGCCGATGCCGAAGGATCGGAGCGCCGGCGCCTCGAACAGGAGCAGGCCGGACAACCCGATGGCCACCGCGAGGCCCGAGAACGTCACCGCCTTGCCGGCCGTGCCCACTGAGACGGCGACTGCGTCACCAACCTCGCGACCCCGGCGCAGCTCCTCGCGGAAGCGACTGACCATGAACAGGGAGTAATCGATCGCGAGCGCCAGGCCGAGCATCGTGGCGACGTTCTGGACGTAGATCGAGAGTTCGGTCGCCTGGGCCGCGACGTATACGCCGGCGAGCGTCGTCGGGATCGCCAGCCCGGCAACGAGGAGCGGCAGGCCGGCCGCGAGCAGTGACCCGAAGACGAGGATGAGGATCACGGCCGCGACCGGGAACGACACCAGCTCCGCCTGGACGAGCTCCTTCTCGGACTGCTTCACGGAGTCCTCCGTGAGTGGCCCATAGCCGGCGAGTCGCAGCGTCATGCCGGCGGGCTGCCCGATCTCGGCCCGCAGCGAGTCGAGGTGCTCGACTGATGCCTCGTCGGTCAGCTCCAGCCGGATGAGCGAGAAGGCCGACCTGCCGTCATCACTGATGAATCGGTCGTCCCGTGTCTGGGAGTAGCCCACGACGTCGGCGACACGCTCGTCGCCCAGGAGGCCGCTGAGGGCGCGCACGATCTCGGCCTGGAACTCGTAGGAGCGCGCATCTGCACCGGCGTCGCCCTGGAAGACGGCAACGAGGACGCCCTTGCCGGCGCCGAACTCGGCGGCGAGCCGATCCGTGACGGTGGTCGATTCCGAGGTGGGGTCCAGCCAGCCGCCGGCCGACAGCTCGCCCGCGGCCCTGCCGGCGAACGACGACGCCACGGCCGCGACGACCAGGGTGAGGAGGAACACGACCTTCCGGAATCGGTAGACCAAGGCTCCCCAGCGGCTGAACATCGTGACGGGCTCCCCTCGAGGTCGATGCAGTGGCTCGACAATAACGAATGAAGATTCGTTTTGTCAAGCTATTGGCGGGTTGTGCACAGGGGCACGGCTCGTTAAACTGTGAGCGAATGTTCGTTTTGAGCGCCGCACAGCCCTTGTCATGCCGCGGGTGACGGCCGCCCACGAGACCGAGGTCCGCGAGCGAATCCTCCTTGCCGCCGCCCAGGTGTTTGCCGACAGCGGCTATCGAGGGGCGACCATGCAGGATGTCGTCCGCGAGAGCGGCCTGTCGGTGGGCGCGATCTACAGCTACTTCCCGAGCAAGTCGGACCTCTATCTCGCGATGTGCGACTTCACGTCGGGTCGGGCGATGGGCGAGCTGGCCGTCCGGTTGACCGCCGGCCGGACGATCGCCGAGCGCCTCGCGATCGCCGTCGCGTTCTACATCGACTCGATCGACACGCACGGCGCCACCCCGGGGCTGGCGGCGCTCGTTCCGGCGTGGTCCGAGGTGGACACCTCGCCTGCCGTTCGCGACATGCTCCGGCGCCGCCGCGACCAACTGGTCACGGCCGGGCGGCTCCTGGTGGAGGAGGGGATCGCGCGCGGGGACCTGCCCGCATGGGTCGACGCGGAGGTCCTCGGCGGCGCCTACAGCGCCCTCCTCGATGGGATCCTCCTCCAGCGCGTGGAGGCGGGTTCCTCCTGGAGGCGCGCCGATGCCGAACGGCGCGCGCGCCTCGTGCTGGAGCTCGCGCTGGCCGCCGCGGGTGCTGAGCGCCCGGACGTGCCGGAGGTGGCGGCCAGGCCGTGGGACGTCGCCGGAACGTGATCCGCGCCGACCCGCTCGGTCGCTAGACTCGCGGGCGGATGTCCCACGTCCAGACGGTCCTCGGGCCGATCGATCCGGCGACCCTCGGGCTCACGCTCCCGCACGAGCACACCCAGATCGCGCTGTGGCACATCGAGGGTCGCCACGACTACTGGCAGCTGACCCGCGACGAGTCCCTGATCCTGGAGGAGTTGGCGCGGTTCGTCGCCGCAGGTGGATCGGCGTTGGTGGATCTCACCCTGCCGGGTGTCGGCCGCGACCCGGATTGGCTGAGCGCGATCGCCCGGTCGTCGGGCCTCCACCTGATCATGGGCTGCGGCTGGTATCGCGGCGCCTATTACCCGGCCGAGGCGCTCATCGATCGGCGGTCCGTGGACGATCTGGCCGACGAGCTGGTCCGCGAGATCGAGCACGGCGTGGGCGCAAGCGGCGTCCGGCCCGGGATCATCGGCGAAATCGGCACCGACAAGCCGTGGCTGTCGGCGCAGGAGGAACGCGTCCATCGAGCCGCCGCCCGCGCGGCGCGTCGAACCGGACTCGCGATCACGACCCACGCTGTCCAGTCCGCCGTGGGCCAGGACCAGCTCCGCGTGTTCGAGGACGAAGGCGCGGACCTGTCACGGGTGGTCATCGGTCATGCCGACAGCTATCCACGACTCGATCACTACCTCGCGGTCGTGGATCGCGGCGCCTCCGTGGAGTTCGACTTCCTGGGCATGGCCTTCACGCCGCTGGAGCGTCACGGCGAGCCCAGGGTCATCGAGCTCCTCGGCGAGTTGGTCGCGCGCGGCCACGCGGACCGAATCCTGCTCAGCCAGGATGTCTGCCACGACAGCCAGCTCCGCGCATATGGCGGTCACGGCTATACGTATCTCGCGGAGACCTTCCTGCCGCTCCTTCGGGAGGCGGGAATCCCGGACCACGTTCTCGAGGCGATCACCGTCGGGAACCCACGCCGGCTGCTGACGATCGGCTGACGCCGGCCACGATCCCCGACGTGCGTCGGGCGCCGGCCCCGGCATGCGTCGGACGCACGCACGAGCGACGGGAAGGATCGCTCCAGCGTCGGGTGGTGGACCCGGCGCACGCGCCGACGCCGGAACCGCCCTCGACTCACCTTCCGACGCTGGACTGTCCGTCGTATGCACACAGGCCCTCGACGGGCCGCGGACATTCAGCTCTCGAGCGTCGCCTCGACCGAGAGCTCAACGTTGCCCTTGATCGCCCGGCTGATCGGGCAGTTCTCCTTCGCGTCTTCCGCCAGGCGCCCGAAC
>DATBLH010000011.1:0-95917 GCA_036555445.1 Candidatus Limnocylindrales bacterium
TGGCGGAACTGGCAGACGCGACGGTCTCAAACACCGTTGGGGGCAACCCCGTCCGGGTTCAAATCCCGGCTTCGGCACCAGCGCCGGTCGCCCGTCGGGCGACTGCCTAGCGGCGGTAGCGCCACCGGTTCGCTGGAGCAGGCGCGATCCCGAACCCCGCGGCTGTGGCGGCCACCGACCCGACACCGAACGTGACGATGGCGACGATCGACAGCCCTCCTGCGAAGCCGGCGCCCTGGGAGGTGAAGACCATCGTCGCGAGCGTGATCGCCGCGAGATCCCCACTGACGAGCAGCCAACGGCCCTGACCCGGGTTCCAGCGCGAGATGCCCACGATCGCCGCCGCGGCCGGAGCCAGGAGCAGGAGCGCCAGCCCGACGAGGCCGCCACCCGCGAACATCGGGATGTAGCCACGAGGATCGCCCGCGCCTGCAGCGGCCACGATCCCGAATGCCATCGGCACCAACCAGGCGGCGAGACTGATGATCAGCAGCACATGAGCGACCACCACCGCCCCGCCAAGGCTTGCCCGAATCTCCCTCGTCAATGTCACGCTCCGCTCGAGGATGGACTCGCCTCGGTCACGGGCGTCTTGAGCGTACCCGGCGCCAGGCGTCGCGGGAGCAGCTCGGGATGAAGAACTGGGCCGGCAACATCGCGTATCGCGCGCGACGGATGGAGGAGCCTCGCTCCGTCGCGCAGGTCCAGGAGCTCGTCCGCGCCGCGACCAGCATCCGCGCCCTCGGATCGCGACACGCGTTCAACGACCTCGCCGACACGACAGGAATCCTCCTCTCGACGGCCGGCCTTCCACGCCGGATCGAGATCGACCAGGCCGCATCCACCGTCACCGTCGACGGCGCGCTCCGGTATGGCGACCTGTGTGGACCGCTCGACGCGGCCGGGCTTGCCCTCCACAACCTCGCGTCGCTTCCGCACATCTCGATCGCCGGCGCATGCGCCACCGCGACTCATGGATCCGGGGATCGGCTCGGCACCCTGTCGACCGCGGTGATCCGGATCGACCTCGTGCAGGCCGACGGCGAGCTCGTTTCAGTCGAACGGCCCCCTCAGTCGCGCGGGATCGACGGGTTCGAGGGGGTCGTCGTCGCCCTCGGGGCACTGGGGGTGGTGACCCGGCTCACCCTGACCGTCGAGCCTTCGTACACGATGCGCCAGGACGTGTTCGATCAATTGCCCATCGACGCGTTCATCGAGCACTTCGACGAGATCGCCTCCGCCGGCGACAGCGTGAGCTTCTTCACCAGCTGGGGCGACGGAGCGATCGACCAGGTCTGGGTGAAGCGCCGGGCGCGTGTCGAATCCGCCGGCAGACAGCTCGACGACCTGTATGGCGCCTCGCTCGCCCCGAGCCCCCGACACCCGATTCCCGGCCTGTCGCCGGCGGCCTGCACCGAGCAGCTCGGAAAGACCGGGCCATGGCAGGACCGGCTGCCGCACTTCCGGATGGATCACACGCCGAGCAGCGGCGCCGAGCTCCAGAGCGAGTATTTCGTGGGACGCCCTGACGCCGTCCCCGCGTTCGTTGCCCTCGAGCGGCTTCGCGATCGGGTCGCGCCCCTGGTCCAGGTCTCCGAGATCCGCACGGTCGCGGCCGACGACCTGTGGCTCAGTCCCGCGTATCGCCGGCCATCGGTGACCTTCCACTTCACCTGGAAACCTGACTGGCCGGCGGTGCGCGAGCTCCTCCCGGTGATCGAGAGCGCCCTCGCGCCGTTCCAGCCGCGGCCCCACTGGGCCAAGCTGTTCACGATGCCCGCCGAGGCCGTCCGCGCCGGCTATGAGCGCCTCCCCGCGTTCGTGGACCTCGCGCGACGGCACGACCCCGACGGCAAGTTTGCGAACGACTACCTGAAACGCATGATCTTCGGCACCGGGCGCTCGACCTAGGCCGGTTGCCCCTCGAGTCGCTGGCAAACCGCGCCGGCGTGACGCCGAGGAATCGCCGGAGGCGATGCGTCATGTGGGCCTGGTCGAAGAACCCGACCTCGGCGGCTACGTCCGCCAGTGCCTGGCCGGGTGTGGGTGTTCGCGCTTGGATCCGTCACCACATTCCGGCTGCCCGATCCGGGCCCGCTCGGGTTCCTGCTCGTGACGCTGACGATGATGGCGATCGTGGTGCCCACGGCAGCCCCCTGGGCCGCTGGCGGCGACGCGCTCGGCCGCCTGCTCACGGGATCGCCGACGCGGCGTGCCACGAGCTTCGTCCTTGCCGCAAGGGTCATGGCCTGGGTGGTGTCGGTCTGGCTGTGACGCGTTAGCCCACGGCGCGCAGGTCGAGCACCCGCCCCCAGTGGAACACGCGGATCGCGACGAGGACGCCGAAGGCGGCAACCACGAGGACCGCCGCCGCGGCGATCGAGGCATCCAGGTCGCCGGCCTGGAACTTGCCGTAGACGACCAGCGGCAGCGTCTGGGTCCGGCCGGCGATGTTCCCGGCGAACATGATCGTCGCCCCGAACTCGCCAAGTGCGCGCGCCCAGCTCATGACCAGGCCCGCCGCGAGGGCGGCTCCCGCCAGCGGCACCGTGATCGATCTGAATACCTGGCGCTCGGAAGCGCCGTCGACCCGGGCCGCATCCTCGAGGTCGCGATCCACGCCGCCGATTCCCGCCCGGGCCGCACGCACGAAGAATGGTGCCGACACGAACGTCTGCGCGAGGATCACGGCCAATGTCGTGAACGGGATCGCCAGGCCGAATGTGTCGAGGGTCGGGCCGAGGACGCCCTGACGCCCGAAGACGAGCAGGAGTGCGAGCCCCGCCACGGATGGCGGCAGCACGATCGGGAGGTCGACCAGTGCCTCGAGGAGCCACTTCCCCGGGAACGCCCGCCGCGCCAGGACGAACGCAAGGGGCAGACCGATCGCGACCGTGATGACGAGGCTGATCGCGGTGGTGAGAAGGCTGAGCGCGAGAGCGTCCAGGACCACCCGCTCGCCCGCGATCTCCGGCAACGAGCCGTCGAGGGCCGCCCGGGCCAGGAGCGTGAGGACCGGCAGCCCGAGGTAGACGGCGAACAGGATCCCCACCGCGTAGACGGGGAGGTCGCCCCATCGTGGGCGCTCCCTGACCGCCGCGGTCACGTCGTTGGCGGGAGGAATCCGAACCGACCGAGGACGGCCTGGCCGTAGGTGCCCGCGATCCAATCGAGGAACGTTCCGCCCGCATCCAGATTCCCCGACGTCGCGATCACGACGCCTGCATAGCTGGCCAGCACGTTGGCGTGGTCGGGAACGTCCACGGTCTCGACCGCGTCCGATGCCGCGGCATCCGTGGCATAGACGATCCCCGCGTCGCCCTCCCCGAGCTCGATCTTGGCGACGACGGCCTTGACGTTGTCCTCCCTGGAGACGACATTGGCGGCATAGGCGGCCTCGAAGCCGTCCGGGTAGCCGTCTTCGCCGGACAGGTTGGCCACGAGCTGCGCGGCATACTTCGTGATCGGGACCTCCTCGCCGGCGGCGATGATCCTGAGACCCGGCCTCGCGAGATCGGCCGGCGTTGCGACCCGGCCCGGATTACCCATCGGGACGACGATCGTGAGCTTGTTGGCGGCGAATGCGACAGCGTCTCCGGCGGTGAGTCCGGCGTCCACGAGCTTCTGCGGGTTGGTCGTGTCGGCGGAGAGGAAGACGTCGGCCGGGGCGCCCTGTTCGATCTGGGTCTCGAGGGCCGACGACGAGTCCGTCGAGATCGTGAGCGTCGTCCCCGGAACGGCCCCTTCGTACGCAGAATTGGCCGCCTCGATGGCGTCGGTGAGCGATGCCGCCGCGAAGACCGTGAGCTCGATGGCCGTGGTGGCGGTGCGATCGGACGCCGGCGGCGTCGTTTTTCTGCCCGGAGCCGTGCAGGCGACGATCGCGATGAGGGCAACGAGAGCAACGCCGGCCGGCTTCACGATCGGCCCTCCCGCCGGGCCGCCACTTCGACGATCACGTTCGTCGCCTTGACCACACAGGTCACCTCGTCGCCGGCCTTGAGCCCGAGCTCCTCGACGGCTTCTGCGGTCATCAGGCTGACCATCCGGTGCGGACCGGCGATGACCTCGACGACAGCGGCGACACGGTCCTTCTCGACCCGGGTCACGATGCCGGGGAACCGGTTGCGCGCCGAGCCCGCAACGATCGGCCGTTCGACCGGCTGGGCCCGCCGCTCCGCGAGGAGTCGGGTGACCTCGGCGACCGGCACCAGGCGCTGCCCGCCGGTCGAGCGCTCCATGCGCAGGCGGCCGTCGATCTCCCAGCGGCGGATCGTTTCCACCGAGACCTGGAGCATCTCCGCAGCCTGTCCCACCCGCAGTGCGGAGGCCGTTCGCCGGCGATCGACCATACCTTGCAGTATGCCGCCAATTCAACCTGAATGTCGAGGTATTTCGGGATTAGAGTCTAAGTATCCGGTTCTGCGCATCGAAGACCCGGCGCCGGTTAGTACTTTTGGGTGACGTCCACCACTCGGCGCGCTGAGGGAAGATCCGGTCAGGGTCTCCCGTCAAGGCCCGATGGGGGGCGAAGAGCCGGCGGTGCCAGTGGTGTCGCCGGCTCTTCTCGTCGTCCGGCTCGTGTGGACCGGTCAGGCCGAGGTTGGAGCCTCGTCGCCCTCGGTCGTTCGATGTCGGAGCACGACCGGCTCGCCGCCGTCCTCGACGACCCACTCGATCCGTTCCTGGTTGACGATCGCCGTCGACAGGTGGCGGTGCTGCGGCTCGCCCGCGGAGACGAAGTCCACCCAGACGTCGGTGAGCGGGACCATCGTCTTGCGACGCCCCAGGCTCGAGACCGCGTCGGAGCCCGGAAGCGCATGAAGGAAGCCGCGGAGGAGGTACGGGCCGACCTGCATGGCCACGCCGTACTTGCGGGTCGCCCGGCGACGTCCGGCGTTGCCGCGCGGCTCGTTGGCCTGAGCGATGAGGAGGTCGTCCCGCAGCAGCGTGACCTCGGGGACCTCGAGCTCGCGGCCGTCCTCGAGGCCCGACACGACGACGTTGACGAGGGCGTACTCGTCGTGGGCGTTGAGAAGGTCGGTCAGCCGCTCGGCGCTGAGTGCGATGCGTCCGGTGACGAGGCAATCCTCGGCATACGCAACGAACTCCACGTCGCTGGGGACGGCCGGTGTCTCGGCGACCGATTCGGCTGTCTCGGATGCGCCCCGACGCAGTACCAGTCGGAGGCTGCGACCCACACGGGTCATGCCCGCGCGAGGCGAGTTCGGGCGCGGATCGGCGAGGCTCATTCAGGACTCCGGTTCGAGAGGGCCGGCGCGACCGTACGGTTTGGCGCTGCGGGCTCGCCATGGGCCAGATGGGCTATCTGCGTGCACGCACCGGCCGGCCGCATGCGGGACGACGTCCGGTACCGGCGATTCATGCCGGCTCCGCGGGGCCGGGAGCGGTCGCGGTCCGGCAGCGGACTAGTACTTTCGGTGCATTGACCCGTGGTCAACTCGCACCATGATTGTGGAAGTACGGGTCTCCTCCTCAGACCCGCACTGGGGGCGAGGAGCCGGCAGCGCCGCGAGGACGCGCCGGCTCCTCGGATTCCCGGCCCGGTACGACACCAATGACGAGGCCCGGTCCTGACGACCGGGCCTCGTCCGTGTCTGCCGGGAACGGCTCAGATGGAGTTCCCGACGTCACTCAGAGCCTGGCTGACCTGATTGCCGAGAAAGAACAGAGCGATGATGGCAACGATGGCGACGAGTGCCAGGATGAGTGCGTACTCCGCGAGCCCCTGACCGCGCTGACGGCGGATCACGGCGATTCCGTCGCGAACGGGCGCCAGGGACCCGAGCCTGACCACCATGTTCACACTCCTTTCGAGGCGCGATCTGGCGATCGCGGGACGCGAGTATAGGCAGGGCATCCGTTCGAAACGACCGTCCCGACCCTGCCCGGACCAGATGCCGGTGCGGTCGGGCACCAGCTCCTGAGCGCCGCGATCGGCGGCTCTCCCGAGCACTCCGTGGGCTTCGGTGAAGCAGGCCGGGCGCCGCGGGTAGACTCGCCTCGATGATCGAGATCCCGCTCCAACAGCGGTACGCGCCCGACTCGCGATGCTTCGGCTGCGGCCCGGCAAACCCGGACGGATTGCACGTCGAGAGTCACCCGCGCGACGGAGGACTGGTGGCCATCTGGACCGCGGGGCCGAACCACGAAGCCTTCGATGGGGTCCTCAACGGTGGAATCGTCGGCACCCTCCTCGACTGCCATATGAACTGGACGGCCGCCTGGCACCTGATGACCGAACGCGGGCTCGATCACCCGCCATCGTGCGTGACCGCCGACTACGAGATCCGGTTGCGTCGCCCGACGCCGACCGACTGCACCGTCGAGCTCCGGGCGCGGGTCGTTGCGGGCGAGGGCGATCGCGTGAACGTCGACGGAGAGCTGTGGGCGGACGGGATCGTGACCGCGACCTCGCACGGCACGTTCGTCGCCGTCGGACCGGACCACCCGGCCTTTGGGCGATGGTGATGTTCCGACGCTATCTCGGGGTCGATGCGACCGCCGACACCGATGCCGCGTCGAGCTCGCCGTCGCTGGCCGGAACGGCCGAGGAGACGGCGACCGTTCGGCGCATCGCCGAGCGGCTGGACTCCCTGCCGCCCGAGCGGGCGCGGTATCTGGCCGGTTTCGCCTACATCCTCAGTCGGGCGGCCCAGGCTGACCTCGACATCAGTGCCGCCGAGACCCGGGCGATCGAGCAGTTCGTCGTCGAGCACGGCGGACTCGATGCAGCCCAGGCCGTGATCGTGGTCCAGATGGCCAAGATCCAGGCGCGGCACCAGGGCGCCACCGAGGACTACCTGGTCACGCGCGAGTTCCGGAACCACGCGACCCCGGAGCAGCGGTTGGAGGTCCTCCGCTCGTGCTTCGCGATCGCCGCTGCCGATCAGGCGATCGGTGGCGACGAGTCGGCGGCGATCAACCAGATCGCCAGCGAGCTCGATGTCGATCGCGAGGAGCTGCGACGGCTCCGCGCCGAGCACGCGCCGTTGTTCTCCGCGCTCCGCCGCCCGGGGAGCTGAGCGGGTAGCGCTCGTCAGTCGCCCGCGAGCGCGGCGTCCAGCGTGTCCACGATCTGGTCGGCGTCCGTCTCGGACAGCACGAGCGGCGGCTTGATCTTGATCACATTGTGGGCACGGCCGTCGGTCGAGAGCAGGACGTTCCGGCGCCGCGCGGCCTCGACGAGCGCGCCGGCCCGCGCCCCATCGGGCTCCCGGGATCGGGGCTCGCGGACGATCTCGACCCCGATGAACAGGCCCATGCCACGGACGTCCCCGATCTCCGGGTGCCGGCCCCGGAGCCCATCCAGGCCTTCGAGCAGCCGGCCGCCGACGTGCCTGGCATTCGTTCGCAGGGCCTCGTCCTCGACGACGTCCATGACCGCCAGGCCGACCGCCGCCGACACCGGGTTGCCCCCGAACGTCGAGAAGTACTCCATCCCGTTCGCAAACCGAGCGGCGATCTCGCGTGTCGTGACGACCGCGCCGATCGGATGCCCGTTGCCGATCGGCTTGCCCATCGTCACCACGTCCGGGACCGCACCCAGCGCCTCTGCCGCCCACCACCATGGCTCGCCGACCCGCCCGAACCCGGTCTGCACCTCGTCGGCCACGATGACCGCACCCGCGGCACGCGCGGCGGCGAACGCGGCGGGCAGGTAGCCGGGCGGTGGCACGACGTGGCCGGCGGTCCCGGGGATTGGCTCGACGAGGAACGTGCCGACCGGGCGGCCTGCAGCGGCGGCATCGTCCAGCACCCGCCCGAGATCGGCGGCGTAGGCGGCGCCGGTCTCGGGCGTCCGGCCGCGGTGGATGCCGCGATACGGATCCGGCAGCGGCGCGACATGAACGTGCTCCGGCCGGCCGCTCCCTCCCGGTCCGTCGAACTTGTACGGGCTGACCTCCACCAGCCCGCCGGTATTGCCGTGATAGGCAACGTCGAGGACGAGCACGTCCCGGCGCCCGGACGCCGCCCGGGCAAGGCGGAGACCGAGCTCGTTGGCCTCGCTCCCCGAGTTCACGAAGAACGCAACCTCGAGCGGGTCGGGCAAAGTGGCCGTGAGGCGCTCGGCGTACTCGAGGACCTTCTCGTGGAGGTAGCGGGTGTTCGTGTTGAGCTCTGCCATCTGGCGAGCTGCCGCCTCCACGACCCTCGGGTGGGCATGACCGACGTGGGCGACGTTGTTCACGCAGTCGAGGTACTCGATGCCATCGGCGTCGTAGAGATGGGCGCCGCGACCGCGAACGATGTGGAGCGGCGATCGATAGCTCAGTGACAGCGACGGCCCGAGAAGCCGGTGTCGGCGGTCGAGGAGCGACTCGGCCGCGCGGGCCTTCATCGGGTGGCCGCCGCGATCGCGTCGCGTGCCGTGTCCGGGTCGATGGCCATCAGCCGTTCAAGCGCCGCCCATGCCGGTGCCTCGGAGATCCACAGGTAGGGATCGGACGGATCCAGCCGCGCCTGGTGCGCCGACAGGACGACGCTCGTCGCCAATCGGGCAATGACGAGCTCGAACACGGTGGCCTGCTCGAGCGGCGAGAACGTGCGCACGGACCCGAAACCCTGCGCGACACATGCCACGACGTCGAGCGGCCGGGCGGCGCCCAGGAGCGCATAGGCCGCGGCGACCGCGGCCTCGTTCACGGTGACCGAGTGGACCATGTCACCGAAGTCGAGGAAACCTGTCACGGTTTGTCGGCGGGCATCGACGAGCACGTTGTGGTCGTTGGCATCGTTGTGGATCAGGCTCCGTGGCAGGTCGTCGAGGGTCGGGGCAAGGGTCGTCCGAAGGCGCCGGCGGATCGCGGCGACGACCTCGCGTCGGGAGCGTCCGTCGACCGCATCGGCGTGATCTCCGATGACGATCTCGTGCCGCAGCACGTCCCATTGGAATTCGCGGTCCAGCTCACCGGCGTCGGCCGCGTCCACCAGGATCGACAACCTGGCCACGGCCCCGCCGAGGTCCCGGAACAGCCCCGGTGTCCGTCGTCCGATCGGGACCTCCGCCAACGCTACACCGGGGAGCCAGGTGAGGAGCCGCACCAGTGGCGGTCCGGCGTCGTCGCCCGCACCGATCACGAGGCGGCCGTCCGTGGCCGGCACCGGGCGCTGGCAGATCGCAGCGGACCCGGCGACGTGGGTCATGACCCGATCCTGGAGATCGAGGAAGGTCGCGTCCTCGGCAAGGTTCGCGACCTTGAGGACATATCGCGGGTCACCCTCGACGTCCACCCGGAAGTTCCGATCGCGCTCGCTGGGCAGGACCGACAGCGACCCTTCGATCGCCCAGTGGCGGCGCAGGAGGCCCGCCGCATCGTCGATCGCCACGGTCGGCCGCGTCAGGACCGCCCGAACCGGTATCCGGTCTCCGCGACCCCTGGTCACTCGAAGGCGACGGTGCTCAGCACCTCGTCGGCGATCGGCCAGAACGAGGCCGCTTCAGCTTCGCCCGTCTCGGCGATGAACGTCAGCGTCGAGCCCTCCACCTCAACGACCGTGACCCTGGCGACATCGGTCGGATTGAGAACGTACTCGCCCGCTACACCCTGGATCACGGTCGGCACGGCCGGTCGGCCGACCTCCACCCGGAGGCCGGTCACCCCGTCGATCGTCGCGGGGACCGGTTCCGACTTCTGCCCCAGGGTCGCGCGCAGGAACCGGTCGAGGCTCCCCGTGACGCCGAGATCGCTGACATCGACATAGAGGAGATCGCCGCCGCCGCCACTCGCATACAGCAGCATGAGGTAGCGCGCGCTGACCTCCTCGTCGGGCACTCGACGCTCCCAGCCCTCACCCAGGGTGAACGCGAACGCCGGCTCGAGGTGACTGCGATACGTCCCGGGGGCGAGCGCTCCCAGCGGCGGCCCGCCATCGGAGGACGCGGACGGAGCGGGAGTCGAGCTCGAGGCGGGTGTCGATGCCGGCGGGCCCGTTGTCTGGGCCACCGGCGGAGTCGACACCGACGACGGGGCGGACGCCGCGGGACCGCCGCCCGTTCCACAGCCCCACAGGAGCCCCGTCGCCGCTGCGATGAGCAGGCCTCGGTTCAAGCGCCGGATCACCCGCGCAGGATAGCGTCGCTTTCTCGCCACTCGCTCACGAGAGCGAGAGGTCGACGAGCCCGTCGCCGAAGCGTCGCCGCACGTCACTCACGAGCTCCGCGTCATAGGCGACGCCGCGCCGCAGCTCCATCGGGAGCACATCGCCACCCTGGCCGGGAAGGTGGAGCACAACGCGCGTCGTCCCCGGTCGCTCCTGGAACAGGCCGCGCAGGGCCTCCATCGCCGACACGACCCGCTCGGGTGCGGCCCCCGCGAACCGGACGTGGAGGATCTGGTGCGGCGTGGCCTCGAGCGGCACGGTGGCCGACACCGCCGTCGCGGCTGCACGCGCACGGGCCTCGTCGGGGAGCGCCGGCTCGTCGTGGTCGTCCGCCGAGGGCCAGCTCCCGGCGTCCGGCTCGACGTAGGTGGGGATCGGCTCGGCGGGCGGGATCCTGGGCAGGTCCGAGCCACCTCCCTGGGACGCTCCGATCGGGATGGCCTCCGCTCGCAGCGGCGACACGAACGGCACGGTCGGCGTCTGACGTCCGGCGTCCGGGCCCGGACCGACCGCGACCGGGACCCGGTCCGGCGCCGGCAGGTGGCCGTTGGTGGCAGCCGGTGAGGCGCTCGTCCCCGCCCCGGGTGGGGATCGGCGTCGAACGGCGCCGCGGTCACCCGCCGCGACCTCGCGGGCGAATGCGTCGGGCCCCCGCGCCACCGCCTCGTCCCAGTCGATCGCGAGGTCGGCGAGGACGGAGACCTCCTCACCCCGGTGGTCGACGCGTCCCGCGACGAGCAGGATCGCCCCGTCGATCCAGGTGGCCGCAGTCTGCTCCCACAAGCGCGGGAAGACGACCACCTCGATCGCCCCCTGGAGGTCCTCCAGGGTCACGACGGCCATGACCGACTTCGACTTCGTAACGACGGTGCGGACGCCGGTCACGATCCCGCCCACGACGATCCGCTGGCCGTCGAGCGACTCGTCCCGAAGATCGCCGGAGTATGCCGTCGCGTACTCCCCCACCCGGTCGGCGACCTCGCCCATCGGGTGCTCCGACAGGTAGATCCCGAGGAGCTCCTTCTCCCGGCGCAGGCGCTCGCGACGGGGCGCCTCAGCCCTGGGCGGCAGCGTCTCGTCGGTGGGGCCCGTGAACATCAGGTCGAACGCGGAGATCTGGCCGCTGGCGCGCTGCTGCTGAGCCGCCTGGGCCGAAGGAAGGATCGTCGGCAGGGCCTCGATGATCTGTACGGGGTGTCCGAACGGCGACAGCGCGCCCACCCACGCGAGCGCCTCGATCACGCGCGAGTTCACGAGCCGCAGGTCCACCCGCTCGCAGAAATCGGCCAGGCTCCGGAACTCGCCGTCGGACTCGCGGGCCGCGATGATCGAAGCGATCGCACCCTGGCCGACGTTCTTGACCGCCAGCAGCCCGAACCGGATCGCCTCGCCCTCGACCGTGAATTCCACCCCCGAGCGGTGGACGTCCGGTGGCCGGACCTCGATTCCCATACGCCGGCACTCGGCCACGGCCGCCGCCACCTTCTCCTCGTTCGACCGGAAGGCGGTCAGGACGCTGGTCATGTACTCGACCGTGAAGTTCGCCTTGAGATACGCGGTCTGGTACGCGATCAGTCCGTAGCAGGTGGCGTGGGCCTTGTTGAAGCCATAGCGCTCGAACGGCTGGAACGCGGCGAACACCTGGTCGATCACCTGCGGCGGCACACCGCGATCGGCGGCCTGGGTGACGAACTTCTCCTTCTGTGCGCGAAGGACCGACGACTTCTTCTTGCGGATCGCATAGCCAAGCGTGTCCGCCTCGGGGCCGGTGAAGCCACCGAGGGCGATCGCCGCGGCCATGATGTCTTCCTGGTAGACGAAGATCCCGTACGTCTTCTCGATGTACGGCTCCAGGAGCGGATGGAGGTAGGTGACCGGCTCCTGGCCGTGCTTCCGCCGGATGTAGGCCGGGATGTTGTCCATGGGCCCGGGTCGGAACAGGGCAACCATGGCTGCCAGGTCGAGCACGGACGTCGGCCGCAGCTCGCGGACGTAGCGGCGCATCCCCGCCGACTCCAGCTGGAAGATGCCCGTCGTCTCGCCGGAGGCGAGCAGCTCGAAGGTCCGGGCGTCGTCGAGCGGGATCGCGTCCAGGTCGATCTCGAGAGCCCGATTCTCGCGAACGAGATCGACCGCGCGACGCAGGATCGTCAGGTTCGAGAGGCCGAGGAAGTCGAACTTCAGGAGACCCAGAGCCTCGATTGCGTGCATCTCGTACTGGGTCATCAGGGCTTCGGAGTTCGTGGCCCGCTGGAGCGGCATCAGGCCGGTGAGTGGCTCCCGGCTGATCACGACACCGGCCGCGTGGGTGGAGGCGTTCCGGGCCACCCCCTCGAGCTGACGCGCGAAGTCGAGGATCCGTTTCACCGACGGGTCGGCATCGTGGAGCTCCCGGAGCGGCGGCGAGACCTCGAGCGCCTCGTCCAGCCGGATCCCGAGTTGGTTCGGCACCGCCTTCGCGATCCGGTCTACCTCGCCATAGCCGTGACCCAGGACGCGACCCACGTCCCGGATCGCTGCCTTGGCGAGCATCGTGCCGAAGGTGATGATCTGGGCAACGTGGTCGGCGCCGTACTTGCGGGCGACGTAGGCGATCACCTCGTCCCGGCGATCGTCCTCGAAGTCGACGTCGATGTCGGGCATCGTCACCCGGTCGGGGTTGAGGAATCGCTCGAACGGGAGCTCGTAGCGGATCGGGTCGACCGGCGTGATCTGGAGCGTGTACGTGACGATCGATCCGGGTGCGCTTCCCCGGCAGGTCGTGAGGATCCCCTGTTCGCGCGCGAACCGGATGAAGTCCGCGACGATCAGGAAGTAGCCGGCGTAGCCCATCGAGGTGATGACGCCGAGCTCATAGTCGAGTCGCTCGCGGAGCGCTCCGCTCGGTGTCCCATAGCGTTCGACGAGGCCGCGCTCGCACTCCTTGCGCAGCCAGCTCTCCGCGCTCTCGCCATCGGGGACCGGGAAGTGCGGGATCCGCGTCTCGCCGAGCGGGAGTTGGACGGCGCACATCTCCGCGATCCGCCGGCTGTTGCGGATCGCTTCCGGCTGGTCGGCAAAGAGGGCGCCCATGGCGGCCGCCGACTTCAGCCAGAATTCATGGGTCTCGAAACGCATCCGGCCCGGCGTATCGAGGTTGGAGCCGGTGCCCACGCACAGCAACACGTCGTGGGCCGCGGACTGAGCCTCGTGGACGTAGTGGAGGTCATTGGTCACGACGAGCGGCAGCCCGGTTTCGCCCGACAGTCGAAGGAGCTTCGGGTTGAGGGCCTTCTGCTCCGGGAGCCCGTGGTCCTGGAGCTCGAGGAAGAAGCTGTCGGGACCGAAGATGTCGCCGTATTCGCCGGCCAGCCGGCGGGCACTCTCCCAGTCGTCGACCTCGAGGGCGCGGGCAACCTCGCCGTTGAGGCAGGCCGAGAGACCGATCAGGCCCTCGCTGTGACGAGCGAGGTGCTCGCGGTCGATCCGGGGCTTGTAGTAGTAGCCGTCGAGGTGGGCATCCGTGACCAGCCGGCACAGGTTCCGATAGCCGGTGAAGTCGCGTGCCAGCAGGATCAGGTGGAACGGCTGGGCGTCGGCCTTGCCTTCCTTGTCGGCCATCGACCGACGGGCGACATAGGTCTCGACGCCGAGGATCGGCTTGATCCCCTTCGTCACGCACGCCTGGTAGAACGCGACCGATCCGTAGAGGGCGCCGTGATCGGTGAGCGCCAGCGAATCGAAGCCCTGCTGTGACGCCGAATCGACGAGGTCCGTGATCCGTCCGAGGCCGTCGAGGAGGCTGAACTCGGAGTGGGTATGGAGGTGGACGAAGTCGTTGGGCGCCAGGGTCACGGATGGCTATGGTAGCCGCCTCGACCCCGGGCGAGGACCGGATACGCTTCCGCCTTTCAGCGGGTCGGACTTGGGGAGGGATCGACGATCGAGGGACGCGAGGCGTCCAGGTTGATCGAGGCGGCGACCCGCGACGGTTCGCCGCTCATCGACGATCGCGGCGCGACATTCGTCCGCCTCGGCGCGGGTCCCCCACCGCCCCTCGTCGGCGAGTGGGCGGATTACCGACCCGAGGGCGCGCTCCCGATGGCGGAGCTCGCGCCCGGCGTCTGGGTCGGCCGGACCGAGTTGCCGGTCAACGCCTATGTCGAGTACGCGTATCTCGTCGACGGTCATCGGCGAGCCGATCCGCTCAACCGCTTCCCGACCTCGGACGGGAATGGCGGACGCGTGTCCGGGCTATGGATGGCGCGTGCGCCACGTGAGGCGGCACAGCTCGGACGCTTGCCGGCGCGGGCGCTGCCACGCGGGCAACTGACGCGCCATCGGCTCGAGACCGGCCGGATGGTGGCCGGGAGGACGCGGACCGTCACGCTCTACCACCCGCCGGACGGCGAGCCGGCGAGCGACCTCCTGCTCGTCCTCGACGGGCAGGACTACCTCGTCCGCCAACGACTTCACCGGGTCGCCGATGCGCTGATCGCGGGCGGCCGGATCGCCCCGATCGGGATCGCGTTCATCCACCACGGTGGCGACGCCCGGTTTGCCGAGTACGGGTGCAGCGAAGGCACGCTCGGCTTTCTCGCCGACCGAATCGCGCCGTTCGCGCGGGCGCGTCTCGGCATCGCGGACCGGCGCGTGGCCATCGCCGGTCCATCATTGGGCGGACTGATGGCCCTGTTCGCGGGGCTTCGGCGCCCGGACGTCTTCGACCGCGTGCTCAGCCAGTCGGGGACCTTCGAGCTGCCGGGCCGCGAGCTGGTCACCAGCGACCTGGCGCGTCACCTGCCGCCGACGCCGATCAGGGTGCGGCTCAGTGTCGGCACATTCGAGTGGCTGGCCGGACCGGTGGCGCGGATGGCGGACCTGCTCCGGGCTCGCGGCTACGACGTGATCCACCGGCCGTACGTCGGCGGGCACAATCACCGGGCGTGGGCCGAGGACCTCATCCACGGGCTCGAATCGGCATTCCCACCGGCCGGCAGCGGCGCCGCGGGAGGGAGACCCGCCGATGGCTGACACGACCCGGCGGCAGTACCGGCTGCGTGGGGAGCACGTGCATCTGCGCCCACTCGAGATCGGCGACGTCGAACGGCTTCACGAGTGGGGCCGGGACGGGGAGTACGCCCGCTTCACGGGTGAGCCACCACGAACCCTCGAGCAGCGCCGGCGTCGGCACGAAAAGCTCGAGGAGGCTGCAGACACGGTGGTCCAGTTCGCGATCTGCCGACTGGACGATGACCAGATGGTGGGTCACGGGTCGCTGTTCGACATCGACCGGATCAACGGCTCGGCGGCACTCGGGATTGCCATCGGCCCGGCTTTCTGGAGCCGCGGGTACGGCACCGACGCGGTCAACGCCATCGTCGATTTCGGTTTCGGCGAGTTGCGCCTGGAGCGGATCTGGCTGGGGACCGCGGCCGACAACGAGCGAGGCCAGCGGGCCTATCGACGCGCCGGTTTCACGGAGGAGGTGCGGCAGCGGCGCGCCTACGTGGACCGGGGCGCGCACATCGACGAGATCCTGATGAGCATCCTCCGCGCGGAGTGGACGGCCCTGCCGCGACGGCGCTCCTGGGACTATCTCGAGGGCGGCTGAGCGAGCAGCTCGGCGACGACGGGCGCGATCCGGTCGACCCACAGCGAGTACTGGCGGCCGGATGGATGCAGGCCGTCGACAGCGACCAGCGTGCGATCGCCGCCGGCTCGCAGCGACAGGTCGTGGATGTCGACCCACGCGATGCGCCGTTCCCCGGCCAGCCCTCGAAGAATCGCGTTGACCTCCAGGATTCCGGCGGCCCGCGCCGCGGGTTCGCCGTAGTCGGCACCGGCCGGCGTCACCGTGTAGTCCGGGGTTGCGACCGTCCAGATCCGATTCGGGGCGAGCGTGGTCAGGAGGTCGTCGAGGATCCGGGCAACGTTGGCTCGATAGATCGACTCGGAAACGCCCTGGACGACGTCGTTGACGCCCACCAGCAGCGACACCACGTCGGGCTTCAGGGAGCTGAGGCGTGGCAGCTCGTCCCGGATCACGTCACCGGAGGTGTAGCCGTTGACACCGAGATTGGCGACCAGCTGCAGCGCACCTGCCGTGGTAACCCGTGCGGCCAGCTGGCTCGGCCAGGCGTCGGCGGGCTCGACCGCGGTCCCGATCGTGTACGAGTCGCCGAGCGCAACGTAGCGAACCGGACGTGGCTCCTCGGACGGGCTCAACGCCCCGGCAGCCGCTGACCGGGCACGCGACCCTCCGCCGCCGCGGCGAGCTGTGCCGCGTGTGACGCCTGGTGACGGGCGAAGTACGCAGCCTGCGAACGGATCGTGACCCGTCCCCATTCGGGGTGGCGCCCCGACCGGTTCCAGTCGTTGTCTCCGAGTGCCTTGAGACGCGCGATCGTCCCCTCGCGTGCGGCCAGAAACTCGGCGAGGAGGCGAGACGCCGCGGCAGCGGACGCCCCCGGCCCCTCGTCCGAGGGCGGACCGACGTCGCCCACCGTGACCGCGGCAACGTCCGGTTCATCCTCGGTGAGCATCCGGGCAATCCGCCCGGCCAGGATCGCCTCCGTGCCGAGGAGATGATCGAGCGTGTCCCGGGCCGACCATTCGCCGGGCTGCGGGACGCGCGCGAGGCTCTCGTCGTCGCGACCGCCGATCACCGCTGCCACCCGCGCGGCACCCGCCGCGAGCTCGTCGAGGACATCGGCCGGTGCCATCGGTTCCAGGAACCAGGTGGGGACGTGCTCGCGGAATGCGGTGGCCGGCGCTTCGCACGTCGGGCAGGCCACTGGCGGGTCGCCGAGGAACAGCTCGCCGCACATGCGGCAGACGTGGCTTCGCGGAGCAGCCTCGAGGCTCACGATCCCGTCGTCGCGGACCGCGGCGATCACCGAGGGCAGTCGGGCGGCCACGCCGCGGCCCGTGCCCGATTCCGCGAGGAGCTCCGTGACCTGCTCGAGGGACCCGAGGAGCTCCTCATCGGTCGTCGCCTCCGCGAGGGCGAGCCGCGTCAGCTCGGCATCCATCGCCGCGCGCAGCAGCTTGCCGCCGTTGTAGGCGCCACGCGCCTCGAGCGCGCGGGCGAGGATCGCGAGCCGCCCGACCAGGGCCAGCCGATCGGCGGCCGTTCCGCTCACCGTCGCCTCCGCTTCACGCGCTCGTCCGCACCGGCAGCCGGGCGATGCCGCGCAGGATGAAGGTCGGCTTCCAGGTCGCCGGCCCGATCGGTTCCAGGCCGGGAAGTCGAGCCAGGATCGCCCGGAACAGGATCCCGAGCTCGAGCTTCGCGAGCGGGGCCCCAAGGCAGTAGTGGATCCCGGCGCCGAACGACAGATAGTGGTTCGGGGCCCGATCGAGGATCAGCTCGTCCGGTCGGTCGAACCCGTCCGGATCGCGGTTCGCGGACGCAAACTGCAGGGCGAGCTCCGATCCGCGCGCGATCGGCACGCCGTGCAGCTCGATGTCCTCGAGCACCCAGCGTTCGAACATCGGCAGCGGGGTATCGAAGCGAAGCAGCTCCTCGATCGCGGCCGGCACGAGCTCCGGCTCGTTCCGGAGCCGGGCCAGCGCGGCCGGGTGCCGGAACAGCGTCCACCACGCGTTGCTCGCACCGTTGACCGACGCCTCGTGGCCCGCGTTGAGCAGCAGGGCGCAGGTGCCGATCAGCTCATCCTCGGTCAGCATGTCGCCCTCGTCGGCAACCGCGACGAGGCCGGAGATCAAGTCGTCGCCGGGCTGTGACCGTCGCTCACGGGCGAGCCGGCGGAGGTAGTCCGAGAACTCGATCGCCGCACGGACGGCCCGTCGCTGGTCGCCCTCGGCCGGGTTCAGCTCGTACATGAGGCAGATGTCGGCCGACCACGGCCGAAGGAGCGGCCGGTCGCCCTCGGGGACGCCGAGCAGCTCGGCGATCACCGTCACCGGCAGTGGCTCCGCGAGGTCGGTGACCAGGTCGAACGCGGCGAGCTCCCGGGCGCGCCCGACGAGCCCGTCCACGATCGCCTCGATCCGCGGCCGGAGGGCCTCCACCGTGCGCGGCGTGAAGGCCTTCGAGACGAGCCGTCGGAGTCGGGTGTGGTCGGGCGGCTCGCGATCGAGCATCCCGTCGCGGACGAGCCGCCACCAGGGCGCATGCCAGTCGACGTCCTCCGGGCGACCCATCTCGGCATGGCTCGACTGGTGGAGGTAGGTCCGGCCGAGCCGGCGATCGCGGAGGAGCGCGTTCACGTCGCCAAACCGGCTCACGATCCACTGGCTCGTGTCCGGATTCCAGAGCACCGGATGGTCGGCCCGCAGGCGGGCGAGCGCGGGGTACGGGTCCGCCACGAATGCGGGGTCGTGGGGATCGAAGCCCAGGTCGCGCGGGGTGACGGCGTAGGGGTCGACGCCCACGGGGGTCAGGGTCGCCATCGCCGGCCGATCCTACGGGAAGCGCGTGACGGCGTCGACGATGAGATCGATCAGCGATTCTCGATCCAGCTCGAGGCCGACCTCGGCGTTGGCCGCAAGGCCGTTGCGTCCCTCGCGATCCGCGATCGTTCGGCCCCTCGAAAGCTCGCCACCGGTTTCGACGTCGATCCGCATCCGTTGCGAACCGACCAGCCCGGGCGCCACCAGCCGGGCCACGGCGACGGCGTCGTGGATCGGAGGACCGTCCCAGCCATAGCGGTCGCGGTGGAACCGCCCGAAGAATCGCATCAGGTCCGCGAACACGCGGCCGGTGCGCGTCCCGGTCCCCTCCATGCGGGCGATATCGGCGGGCAGGACGAGCGCCTGGTGGGTGACGTCGAGGCCGGCCATGAGAATCGGGACACCGCTCTCGAACACCACCGCCGCCGCTTCCGGGTCGGCCCAGATGTTGAACTCGGCCGAGGGGGTCGTGTTCCCCTCACCGAGCGAGCCGCCCATGAGCGAGATCGCGCCGATCCGCGCTCGGAGGGCGGGCGCGGCCCGCAGGAGAAGCGCGATGTTCGTGAGCGGTCCGGTAGGGACGAGCGTGATCGGCTCCTCGGCGTGTCGCAGGAGGTCGATCGTGACCTCCAGCGCGGTGGCAGCGGCGATGTCCCGAGCCGGCTCGGGAAGATCTGCGCCATCGAGCCCGGAGTCGCCATGGACCTCGACCGGGACCCACGGGGCGCGGACCAGTGGCCGCTCCGCGCCGGCCGCGATGGGGACCTCGGGCCGGGCGAGGAGCGCCAGGACCCGCTGGGCGTTGCGGGTCGTCTTGTCCAGCGGGGCATTGCCGGCGACGGTCGTGATCGCCAGCACGCGCAGCTCTGGACGCGCGAGGGCGAGCGCGATCGCCAGCGCATCGTCGTGTCCTGGGTCGCAGTCGAGGACGATCGGGAGCGGACGCTCGCCGGCGGGTCCGGTCACTCCTTCTCGTACGGCCGGCCGTCGGCAGCCGGTGCACGGGCGCGGCCGACCAGGCCGGCCACGACGAGGATCGTCACCAGGTACGGGACCATGAGCAGGAGCTCCGAGGGAATCGGCACATTGAGCACCGAGAGTCGCGCCTGGAGCGAGTCGGCAAAGCCGAACACGAGGCTGGCCAGGAAGGCGCCGACCGGCGCCCAGCCGCCGAAGATCATCGCCGCCAGGCCGATGAAGCCGCGACCCGCGGTCATCTCCCGGTCGAACCGCCCCGACGCCCCGATGACGAGCGAGGCCCCGCCGACGCCGGCGATCAGCCCGCCCAGGAACACGTTCCGATACCGCGTCCCGAGGACGTTGATGCCCACGGTGTCGGCGGCGCGGGGATGCTCCCCGACGGCCCGCACTCGGAGCCCCCAGCGCGTGTGGAACAGCCCGAAGTGGAGCACCCCGACCAGGATGAACATGCTGTACACGAACACGTTGTTCGCGAACAGGATCGGGCCCACGATCGGGATGTCGTTGAGCACCGGGATCGCGATCGGCTGGAGCCGATCGGGGTTGTTGAGCTCGGGGACGTCGGTCAGGACGCGCGCCGAAAGGAAGCTCGTGATCCCGAGCGCGAAGATGTTGATGATCGTGCCGGCGATGATCTGGTCGACCCGGTACCGGATCGCGAGGACCGCGAGGACGAGTGCCAGTCCGCCGCCCGACAGCGCGGCCGCCGCGATCCCGATCCAGGGCCCGAACGCGCTGCCGGCGACCGCGGCCACGAAGGCGCCGGTCAGGAGCATCCCCTCGATCGCGATGTTGACGACGCCCGCGCGCTCGCAGAGGACCCCCGACAGGCCGGCAAGCGTGATCGGCGTGGCCCGCTGGACCGTCGCCTGAAGGACGCCCACGATGTTCATCGAGCGGCCGGAGGCGGCCCAGACGAGGAACACGGCCACCGCGAGGAACGCGACCGCGCCGATGGCGATGCCATTGCGGGTCCCGAACCCACGGACGAGCTGGATGGCCCCGACGAAAGCGCACAGGCCCGAGAGGACGTACGCCGTGCCGGCCGATGGCACGATGAGCTTCGGCAGCTGGACGGCCACACCGGACGCATTGAGATCGAAGGTGGACGAAGCTCCGGCGCTGACGCCACCGCCGGCCAATACGGCCATGATCGCCGCGAGCACGATGTAGAACAGGCCGACGACCTGGTGCCGTCGAAGGGTGACCGGCCCGATCGCGACCGGACGCGCCTGCGCGGCGACGCTCACGTCCCCCACCCCTTCGAGAACACCTCGGTCCCCGAGACGCGCGGCGTTCGGATCCGGTAGATGGTCCGGACCAGAGCCGGGGCCGCGATGAACATCACGATGAACGACTGCACGACGACGACCAGGTCGATCGGGATCTGGGTCGCGGCCTGCATGGGGGTTGCACCCGCGCGGAGGATCCCGAACAGGATCGCGGCCGCGACGACGCCCAGTGGCCGCGACCGTCCGAGAAGCGCGATCGCGATCGCGTCGAACCCGTAGCCAGGCGAGAAGCCCGGGGTCAGGGTGCCCTCGTCGGCGATCATCACCGACGCGCCCGCGAGCCCGGCCAGTGCACCTGAGATCATCATCGTCAGGACCAGCGTCCGCCCGATCCGGATCCCCGCGTACCGCGCGGCGCCGGGATTGAGCCCGACGGCCCGGAACTCGAAGCCGCGCGTGGAGTGGAACAGGAGCCACGACACGCCGGCGGCGGTGAGCAGGGCCAGCGGGAACCACCACGTCACCCGCAGCCCGGCGATCAGCTGCGGCATCTCCGCGCTCTCCTCGATGATCTTCGAGATCGGGTTCGCGGATCCAGCGCGCTGGAACGGCTGGTTCTTGAGCAGGAGGTCGAGGAGCCGGTACGCGACGTAGTTGAGCATGATCGTGACGATCACCTCGTGCGCGCCCGTTCGCGCCTTGAGGATCCCGGGGATGAATCCCCAGACGGCGCCGCCGAGGAATCCGGCGAGGACCGTCAACGGCAGGTGGATGAACCACGGCAGGCCGGTCAGGGTGAACCCGACGAACACGGCGAAGATCGCGCCCAGGTAGAGCTGGCCCTCGGCGCCGATGTTGAACAGGCCGGATCGGAAGCCGAGCGCGACGGCGAGGCCGGCAAAGATCAACGGCGTCGCACGGACCAGGCTCTCGGAGATCGGCCGGAATGCGCGCTCGAAGGAGCGCGCGTCACCCGAGGCGAGGGCGTCAGCGATCCGTCCCGGGTCGCCGATCGAGCCTGTCAGCAGGGCGCCGTACGCCCGGCTCACGCTGTCGACGGCGGCTCCCAGGCCGGCGAGCGGGTCGCGACCCAGGAGACCCACGATCTCGCGATCCGAGAACACGATCACGAGCGCCCCGATGAACAGCCCGGAGACGATCGCGAGGATCGGGACCACGAGGCTGCCGAGGACACGAGCCAGCCGGGTGGCCGGGCCCGGTGGCGGGGCGCTGGCCGGTGCCTGGGCGGGCGCGGCGGTTGCCGGTGGGGCTGTCGGCTCGGCGGCCGGAGGCGGCGTCGTGGGTTCGGTCACGCGACGACCTCGTCCACGTGGGCAACGATCTCCTCGACCGAGGCCTCCTCTGGATGGGCGCCGCCCATGAGCAACCCAAGGCGCTCGGGCGTGGCATCGGCGGCACTCAGGATCGCGACGATCTTGCCCTGGAACATCACCGCCACGCGATCGGCCAGCGCGAGGACCTCTTCCAGCTCCGTGGACACGATCAGCACCGCGGAACCGTCGTCGCGCTTGCGCACGATCTGCTTGTGGATGTACTCGATCGAGCCGACGTCGAGGCCCCGGGTCGGCTGCGCCGCGACGAGGAGCTTCAGCGGGCGGCTGAACTCGCGGGCCACGATCACCTTCTGCTGGTTGCCGCCGGACAGGTTGCCAACGTCCTGGAGGATCGACGGCGTGCGGACGTCGTACGCGCGGACCTCCTCGGTGGCATTGGACAGGATGACGTCACGTTGCATCCGCAGGCCCTTGGCGTACGGCGGCAGGAAGTACGAGTTGAGGCACAGGTTGTCGGCCACGCTGAATCCGGGGACGAGCCCCTCCTCCAGCCGGTCCTCGGGAATGTGGCCGACGCCCGCCAGGTACACCTGTCGCGGGTCCAGGGAGACCTCGGCGCCGCTGATCCGGATCGTTCCCGACTCGGGGGCGCGAAGACCGGTGATCGCCTCGATGAGCTCGGTCTGGCCGTTGCCCTGGACGCCGGCCACGCACACGATCTCGCCGCCGTTGACCGTGAGGTCGACGTCGTTGACGGCCACCTGGTCGCGATCGTCGCGGACGACGAGGTTCGAGATCTCGAGGACCGGCTCCCCGGGGTTCGGGTCGTCCTTGTCCACTTCGAGCATGACCTCGCGGCCGACCATCATCGCGGCCAGCTGTTCCCGGGTGGCCGTCTTCGGATCGGCCTGGCCGACGACCTTGCCGCGGCGGAGGACGGTGATCCGATCCGCGACCTCGAGCACCTCGTTGAGCTTGTGGGTGATGAAGATGATCGAGGTGCCGTTCTTCGCCAGCGAGCGCATGATCTCGAACAGCTCCTCGTCCTCCTGCGGCGTGAGCACGGCGGTCGGCTCGTCGAGGATGAGGACTTCGGAGCGGCGGTAGAGCGCCTTGATGATCTCGACCCGCTGACGCACGCCCACGGGGAGGTCCTCCACGAGGGCATCGGGATCGACGCGCAGACCGTGGCGTTCGCTGACCTCGAGGATCCGCCGCCGCGCATCGGCGTGGTCGAGGACACCGACCGGACCCCGGGCCGACTCGTGGCCGAGCATCACGTTCTCGGTGACGGTGAACACGGGCACGAGCATGAAGTGCTGGTGGACCATCCCGATCCCGGCGGCGATCGCGTCACCCGAGTCGTGGAACTCGACCGGCTTGTCGTCGACGAGGATCTCGCCTTCGTCCGGCCGGTAGAGTCCGAACAGGACGTTCATGAGGGTCGACTTTCCGGCCCCGTTCTCGCCGAGCAGCGCGTGGACCTCGCCGGGCTCGACGACGAGGTCGATCCCCTCGTTGGCGATCACGCCCGGGAAGCGCTTGCTGATCCCTCGCAGCTCGAGGCGCACGGCCCCTCCTGTCCGCCGGTGTGCCGGTCAGTATGCCAAGCCGCCCGTGACGCCTGCCCGGCCGCGGTGCGGGGCGTTGTTCGTGGATGCAGTCGGGCGGCGCCCGATGGGCGCCGCCCGGACGATGACCAGAGGCTGGCGCTGACTCAGGCCGGCCGGTAGAAGTCGACCGGCTTGAGGGTGCCGTCGGTGATCTGCTGCTGCAGGTCCTCGATCTCGCTCTTCAGCTCGGCGGGAACCGCCGCATCGAAGTTGTGGTACGGAGCCAGGCCCGTCCCTTCGTTCTTGAAGTCGTTGACGGCAACACCGCCGGCGAACGTCCCGTCGAGGGCGGCCTGGACGGCGCCCTTGACGCCGTTGTCGATCCGCTTGAGCACGGAGGTCAGGATGATGTCCTGCGTCTCCGGCGCACTCTCGAACTGGTCGACGTCGACGCCGATGAACATGACCTCGGCGCCACCCGCATTCGCGTCGGAGACGGCCGCTGCCGCCCCCAGGCCGACCGGACCGGCGACGGGGAACACGATGTCGGCGCCTTCCTGGATGAACGCCTCCGCCTGGGCGGCGCCCTTGGCGGTGTCGCTGAAGTCACCGGTGAACGACCCGGTCTTCGTCGCCGGATCCCAGCCCAGGACTTCCACGCTCTTGCCCTTCTGCTGGTTGTAGTACTGGACGCCACCGTAGAAGCCGTCCATGAACACCTCGACCGGTGGGATCTGGATCCCGCCGAAGGTGCCGACCTTGCCGCTCTTGCTCATGCCGGCGGCGAGGTAGCCCGCGAGGAACGACGGCTCGTCCATCGTGAACACGATGCCCAGGACATTGTCCTTGGCCGGGTCATAGGCGAAGTCGACGATCGCGAATTTCTGCTCCGGGTTGGCGTCGGCGGCCGCACCGGTCGCATCGCCGAGCAGGAAGCCGACGGTGACGATCAGGTCACAGCCCTGGTCGATGAACGTCTGGATGTTCGTGGTGTAGGCCGTGGCCTCGGTCGACTCCAGGAACTTCGGCTCGTTGACGCCGAGCTCGGCCTGGGCGTCGGTCAGGCCCTTGAAGGCGTTCTGGTTGAAGCCCTTGTCGTCGATCCCGCCGGTGTCCGACACCTCGCACGCCTGGAAGTCGACGGCGGACGCGCTGGGCGCGACGCTTTCCGACTCGCTGGGAGCGGGCGCCGAGCTGGCCGGTGCACTGACCGAAGGGCTGGCCGAGCTGCCCCCGCCACAGGCCGCGAAGAACAGGGCCGTCGACGCGACGAGCGCGGCAAGTTTCCGTGTGGTCCCCAAGGGTTGACTCCTCCTCGCTGGCCGGCCCTGGGCGAGCCAAGCGGTCTCGCAGCGGGCCGGGATGTGACGTGCCTGGCTGATCCCGGTGTCGGGCTCTCGTACCTCCACGGCCCGGGACGCCGGATCGGCCGCCAGTATGCATGCGCCCACGGACCGGTGCAATGATGCGTCGATGCCGACCGATGCCGCGGATCGTGACCGGATCATCGCCTATCTCGATGCCGCCGAGGGACGGGGTCCGGTGCCCGTCCTGGACCCGATCGCCATCGCGCATCTCCTGCGCGAGACGAAGCGGATCGCCGTCGTTGGCGCCTCGTCCCGACCGGGACGGCCGTCATTCGGCGTGTTCCGCGAGCTGCTCGACGCCGGCTACGACTGCGTGCCGGTGAACCCGTTCGAGAGCGAGGTCCACGGCCGCCGGGCCCACTCCACCCTCCGCGACGCGGTGGCGGCCACCGGACCGGTGGACATCGTGGACGTGTTCCGGCGGCCAGAGCTGTGCGCCGACCACGCTCGAGAAGCCGTCGAAGTCGGCGCCCGGGCGCTGTGGCTCCAACTCGGGGTCGTGAATTGGGAAGCGGCGCAGATCGCGCACGGGGCGGGCCTGCTCGTGGTCATGGATCGTTGCATCGCGATCGAGGTCCGACGGATCGGCTGAGGGGCCCGCCGGCGGGCTCAGCGTCCAGGCAGCGCGAAGCCCACGAACACGAGCACGAAGCCGAGCACGGCGATGAGTGCCTCACGCTGGGCCTGTCGCCGGAGGATCTCCATCGCGACCGAGGCACCGGTCTTGCCCTCGTCACGCAGACCGCCACGCCAGGCCTCGTAGCGGGCGACGTTTTCGTCCTGCTCGCGGAGGGACTGGTATCGGACCCACGGTCGCCGCGCGCGGGTGTAGCCCAGCACGATCAGCACGATGCCGCCGATCCAGAACGCAATGTTGATCGCTCCCACCCTGGCCTTCCTATCCCCCGCCGACGTCCAGCCGCTTCCGAACGGCCGACTGGACCGTGGCGGCGTTTGCCTGTCCGCGTGTCGCCTTCATGACCTGACCCACGAGGAACCCGACGGCCTGCGCCTTTCCTGCACGCACGTCGGCGACCGCGTCCGGGTTCGAGCCGAGGACCTCGTCGATGATCGCCTCCAGGGCGTTCGTGTCCGAGATCTGGTGAAACCCCCGGGCGTCGACGATCGTCGCCACGGCCTCGCCCGTCTCCACGTGGGCCTCGAAGACCTCTCGCGCGTTTGACCGCGAGAGGCTGCCGCCGATCACCCGCTCGATGACCTCGGCCAGCGACGCTGGATCGACCGAGACGTCGAGTGCTGCAGCGTTGCGGATCCGGAGGTAGTCGCCGGTCACCCAGTTCGCAACCTGCTTTGGCTCGAGATTGGGACGCGCGGCGAGGGTAGCCTCGAACAGCCGGCTCGCATCCAGGTCCGCTACCAGCACCTCGGCGTCGTATGCGGAGAGACCGAGTGCCGACTGGAATCGTTCCCGCCGGGCCCCCGGCAGTTCCGGCAGCGCGGCCCGCAGGACGTCCAGCCAGGCAGGCTCCACGCGAAGTGGCGGGAGGTCCGGCTCGGGGAAGTAGCGGTAGTCCTCGGATGTTTCCTTGGTGCGCATGTGATAGGTGGCCGAACGGTCGTCGGACCAGCCGCGCGTCTCCTGGACCAGCTCTCCGCCGCCGTCCAGCACCGCTGCCTGGCGCTCGATCTCGTGGCCGATCGCCCGCTCCACGGATCGGAACGAGTTCATGTTCTTGATCTCGATCCGTGTCCCGAACTCGGCCGTCCCGACGGCGCGGAGCGAGACGTTGGCCTCGACCCGGAGCTGGCCGCGCTCCATGTCGGCGTCGGACGCCCCGATCGCCCTCAGCAGCAGCTGGAGCTCTTCGGCGTAGCGACGTGCCTGCTCCGCGGTGCGGAGCTCGGGCTCGGTGACGATCTCCATCAGCGGGGCACCGGACCGGTTGAAGTCCACCAGGCTCACCGGCCGCCCGCCAAGCTCCGCGTGGACGAGCTTTGCCGTGTCCTCCTCGAGGTGAGCGCGGGTGATCCGCACGGTGAACGGGCCGTCCGTGGTGTCGAACGTGAGTCGCCCCATGTCGGCCAGCGGGATCGCGTACTGGCTGATCTGGTAGCCCTTGGGCAGGTCCGGGTAGAAGTAGTTCTTGCGCTCCCAGCGGGTCGTCTCGGGGATCGTCGCCTCGATCGCGAGCCCCGTCGACAGGACGTGCTCCACGGCGCGGCGGTTGATCACCGGAAGGGCACCCGGCAGGCCGAGACAGACCGGGCACACGTGACTGTTCGGCGCGGCGCCGTCGTACGCCGTCGAGCAGCTGCAGAACATCTTGGACACGGTCCGGAGCTGGCAGTGGACCTCGACGCCGATCACGGCCTCGTAGCGACCGGTGGGCGTGTCGGCAGCGCGCACGGCGTCGGCCGTCGTCATCGCGGCATCCCGGCTGCCACGCTGATCAGAAACAGGCCGTACATCGCGATCGCCAGCCAGCCCAGAGCGGCGGCGACGTGCCTCGCGAATGCGCGGACCCGGCTGCGGAGGAAGACCGGCCTGCCGGCCTCGATGAGCGTGCGCGTGGGCTCGCCATCGTGGATCAGCGGCCCGAGGGCGATCCGCACTTCGACATACCCACGCCACGCCCCGATGGCGATCGCCGTGATCCCCGTGAGCAGCAGGACGGCCGACATCGGCCGTAGTCTCGCATACACCCTGTCCGGGCCCGTGTGGTCGTCCGTCACCCAGGCGTGGTGCGGAGTGCCGCCCACAGGTCGCAATGGTCGCCCCCGCGTGGCGTGCAATCCGTAGTGAACGCGACCGGAACGAGATCCGGGGTGCTCAGCACGTAGTCGATGCGGAGCAGGCCGACGGGCAGTTGACGCAGCGGGTCCGGTCGCCACGTGCCGCCCCATCCGCCGCCGACCTCCAGCTGGGCGTCGAGCAGCCCGTTTGCCAGCACCCGATAAGCGGGCTCCCGCTCGGTCACGTCCAGGTCGCCGATCAGCAGGACCGGCAGGCCCGAGCCCGCGAGGCGATCGATCCGGCCGCGCACGTTCGCGATCTCGGCGTCTCGCGTCGCGCCGTCGAAGCCCACGGGGATCGGGCCGGCCGTGACGATGCCGCGCGGCAATGGATGGACGTTGATGACCGCAAGCGTCCCGAGGACACCGCGGTCGAGGACCGCTTCGATCGTCTTGGGGTCGCCGCTCGTCTCCTTGGACACGATCGGAACGGCGCTCAACAGGCCCATCTCGAGCCGCCCTTCGGGCTTGAGGATCCGATGCGGAAAGCGCGCGTCGAGGGCGGCGTCCGCCTCGATGGCGGCGGCCTGCTCGCGCGACAGTTCCTGGAGGGCGATCACGTTCGCATCCGTCTCGGCCAGGCGCGCGACCAGGTTGGCCGGCGGCGTCGCGTTGCCGCGGAGGTTCCAGCTCACGACGCGCAGGTCGGGCGGCGAGCCATCGGCTGCCGGCGTCGAGACGAGGCCCGGGCCATAGCGCGCGACGGCGAACACCACGAGGACCGCCGCCGCTCCCCGGCCGACCGGATGCCGGATGGCGAGCGGAATGAGGGCCAGACCGATCATGGCGAGCAGAGGTTCGGCGATCTCGGTCAACGCGATGGGTCCGCCGGGCTGCGGGAGCGCGAGATGCACCCCGAACAGGACGATCGACGCGATGATCCAGCCCGTGGCCGCCCGGCCCGGGAGACCCCCGGAGGTCAGGCCGGCGACCCGGCCCGGCAGCGTTCGACGAAGCGACCGATCCGGACCAGTGCCTCCTCCAAGCGGTCGTACGCCGTCGCGTAGCACATCCGGACGTGGCCGGTTCCGGATGGTCCGAACGCGCTCCCCGGCACGACGGCGACCCGTTCCTCGCTCAGCAGGCGCTCGGTGAACGTCTCGTCGTCGAGGCCGGTCGACGTGATGCGGGGGAAGGCGTAGAACGCGCCGCGCGGTTCGAACGTCTCGAGGCCGAGCGAGTTCAGCCCGTGGACGATCAGCCGCCGTCGTCGGTCGTACTCGTCCACCATCCGCTCCACCTCGGGCTCACCGTCCTCGAGTGCGGCCAGGGCGGCATCCTGGGCGATCGTCGGCGCGGACATGATCCCGTACTGGTGGACCTTCACGATCCCGTCGAGGATCGGCGCCGGAGCCGCAAGATAGCCGACTCGCCACCCGGTCATCGCATACGCCTTCGAGAAGCCGCCCATGAGGATCGTGCGGTCCCGCATCCCGGGCAGGGCGCTGAACGCGCGATGGCGATAACTGCCGTAGGCAAGCCGGTCATAGATCTCGTCGCTGTAGACGAGCAGGTCATGGCGGTCTGCGACGTCAGCGAGCGCGTCCTGCACGTCATCGGGCAGCACGGCGCCGGTGGGATTGCAGGGGTAACCCAGGAACAGCGCCTTCGTGCCCGGTGTGATCGCGGCCTCCACGGCCTCGGGATCGAGGGCGAAGGCATCCTCGAATCGGGTCGGCACGTGGCGCACCACGCCACCCGCGAATACGACCGCAGGCAGGTAGGCGACATAGCTCGGCTCGTGCAGGACGACCTGGTCCCCGGGATCGCAGGTTGCGCGGAGCGCCAGGTCGACCGCCTCGGAGGCGCCGACCGTGACCAGGAGCTCCCGCTCCGGGTCGTATGCGACGCCGTATCGCCGCTCAAGATGCGCCGCCAGCGCCCGACGCAGCTCGAGCGTGCCGTAGTTGCTCGTGTAGTGGGTCCGCCCCGAGCGAAGGCTCTCGACCCCAGCCTCCACGATCATCCGGGGCGTATCGAAGTCGGGCTCGCCGACCCCCAGGCTGATGACGTCGTCCAAGGTCGCCAGGATGTCGAAGAAGCGACGGATTCCCGACGGCGGCACAGCCCGAACGCGCTCGGCCAGTGCCCGCTCCGCGATCGGTGGCCTGGTCGTCGACTCGGTCGTCATGTCCTGAAGGCTACGCGATCCGCTGCAGCGGGCTGGGCGTGGACGGATCGTCGGCGAGGGCGAGCTGGGCGGGTTCGACGGATCGCCACCGGGCATCGGCGGTGATCGCCTCGTACGCGCGGCCGAAGCGGAACAGCTCGAGCTCGGACCAGGCCGGTCCGATGAACTGGAGCCCGACGGGGAGGCCGGTCGCCAGCCCGCACGGGACGGACAGTCCCGGGAGGCCGGCCATGTTGACCGGGAGCGTGCAGGCATCCGAGAGGTACATCGCGACCGGATCGGTCATCCGGGCACCGAACGGAAACGCGACCGTGGGCGACGTCGGCGCGACCAGGGCGTCCACCCCGGAGGAGAACACGTCGTCGAAGTCCTGCTTGATCAGGGTACGCACCTTCATCGCCTTGAGGTAGTACGCGTCGAAATAGCCGGCCGACAGGGCATACGTCCCGAGCATGATCCGACGCTTCACCTCCGGGCCGAACCCGCGCCCGCGCGTCGCGAGGTAGGTGGTGAGGATGTCGCCGTCCCCGTGCCGCGGTCCAAAACGGATGCCGTCGTAGCGGGCCAGGTTGGCGGACGCTTCAGCGGGCGCCACGATGTAATAGGTCGCAAGGCCGTAGTCGGTGTGCGGCAGGGACACGTCCTCGACGCTCGCGCCGGCGCCCTCGAGTGCGTCGACCGCCTCGCGGATCCGGCGCTCCACCTCCGGCTCCATCCCGGACACGAAGTACTCGCGAGGCAGGCCCAGCCGCTTGCCGCGCAGCCAGGCGGCAGCCTCGTCGTCCCCGTCGGGAAGTGCGACGAGCTCGGCAGGGACATCGACCGGTGCGGAGGTGGAATCGCGCTCGTCACGACCCGCCACCGCATGGAGCAGGGCCGCGGCGTCCCGCACGTCGCGCGCGAATGGGCCGATCTGGTCGAGCGACGAAGCGAAGGCCACGATCCCGTACCGGCTGACGCGACCATAGGTCGGCTTCAGCCCCACGACCCCGCACAGGGCGGCGGGCTGGCGGATCGAGCCACCGGTGTCGGTGCCGATCGACAGCGGCACGTGGCGGGCGGCCACCGCGGCCGCCGATCCCCCGCTGCTGCCGCCCGGCACCGTATCCAGGTCCCACGGGTTGGAGACCGGGCCATAGGCCGAGTACTCCGTGGACGAGCCCATCGCGAACTCGTCCATGTTCGTCTTGCCCAGGATCACCGAACCGGCGTCGCGGAGGCGCTCGGTGATGTGGGCGTCGTAGGGGGCGACATAGCCCTCGAGGATCCGCGAGCCTGCCGTGCACGGTCCCCCGGCGATCGACACCAGGTCCTTGAGCGCGACCGGGACGCCGACCAGTGGATGGAGCGCGTCGATGGCGGCCTCACCGGCGGCTCGGGCCGCCGTGATCCGGGTATCGGCTGCGTCGGCCTCGGCGAGGGCCCGCTCGTCGTCGATCGTGCGCCAGGCGTTGATTGCACCGTTCTGCCGGTGGGCACGTGCCAGGTGCGATTCGGCCAGCCCTCGAGCCGTCAGCTCGCCCGTCCGGAGCCCGGAGGCCATCGCATGGGCCGTCAGCCCGGTCGGGTCCGTCACGCTCCGGACTCCCTGCCCAGGATCGCCGGCACCACGATGTAGTCCCCGTCTCGTTCGGCAGCATTGGCGAGGACCGCCTCGCTCGGGAGCGACGGACCGGCCACGTCCTCGCGCAGGATGTTCTCGAGCTCGATCGTCTGGGCCGTGGGCGCGATGTGGTCGGTGGGGACCTCGGCCAGCTTCGCGTACTGTTCGAGGATGTGATTGAGCTGGCCCTCGAGCCGGCTCAGTTCCTCCTCATCGAGGCCGAGACGAGCCAGGTAGGCGACGTGCTCGACGTCGGTCCGGGACAGGTTCGCCATCTCCCGATCATATCCCGGCCCCCGATCCACTCCCCCGGTTGACCGAGGCTCCACCGGACCAACGTCCGGTTCCGGATGACCCGTTGGGGGATGACCACACGGATCCCTGGCCGGGCACGATGACGGCACCGATGTGGGTCACGAATGCTCTGGATCGCGCCCGACGCGCCATTGTTGGCAGCCCAGACGCGGAGCCGCTTCCGCTCGCCGAAGCTGCCCCGGTCGACGTGCCCTGTGACGTCGTGATCGCGGTGGGTCGCCCGGACCTGGACCGGCTCATGGGCGCGCTGGTCGCCTCGCTCGATCCCCACATGGCCCGCCCGGACTCGCCCCGGCGCCTGGAGGGAGCGCTCGCTACCGCCATCCAGCGCGTTGGAGGTCACGGCACCCCGGTCGTCACCCGTAGCCCCGCCGGTCTCTACACCCCCGAGTCCTGGCAGCTCCGGGTCGACGGCGCCGACGGCGCAACCCGATCCGCACTGGACCGGCTCGCCTCCGGCTCTCGCATCGCCTGATGGCCCTCTCTGCGTGTCTGCAGTGCGGCACTCCGGCGCGCTCCGCGAGCGCCACGTTCTGCGTTCGCTGCGGACTTCCCTATGGCGCTCCGCCCCGCGCGACCGTGGCCCTGCCCACCTGCCCCGTCTGCTATCGGACCGCCGAGGATGATGGCCGCTTCGACTCCCTGGACCGCCCCGGACGCCGGGTGGACCTGCCGAGCCACCAGGCCGAGCACGATCGCCACCCGGTCGGCGACGACGACTACCTGGAGTCGCTCCGCGAGGGCGACAAGGTCCGGATCGGCCATTGGACGGCGCCGTTCGATCTGGTCCGGCGCTACCTCGTGACCGGGATCGTGGACGGCGGTCGTCATCGAGTGTTCGAGCACAACGCGATCGTCACCGCGATGGCCCAGCTCCGGAAGTGGGGTCCAGAGGCGTCGATCTTCGGCGACCAGCCGGAGTGGGTGGCCAGTCGAGCCGCCGTCAGTGACCTGATGGAGCGGTACCACGCTCGGCGGGTGGTCCCCAACGCTCCGGTGCGCCGCTTCAACCTGAGCTAGGACGTGTCCGCTCCATCGAGGAGGCGCCGAAACGCGTCCTCGTCGAGGACCGGGATCCCCAACGTCTCTGCCTTGGCGAGCTTGGATCCCGCGCTCTCGCCGGCGACCAGGTAATCCGTCTTCGCCGATACCGATCCGGTGGCCTTTCCTCCTGCCACACGGATCGCTTCCTCGGCCTCCTGCCGGCTGAATCCGGGCAGCGTGCCGGTGACGACGAGGGTCTTCCCGGTCAGCGGACCCGACGCCGCCGCAGCGCGCCGTTCGGGCAGCTCCGCGTCCACGCCCGCATCCTCCAGGTCCTCCAGGACAGCCCGTCCGGGCCCCTCGGACCCGAAGTACGAAGCCAGCGCCGACGCCACGGTGGGACCCACGCCTTCGACCTCCTCGAATCGCTCCGGCGAATCGCCGGCGATCGCGGCAAGGTGCCCGGCGGCGCGGGTGAGCCAGTGGTCCCCAGCGGGGACCTCGGTCGCCAGCCAGCGGGCAAGGTCCACGGCCGTCGTCCAGCCCACCTGCGGAATCCCCAGCGCGGCCAGGATCCGCTCGAGCGGTCGTCGGCGTGCCCGCTGGATCGCCTCGTACAGGTTCTCGGCGCTCCTGCGGGCGAACCGGTCCAGCGACTCGAGATCGTCCACCGTCAGCCGGTAGAAGTCCCCGCGCCGCTTCACCAGGCCCCGCTGGAGGAGCTGCTCGAGCACCTTCCACCCGGCGCCCTCGATGTCCATGCCGCCGCGGCCCACGAAGTGGCTGTATTCCTGGGAGACCCGCGCCGGACAGGCGAGATTGGGGCAGTAGTGACGGACCGCTCCCCCGTCGCGCAGGATCGCGGTGCCGCACACGGGGCAGGCGTCGGGCATCTCGAACACGCGCTCGGACCCGGTTCGCCGGTCCGTCAGCGCGCGAACCACCTCGGGGATCACGTCGCCCGCCTTCTGCAGAACGACCTGGTCGCCGATCCGGATGTCCTTTCGCCGCAGCTCGTCGAGGTTGTGGAGCGTCGCCCTGGCAACGGTCGAGCCGGCGACCACGACCGGTCGCAGGTGGGCTACGGGTGTGAGCGTCCCCGTGCGGCCGACGTACGGGACGATGTCCTCGAGGACCGTCTCGACCTGTTCCGGCGGGAACTTGTAGGCAATCGCCCACCGCGGCGCGCGGCTGACCGTGCCCAGCCGCGCCTGCTGGTCGAAGCGATCGACCTTGACCACCACGCCGTCGGTCTCGTACGGCAGCTCGTGCCGCTCATCGCGCCAGCGCTCGGTGAACGCGATGACCCCCTCGATATCGAGGCCCGCCTCGCGCTCCGGGTTGACCGGCAACCCCAGCGCTTCGAGGCGAGTGAGCGCTTCGGATTGGCGGCCGAGGCCCGCGGCCTCGGTCGTGTCCTCGAGGGATGGCGTCTCCTCTGCGTCGCCTTCGAGGAGCTGGTACGTCCACGCCGAGAGGAGACGACTGGCGGTGACGCCGGGATCCTTCTGGCGCAACGACCCGGCCCCGCTGTTGCGGGGATTCGCGTACAGCGGCAGCCCCAGCTCCTCCCGCTCGCGATTGATCCGCGCGAACTCCTTCTTGGGCATGAACACCTCGCCCCGGACGTCCGCGGTGACCGGGTCCCGGAGCCGTCCGGGGATGGCGTCGATCGTGCGCAGGTTCGGCGTGACGTCCTCGCCGGCGGTGCCGTCGCCGCGGGTTGCGCCCTGGACGAACCGGCCCTTCTCGTAGCGCAACGAGATCGCCAGCCCGTCGATCTTGAGTTCGGCCACGTAGTGCAGCTCCTCAGCGGCATCGGGAGCCGGCGGGAGACCCAGCGCCCGTCGGACCCTGACGTCGAACGCACGCAGCTCGTCGTGCGAGAACGCATTGCCGAGGCTGAGCATCGGGCGGCGATGGCGAACCTCCGCGAACCGGCCAGCCGGCGTGGCTCCCACGCGCTGCGTTGGCGAGGACGGCGTGATCAGGGCGGGAAACGCCCCCTCGATGGCGACCAGCTCGCGCATCAGCGCGTCGTATTCGGCGTCGGAGAGCTCGGGTGCGTCGTCCTCGTAGTAGAGGCGGTTCGCCCGCTCGATCGCGTCGCTCAGCTCGGCGTGACGGCCGGTTGCGGTCTTCTCGTCCAGCGCGGCGGCCGCATCGGCGGCCGACGGATCGACGGGCAGCTCGGTGGTCATGACCCGAGGATAGGCGCGGCCGGCCGGACTATGCTCGGACGATGGACAGGGACGAGCTGCTGCACACGATGACCACGGCCCACCGCGACCTGGCGGAGGTCGTGAGCCGAATCGGCGACGATCAGCTCCGGGAGCCGGCCATGGACGACTGGACAGGCAAGGATGTGCTCGCCCACCTCGCCTGGTGGCACGACCACTCGGTGCTCGTGATCGAGTCGCTCCGGGCCGGCCGCCAGCCCTACGACGGACCCGATCCCGGCAACACGACCGACGCGTTCAACGAGCGCGTCCATCGCGAGCACCTCGACGATCCCCCGGCCGCGACGCGGCTCGCCTTCCGGGAATCGTTCGAGCGGCTCCTGGCGGCGATCCAGCCCCTGAGCGATGACGACCTGTTCCGCGCGGACCGATGGCCGTGGCTGGATGGGGAGGCCCTCACGGAGACACTCCTCTGGGACACCTCGCGTCACTACGAGGACCATCTCGCACACCTGGCGCCATTAGCCGAGAACGCCGGGCGATGACCTGGCCGGTCCTGGCGACCGCCCGTCTCCGTCTGCGGGCATGGAATGACAACGATCGCGCCCCGTTCGCCGCCCTCAACGCCGACCCGCAAGTCCGCGAGCACTTCGTCGGGGTCCTGACGCGGGAGGAGAGCGACGCCTTCGTCGACCGCATCCAGACCCGGTTCGCAGCTCGCGGCTACGGCCTCTGGGCCGTGGAACGAATCGACGACGGTCGGTTTCTGGGCTACACCGGCCTCGCGCACTGGGATTGGCCGGGCGTGCCGTTCACGCCGTGCGTCGAGATCGGATGGCGGCTCGCCAGGGAGGCATGGGGACAGGGCTACGCGACGGAAGCCGCTCGCGCCGTCCTCGCGTTTGGCTTCGGGTCGGCGGCCCTCGACGAGATCGTCTCGTTCACCACGCCGGCGAACCGGCGCTCGTGGGCCGTCATGGAGCGGCTGGGCATGGTTCGCGATCCGCACGGCGACTTCGACCATCCCGAGGTTCCGGTTGGTCATCCGGTGCGGCCGCATGTTCTCTATCGGTTGAGCCGCGAGCGATGGCTCGCCCTCGGCGGAACCCTGACCTAGTCCGAAGGCCGCACGTAGCGACGGTCGAGCTCGGCGGCCGATCGGACGCCGAGGAGCGCGAGAGCCCGCTCGGTCTCGTCGCGCAACAGCTGGAACGCGCGCGCGACACCGTCGGACCCCCCGGTCGCCAGCGCCCACATGATCGGGCGGCCGAGGAACACGGCTCGCGCGCCGAGGGCCAGCGCCGTCACGACGTCGGTCCCGCGCCGGATCCCGCCGTCGAGGTAGACCTCGGCATCGACGCCGAGAGCATCCACGATCCCGGCCAGCGCATCGATCGGCGCGGGCACCCGGTCGAGCTGCCGGCCTCCGTGATTGCTGACCCAGACGGCAGCCACCCCCTGGTCGACGGCTCGCCGGGCGTCGTCGGGATCGAGGATGCCCTTGACCACCAGCGGCAGGCTGGACCAGCTCGCGATCCGGCCCAGGTCGTCCCAGCCGAGGGCCACGTGACGCATGTCGACGAGCGCGTCCCAGTCGCCGTCGTACTCGGCCCTGCGGGGGAAGTTCCCGTAGGCATCGGGTCCCGGATCGAAGGCATGGCGGCGGTCCCGGTCGCGCGTTCCGAGGACCGGCAGGTCCACCGTGAGCACGATCGCCTCGTATCCGCAGGCCGCGGCGCGCTCGACGAGCGCCCGCGCGACCGGGCGGTCGCGGTGGACGTAGAGCTGGAACCAGCGACGAGCCCCTGGTGCTGCGGCCGAGACCTCCTCCATTGATCGCGAGGACACGGTGGACAGCGTGAAGATCGCCCCCTCGGCGGCCGCACCGCTCAGGGTGGCGACCTCACCGTCGGGGTGGGCGAGGCGATGGTGCGCCATGGGCGCCACACCGAACACCGGCGTCCGCCGTCCCAGGACGCTCGTTGTCGTGTCGATGCTGGTCGTGTCGACGAGCACCCGCGGCAGGAGGCGATACCGCCGCCAAGCCGCCAGGTTCTCGTCCAGCGAGACCTCGTCGAACGCGCCGCCGGCCACGTAGTCGTAGGCAGCAGGCGTCATCCGCGCCCTGGCCAGGGTCTCGAAGTCGGCCAGGCGAACGATCGCGTCGAGCTCGGGATTCCGCTCGGAATCGGCCATCGTCAGCCGACGATGTCGAGATTGGCGAGGCTGGCGAGCATCGTCTTGCGTCCGACGACAGGATCGCGGAATGCGACCGTGACCTCCTCGTCCGAACGGGTCAGCTTGGAGGTGACGACGATCCCGTCTCCCCACCGAGCGTGATGCACGCGATCCCCATCCCGGTACCGGCGCTCACCCGGGATGACGGGTCGGTCCGGGCGTGAGCGCACGGACGCCGGGGTGGCGGCCGGCTCGGCGTCAGAATCGGGTTCCGGCGCGTCCTCGTCCCAGCGCATCGCGCCGGTGGCCAGCGAACCGGATCGTGCCCCGGCGGCAAAGGCCTCGCGTCGCGCGGCCAGGTCCCGGGTGGGCTGGAACGACTCGCCGGGCCTGGGTGCTCCCGGTCGACCGCTCCCCTGCCGGTATGCTCCGCCGCCGGCGCGGATCGGCGTGCCAAGGCGGCTCACCCGTCGACCGCCGAACACGAGATCGAGCTCCAGCCCGGCGTCCGCCTCGTCCGGGCCGCCGTCGAGTCGCGGGCCCTCCATCAGAGCGGCCGGGATCTCGAACAGGAACCGGGACGGCACGCTCATCTGGCCCATCCCCCACGTCGCTCGCCGCCACGCGTGGGAGAGGTACAGGCGGCGCTTCGCGCGGGTGATGCCCACGTAGGCCAGGCGACGCTCCTCCTCGAGCTCCTTCTCGTCGTCGAGCGCGCGGCTGTGCGGAAACACGCCCTCCTCGAGGCCCGCGATGAACACGATCGGGAACTCGAGGCCCTTCGCCGCATGGAGTGTGATCATCGTCACGGCATCCGCGCCGCCCTCGTAGCTGTCCTGGTCGGCGACGAGCGCGGTCTCCTCGAGCAGCCGGTCGAGGGCGTCGTCCGGCGTGAGATCGTCGTAGCGGGTCGTGACCGAGCGCAACTCGAGCAGGTTCGCCCAGCGATCCTCGCCGTCCTCGGACCCGTCGGCGAGCATCGCGCGATAGCCCGATCGCTCCAGCACCTCGTCCAGGAGCTCGGGGAGCGGCAGGGTCCCGATCCGCGTGCGCAGGCGCCGGACGAGCGAGGCGAACTCTGCCAGCGACGTTCGCGCCCGCGTGGCCAGGCCCTCGGCTTCGCCCCGCGCCGCGCGCTCGATCGCCTCCCAATAGGTGACGCCCTCGCGCGCGACCACCGCCCGCAACGCCTCGATCGACTTGTCCCCGATCGCGCGCGCCGGCACGTTGATGATCCGTTCGAAGCTCACCACATCGGAGTCCGAGCGCAGGATCCGGAGATAGGCGAGCGCGTCCTTGATCTCACGTCGCTGGTAGAACCGCGTGCCGCCGACGAGCTGGTAGCGGATCCCGTGTCGGAGGAACGATTCCTCGATCGCCCGGGACTGCGCATTCATCCGGTACATGACGGCCACGTCCTGGGGACGGACGGTGCCCAGGTCATCGGTCTCATCGGCGCGACGGGTGAGGACGGCGCCGCGACCCCCCACCAGGGTCTCCACCTGGCGCGCGATCCACTCCGCCTCCTCCTCCTCGTTGTAGGCCTCGAAACGCTGGATCGCCCGGCCAACCTCGAGATCCGTCCACAGCTTCTTGTCCTTGCGCGCCTGGTTCCGAGAGACGACCGCGTGAGCGGCATCGAGGATCAGCTGCGTCGAGCGGTAGTTGCGCTCGAGCTTCACCACCGTCGCCTGCTTCCAGTCGCGCTCGAAGTCGAGGATGTTGCGGATGTCTGCACCACGCCAGGAGTAGATCGACTGGTCGTCGTCACCCACCACGCACAGGTTGCCGTGACGGGCGGCGAGCGCCCGCACCCACAGGTATTGCGGACGGTTCGTGTCCTGGTATTCGTCCACGTGGAGATAGCGCCACCGGTCCTGGTAGCGCGCGAGGACGTCCGGTGCCTCCTCGAACAGTCGCACCGCCTCGAGGAGCAGGTCGTCGAAGTCGAGCGCACCCGCCGATCGGAGACGCTCCTGGTAGCGGGTGGCAAGCCGCGCGATCACGCGCTCCCGGCGGTTCACCGCGTTGTCGGCGATGAACGACGGGTCGAGCATCTCGTTCTTCGCCCGGCTGATCGCGCCGAGCACGATCGACGGCCGGAACTCGCCGGTGAGCGGCAGGTCCTCCTCGCGCAGGATCTGCTTCATGAGCTGCTGCTGATCGTCGGTGTCGTAGACGACGAAGCGGCGGTCGATGCCGATCGCCTCGCCGTCGCGCCGCAGGACGCGGGCGCACAGCGAGTGGAACGTCCCCGCCTGGACGTCCTTCCCGGCCTCGCCCGCGAGATGGATGATCCGCTCCCGCAACTCGGCGGCCGCGCGGTTCGTGAACGTGACGGCCAGGATCCGCCACGGCGGAACGTTCTTGACGCCGGTCAGATAGGCGATCCGGTGGGCCAGCACACGGGTCTTGCCGCTGCCGGCGCCGGCGAGGATCAGGAGCGGACCATCCGTCGTCGTGACGGCGCGTGCCTGCTCGGGGTTGAGGTGCGACAGGATCCGCGCCTCGCGCTCCGCGGCAGTTCGCGCCCAGGCTTCCTCGATCGCCGCTCGAGCGGCCGGGTCGGCGGCCAGCGCCGGATCGGCGGGGAGAGCCGCTTCGCGCAGCCAGTCGGGTTCCTGGAGCGCAGCCGGCGCGCGTTCATCCTCGACGAAGGCGGTGCCGGCGTGCTCCTGGGCATCCTCGATCGAGGTGCCGCGACGTCGGCGGCCGGCCTTGGGACTCACCCGGTCATTGTAGGTCGGGGTCCGTTCCCGCTCACCTCATGATGAGGCCCGCCCGATGACTCGGACGGGCCGGAAATGCGTGCCGGTACGCCTACGGGGCGACCTGGTCCGCCGGCGGCTCGGTGACGGTGATCGTGCCGTCGTACGTCATGTCGAAGGTTGCGGTCACGCTTCCCTGCGCCTGGGCATCGACGCCGAGGGCGATCTTGGCCGGTCGCAGGTCGTTCTTGCGCGCCCAGTAGTCGAACGTCATCGAGAACGGCATCGTGCCGGCTTCCGAAGCGCCCAGCTGGGCGAGCTGCTCGCTCGTGAGCGCGAACTTGACGTGGTAACAGTCAGTGTCGCCGCACTTCTCGTCGGCCTCCTTGGTCGGCGCCGACGGGAGCTTGTCCAGCGCCGCCTTGAGCTCATCGACCGACTTCTGGACCGCTGCCGGATCCGCCGGCGTGTCGGCGCCGAACGAGCTCACATCGGTCTTCGTGAACTTGCCCGTGGCGTCTCCGCCGGCCATCGAGGCGAGCGGCCCGAGGATCCGGAACCAGGCGGTCTTGTCGATCACGATCGCTTCGACCTTGGTGCCCAGGAAGGACGGCGCATCGAGGGTCAGGCTGGCCTTCTTGGCGGCGACGTCCATCGCCATCGAGAGGGTCGTGCCGTCGAGGGCGATGCTTCCCATCCCTTCGGCGGTCACGCTCCCGGTGAGCGAGCCCTTGATGTCGATCGTCTTGACGTCCTTGAGCGACTGGACGGACTGGGTCAGGATCTCCTTCGGATCCGTGAGCGCTGGGGCGGCCGGCGACGCACACGCGACGAACGCGAGGGCGAACACGGCAAGGACGGAAACCAGTCGGCGGGTCATGAAACCTCCCGGATGAGTGCGCGTGGACCCGCGAAGGTTCACCCTCGCGGGTCCCGGTGTCAACCGCCCCGTTGGTCCTGGTTCAGGAGCCCGGTGGGGCCGGCGGTGGCATCTGGGTGGTCGAAGCCGGTCCCCAGTCCGGAACGGCAGGCGGCGGGGGCGGCATCAGCTGCTCGAGCTGGACCTCGATCCCGCCGACGAACCCCGCCACGAAGTTGTAGAGGAGGCACCCGATCGCGGTGATGACCCAGCCGACGAGCGCGTAGATCACGGCAATGAGCACACCCCCGATGAGCAACCCGATCAGCCCGCCGCCCAGGCTGACGCCGGCGGGTTGCGGCACGCCGTTGATCGACACGGACGCGATCGCCAGGAACGGCACGAAGATGATGACGAGGACGAGGATCACGGCGACGTACATCGCCGCGACCATGTTCGCCGTCTTCACCACTCCGAAGCGCCGAATGCGAAACATCTCTCCCTCCTCGTACGGACTGTGTTCCGCAGTCTAGGGACCCATCGATGCGGCGGCCCGGAATCCAGAAGCCCGGACCGTGGGTCCGGGCTTCGGCTGACTCGTTGGGGCTGGACTAGAAGTCCATGTCGCCGCCGTGGCCGTGGCCACCGGCTGCAGCCGCCTCCTTCTTCTCCGGGATGTCCGTGACCAGGGTCTCCGTGGTCAGGACCATGGCGGCGATCGAGGCCGCGTTCTGGAGCGCCGATCGGGTCACCTTGGCGGCGTCCACGATCCCGCTCTTGAACATGTCGCCGTAGTCGCCCTTGAGGGCATCGAAGCCGTGGCCGGCCTTCTCGCCCTTCACGCGAGCGACGATGACCTCGCCCGGCGCACCGGCGTTCTCGGCGATCTGGCGGGCGGGAGCCTCGAGGGCCTTGCGGACGATGTCCACCCCGACCTGCTCCTCACCACCCAGGCTGAGCTTCTCGAGCGCGGGGATCGCCTGCAGGAGCGTCACGCCACCGCCGGCGACGAGGCCCTCCTCGACGGCAGCGCGGGTCGTCGAAAGGGCATCCTCGATGCGGTGCTTCTTCTCCTTCAGCTCGACCTCGGTTGCCGCGCCGACCTTGATCACCGCGACACCACCGGACAGCTTCGCGAGGCGCTCCTGGAGCTTCTCGCGATCGTAGTCCGACGTGGTCTCCTCGATCTGCGCCTTGATCTGCTGCATCCGGCCCTTGATCGCGTCCGACGAGCCCTCGCCGTCGACGATCGTGGTGTCGTCCTTCGTGGCGACGACACGGCGGGCCTTGCCGAAGTCCTCGGCGGTGACGGAGTCGAGCTTGCGCCCGATCTCCTCGCTGATCACGGTGCCACCGGTGAGGGTGGCGATGTCACGCAACATCTCCTTGCGCCGATCGCCGAAGCCCGGGGCCTTGACGGCGAGCACCGAGATCGTGCCCTTGAGCTTGTTGACGACGAGTGTCGCGAGAGCCTCGCCGTCGACGTCCTCGGCGATGATCAGCACGGGCTTGCCGAGCTGGACGCCCTTCTCGAGGGCCGGGAGCATGTCCGGGACGCTCGAGATCTTCTTGTCGGTGATCAGCAGGAGGGGATTCTCGAGGACCGCCTCCATGCGATCGGGATTGGTGACGAAGTACGCCGAGATGTAGCCCCGGTCGAACTGCATCCCCTCCGTGTATTCCTTCTCGAGGCCGAGCGACTGGCCCTCCTCGACGGTGATGACGCCGTCCTTGCCGACCTTGTCCATGACCTCCGCGATGATCTCGCCGACGTCGGTGTCAGCGGCGGAGATCGCCGCCACGGCCGCGATCTGCTCGCGCGTCTCGACCGGCCGGGCCACCTTCTTGATCTCGTCCACGACGCTGTCGACGGCCGTCTCGATGCCACGCTTGATGACCATCGGGTTGGCGCCCGCGGTCACGACGCGCAAGCCCTCGTTGACCATCGCCTGGCCGAGGACGACCGCGGTCGTCGTGCCGTCACCGGCCACGTCGTCGGTCTTGGTCGCGACTTCCTTGAGGAGCTGCGCACCCATGTTCTCGAACGGGTCGTCGAGCTCGATGTCGCGCGCGATCGTCACGCCGTCGTTCGTAATCGTGGGGGAGCCGAACTTCTTGTCGAGGACGACGTTGCGGCCCTTGGGGCCGATCGTGACCTTGACCGCGTCGGCGAGGCGGTCAATGCCCTTCTTGAGCGACCGACGAGCCGTCTCGTCGAAGATCAGTTGCTTAGCCAATTCGGATGCCTCCGGTTGTGGGTGTCGGACTGGTCTCGATTCGGGGTCGAGCGGTGGCGCTCAGTCCTCGACGATCGCGAGGATGTCCTTCTGGCTGACGATCAGGAGCTCCTCATCGTCGAGCTTGAACTCGGTTCCCGCGTACTTTGCGTAGAGGACCTTCTGACCCTCCTTGAGGTCCATCTGCTCGCGCTTGCCGTCATCGAGGATGCGGCCCGGGCCGGCGGCGATGATCGTGCCCTCCTGGGGCTTCTCCTTGGCGGTGTCGGGCAGGACGATCCCGCTCTTCGTCATCTCCTCGCGCGGGGTGGGCCTGACGACGACGCGATCGCCGAGCGGGCGGAGCTTGGTCGCGGAAGCGGTGGCGGTGGCCAACGTGCGTACCTCCTGTGACGGCCAGCACGGACCGTCGGGACTGGACGGTGACGGGCTCACACGGCGACCGGATCGTGCCCGACGCCGGCGTCCCGATACTCCTCTGGTTGACTCCCGGCGTGGCCCTGGCGATCGGCGCCGAATCCGTGGCGCGCTCGCGGCACGTGGTTCGGGAGTCGCATTAGCACTCTCATTGCGAGAGTGCTAGAACAGTAGCGCGGGGCGTTCGGGGTTGTCAAGCGCCGCGCCGCACCCTGCGCGTGGCAAACCGCCGCCGATTCGTCACCCGAGCGGGTGGGTGATGTCCAGCGTTACCGTGCGCGCCACCGGGTCTCCACCGAGCGCGACGCAGCCGTCGCCGGTATAGCCGACGACGATCCCGACCTGGCCTTCGGACTCGTCGAAAACGATCGTCTGCTTGATCGCGGCAAGGCCCCACCGTGCGTCGCGCTGGGTCGCGAACGCCGGGTTGCCCTGCTCGTCGGCGAGCGACATGCCGGTGAAGATCACGGTCAGGAAGTGGTCGCCGACGATGTCGATCAGGTCGCCGCTCCCGGCCATCGTAAACGGCGGCGTGGCGGCAGCCAGGTGCCCGACGGGCTCGACGGGCAGTTCCACGGTGTTGCCGAAGGTGAAGGTCAACCGATCCGCCGTCGGACCGGCGGCCGCGCTGAGCCCGGTCAGCGTGTTCGAGGGCAGCGCCCCGGTCGTCGCCGGTACGGGGCAGCCGCCGGGTGCGACCGACGGCGACGACGATGCAGCCGAGGCAGACGGGCTCTCGGCTGAGCCGGATGGTGCCGCCGACGATGGCGCCGGCGTCGGCGAGGCCGGGGACGCGCAGCCGCCGGCGACCAGCGAGAGCACGATCGCAACGACGAGACCATGGCGGAGCGGGATCATGCGGACCTCCCGGGACGCGGGAACAGGCGGTCGTAGCTCGCCACCAGCGTCGCCCCGAGGGTATCCGCGTCCACGCTGCGGCGCTCCGCGAGCCAGGACGCGGTCACCCGGACCCATTCCGGCTCGTTCCGCCGGCGCGGAGCACCGGGAGGCGAGAGGAACGGGGAATCGGTCTCGACCAGTACCCGATCGGCCGGGACCATGGCGGCGACCTCGGCCGAGGCCTCCTCCCCCGCCCGGAACGCAAGCCCGGAGAACGAGATCACGGCCCCGAGCCCGAGCATCGCTTCCGCGTAGTCGACCGGACCGGAGAACGAGTGGATGAGGGGTCGCGCCCCGTCGGCGCGTCGCACCTCGTCGAGGAGTGCGTCCTGCGCATCCCGCCGGCCGTCGGCGGAGCGGCAGTGGAGGATCACCGGCTTGCCGGTCTCGATCCCGAGCCGGAGATTGCGTCGGAGGTTGGAGATCTGCGCCTCGGGCGGGCTGAACGCCCGATCGAAGTCGAGCCCCGTCTCGCCGATCGCGACGACCCGCGGGTCTGCGGCGAGGTCCGCGATGCGGTCCCAGCCCTCGGTGTCGACCGCCGCCGCGTCGTGCGGGTGGACGCCGGCCGAGGCGTCGAGCCATGGGAACCGCTCCACCAGCGCGAGCGAGCGTTCGGTCGACGCGACGTCCCAGCCGGGGACGAGAATCCGCTCGACCCCGGCCAGGCGCGCGCCGCCGAGGACGAGCTCGACGTCGCCGTCGAAGCGATCGGCCTGGAGATGGGCGTGGGAATCGACCAGGCGCACCGGGTCAGGCGGGCAACGACTCCCAGAGGCCGATCTCGTTGCCCTCGGAGTCGAGCACCGTTGCCCAGCGACCCATGCCCGGAACGTCGGCGGGCGGGCTGACGATCGTGCCGCCGTGCTGCTCCGCCGTACGCACGGCGTCGTCGAGGCGATCGACCGTGATGTAGTCGCGGATCACGGACCCGACGCTCTCCCCGCGCTTTCCCAGCCCGCCACCGGACCCCTCGCCGGTCCGGAACATGAAGTAGCCGGGAAAGCCTTCGGTCTCGTCGAATTCCCAGCCCGCAACCGCGCCGTAGAAGCGCTTCGCGCGGTCGACGTCATCTGCCGGGATCTCGATGTGGGTGATCTCGCCCTTCGCCATCGTGCACCTCCTCGATGCGTGTTTTGGGGGGGTTGCTACGAGGACGACGATTGGTCGTCCGTGAAATCGACGTCCAGCCTTGGGAACAACGGTTCCGCCGCGCCGAGCCTACCCGTTTCCGCCGCGTGAGCACCCCAGGCGAGCTCGTCGAGGAGCGGCGGTCCGCCGTTTCCGTCCTCGCCGTACGGGTAGTCGAACCCGAGCTGCGCGAGCACCCGGGGGGCGGTGTTCGGCGTGAACGGTGCTGCCGCGAGGGCGATCAGCCGGCACGCCTCGAGGAGGTCGCCGAGGACGCCCTTCAATCGCTCCCCTGCCTCATCGTCGCCGGCCTTCCAGGCTTTCGCGAGCTCCCAGGGCTTCTCGAAGTCGACGAGCTGATTGGCGACACCCACGAACTGCCACAACGACGCCAACGCCTCGTGAAGGAGGAAGTCGTCCAGCTGCTTTCGGTAGGTGCCCAGCGCCTGCATCCAGCCCGAACGCACCGACCCTCCCTGGGATGGGGGCGGGCGCTCGCCGTCGAGATAGCGGTCGGCCATCGTCACCGACCGGTTGACGAGGTTCCCGAAGTCGTTCGCGAGATCGGCGTTGTATCGCCGCACGAACGAATCCCAGGACACGTCCGAGTCGCGATCGAAGGCAACCTCGCGGAGCATCACGTAGCGCGCCCCGTCCGTGCCGAGCGCCGCGACGACGTCGTTGGGATCGAGGAAGTTGCCGCGGCTCTTGCTCATCCGCTCGCCCTGGGCGAGCAGCCAGCCGTGGACCCAGACCTTGCGCGGGAGTGGCAGGCCGGCGCTCATCAGCATCGCCGGCCACATGATCGTGTGGAGGCGATTGATGTCCTTGCCGACGATGTGGACATCGACCGGCCACCACCTCCGGAAGCCGTCCTCGTCGTCTGGGAAGCCGGTCCCGGTGACGTAGTTGATCAGCGCATCGAACCAGACGTAGACGGTACCCGCCTCCGGGTCCCACGAGCCGTCCTCGCGTTGGGACGTCTGGCCGTCCTCGCCGATCGGGAACGGGATCCCCCACCTCGCGTTCTGGCGCGACGCCGAGAAGTCCTCCAGGCCCTGGGCCATGAAGCCGAGCATCTCGTTCTTGCGGTACTCCGGCTGGACCCACTCCGGGTGGTCCGCATAGTGGCGCTCGAGCGGCTCCTGGTACTTCGACAGGCGGAAGAACCAGTTCCGCTCGGTCAGCCATTGGAGCTCGACGTTCGGGTGGTTCGCGCAGTGGGTGCCGGACGCATCCTCCACCAGCTGGGTCCTCGGGATGAACCCCTCGTTCGGGCAGTACCAGCCCTCGTAGTCGCCGAGGTAGAGGTCGCCGTTCGCATGGGCACGCCGGATGAACTCGTGGACCGCGCGTTGATGGTCCGGATCGGTGGTCCGGATGAACCGGTCGGGCGCGATGCCGAGCGCGTCCTCGGCGCCCCGGAACAGCTCGACCATCTCGTCCACGAACGCCTTCGGCGTCTTGCCCTGCGCCTCGGCGGTCATCGCGATGTTCACCGAGTACTCATCCGTACCGGTCAGGAAGCGCGTGTCGTCGCCGAGCATCCGGTGCCAACGCGCGATCGCGTCCGCGGCCACCACCTCGTACAGGGTGTGGAGACCGGGACGATTGTTGGCGTAGGCGATCGCCGTCGTCAGGTAGAAGCGGCGGCGCGGTTCGTCGGGCATGGAGGCAGGTCCTGCTGGCGGGCGCTCAGGCGCCGAGGGGAGCGGGCATCACCTGAGACGGCGGCCGCCGCCTCAGCGGACCGCCGTCAGGTCCGGGCGAAGCGGGGCCGCCGGGGCATCGCCATCAGGCTCCCACGGCAGCTCACCGCGCGATGATGCGGGCGATCGCGCTGGTCGGTCAAGGCGGGCGCCGTCGACCGGGCGGCCGTCAATGCCGGAAGTGGCGGGTCCCGGTCACGAGCATCGCGGCGCCCGCCCGGTCGGCGGCGACCACGACCTCGGCGTCGCGCAGTGAGCCTCCCGGCTGGACCACGGCGGTGATGCCGGCCGCGAACAACGCCTCGGGACCGTCCGAGAACGGGAAGAACGCATCGGACGCCGCGACCGCACCGTGAACGACGTCCTCGCCGTGGATCGCGCGCGCCTTGTCCACGGCCTGGCGACAGGCGTCGACGCGACTCGTTTGACCCGAGCCGAGCCCGATGAGCATCCCGTCGCGCACGAGGACGATCGCATTCGACGTGACGCCCCGGACCAGCCGCCAAGCGAGCTCGAGGTCTCGACGCTCGGACTCGTCCGGCTCGCGGCGCGTCGGGCAGACCCAGCCGCTCGGATCATCATCGAGCCGATCCGTGGCCTGGACGAGGACGGCACCACCCGCCGTGCGGATCGACGCGACGAGGTCATCGGCGGTCGCCCCAGGAAGCGGCATGCCCAGCCCATCGTCGACGACGAGGCGGAGGTTCGGCTTCGACCCGAGCACCTCGCGGGCCTCGACATCGAAGCCGGGCGCGACGACGACCTCGAGGAACAGCTCCGTGAGCGCTTCCGCAACGGCGTGGTCGACGACGTCGGTCAGTGCCACGACCCCACCGAAGGCCGACACCGGGTCCCCAGCGAGCGCTGCTCGCCAGGCCTCGAGGAGGTTCGGGCGCTCGGCGGCGCCACACGCGTTCGTGTGCTTGACGACGACAGCGGCGGGACCCCGCAGGAGCCGCGCGACCGAGGCCGCGGCCGAGGCGTCGAGGACGTTGTTGTAGCTGAGCGGCTTCCCCTGCAGCGGCGGCAGCCCGGAGGCGAATGGACCGTCGGCCGCGCCCGCCTCTCGGTCCACCCGTCGATAGCGGGCGGCGGCCTGATGCGGGTTCTCGCCATAGCGGAGCGCGTCGACCTTCTCCAGCGGCAGCACCAGGACGGGTGGATAGGGATCCTCGGAGCCGGGCAGGCCGGCCGCCGCGGGCAGCTCGATCCCGTCGCGGCACATCCGGCGAGGCAGCTCGGCGGCGATCCGGGCGTCGTAGGCCGCGGTGTGCCGGAACGCCTCCACCGCGAGCGCGGCCCGCAGCGGATCGGGAACGCGGTCTCCGGCACGGAGCGTCGCGAGGACGTCGTCGTATCGATCGGGCGAGGTCACGATCGTCACGCCACCGCGATGATTCTTGGCGGCCGCCCGGACCAGCGACGGGCCGCCGATGTCGATCTCCTCGACCAGGTCGTCGTACCGGAGTTCCGGCTTGGCCGCCGCTTCGCGGAATGGGTACAGGTTGACCACGACGACCTCGAACCGGTCGATCCCGGCCACCTGGAGGGCCTCCCGGTGTTCCCGTCGGCGGCCGTCCGCGAGGATCCCGCCGTGGATCCGCGGGTGGAGCGTCTTCACCCGTCCGTCGAGCATTTCGGGGACGCCGGTGATCGCCTCGACGTCGGTCACCAGCAATCCCGCGTCGCGGAGCGCCCTCGCCGTCCCGCCGGTCGACACGAGCTCGAACCCGAGCTCGACCAGTCCGTCGGCGAATGCCACCAACCGATCCTTGTCGGAGACCGAGAGGAGCGCCCGTCGGCGCGGCCGAAGGGCGGTATCCGCCCGGGCCGGGTCGAGGCGAACCTGGCCGGTCGCCGTGTCCATGCCGATGGCGCCGGCGAGGAGGAGGGCGACGGCACGCGGCAGGAGCCGATGCTCGACCGACTTGATCCTCGCGTGAAGGCTCGCCTCCGTGTCGTCCGGGAGCACGGCCACGGCCTCCTGGAGCAGGATCGGCCCGCCATCGAGCGTGTCGTCGACGAGATGGACCGTTGCACCGGTCACGACGGCTCCACGCGCCAGCGCGTCGCGCACCGCGTGGGCACCCGGGAAGGCTGGCAGGAGCGACGGGTGGGTATTGACGATCCGCTGCGGGTACGCGGACGTGACATCCGGCCCGAGGAACCGCATGTAGCCGGCAAGGACCACCAGATCGACGCTGGCGTCGGCCAGCGCGGTCAGGATCGCGGCATCGTCCTGGGTGACGGAAGCCGGGATGCCCTTCGCGGCGGCGCGATCGAGTGCCGGGCACGCTCGATCCGCGAACACCTGCACGATCCGGCCCCCCAGCTCATCCCGGGCCGCCGCGACGAGGAGGGCTTCGAGATTGGTGCCGGTCCCGGAGACCCCAACCGCGATCCGCGCGGTCACGCCCGAGCCACTTCGACATACCGGCGGCCGTCGACCTGGTCGAGCGGCACCACCTCACCGACCTGCCATGCGCGGATCCCCTCGTCCCCGAGCACCGCGACGCTCAGCCCCACGGCCGCGGCGGGGACCACGACCACCATCCCCAGACCGCCGTTGAACGTTGCTCGCAGCTCGTCCTCCTCCAGGCCACCCAGGGCCCCGATGAGGCGAAGGACCGACGGGACGGGCCAGCTCCGGGGATCGAGACGGGCTCCGAGGGTCTCGGGCAGGGCCCGTGGGATGTTCCCCGGGAGGCCGCCACCGGTCACATGAGCGATCCCGCTGAGGGCGGTCCCGGCGGCCTCCAGCCGATCGCGCAGATGGAGCACCGGCCGCGCATAGATCCGGGTCGGCGTGAGGAGCACCTCGCCAAGGGTTGCCATCGCGTGAGCGGGTTCGGCGTCTACCGACGACGCGGCGGCTTCCTCCCCCATCGTCCGGCGCAGTTGCGCCTGGTATGGCGTGGCGAGATCGAGGTCCCACTCCGCGAGGAGCGCGCGCACGAGCGAGAACCCGTTCGCATGAAGGCCGGACGCCTCGAGCCCGACGATCGCATCGCCGGCCGCGACCCGTGAGCCATCCAGGAGCTCGGACCGCTCGACGACGCCGACACAGGTACCGGCCAGGTCGAAGCTCGCGGCGTCGATCAGCCCGGGGTGCTCCGCCGTCTCGCCGCCAACGAGGGCGCAGCCGGCCTCGCGACAACCGGCTGCAATCCCCTCGACCAGCTCGGCGACCCCACCCGGCTCGATCCGACCCACGGCCACGTAGTCGAGGAACGCCAGCGGCTCGGCGCCGGCACACACGACGTCGTCCGCGCACATGGCCACCAGGTCACGTCCGATGGTGTCGAATCGGCCGAGCGCACTGGCGATCGCGGTCTTCGTTCCAACGCCGTCGGTGGCGGCGACGAGGACCGGCTCGCGGTAGCCCGCGGGAAGGCCGATCGCGCCGGCGAAGCCGCCGAGCCCACCGATCGATTCCGGGCGCCGCGTTCCCTCGACCACGCTCCGGATGAGGTCCACCGCACGCTCACCGGCCGCGACGTCGACGCCGGCAGCGGTGTACGCCCGTCGCGCGCTCATGCGCGGACCGGCTCCTCCAGGACGAACTTGCGGTGGTTGGCGTCGTAGGGCACCGGCTCCGGGTACGTGCCGTCGAAGCACGCGAAGCAGAACCGGTCGTACGGCAGGTCGATGGCGGCAAGCACGCCCCGGATGGACAGGTAGCCGAGCGTGTCCGCGCCCACGAACTCGCGGATCTCGTCGACCGAGTGGCTGGCCGCGATGAGCTCCGTCTCGACCTGGGTGTCGATGCCGTAGAAGCACGGGTGGTGGATCGGCGGTGCGCTGATCCGGACGTGAACCTCGCGGGCACCGGCTGTCCGCAGGAGCTCGACGATCCGCTTCGTCGTCGTTCCCCGGACGATCGAGTCGTCGACCACGACCAGGCGACGGTCGCGGACGACCTCGCGCAGCGGATTCAGCTTGATCGTGACACCCCGCTGTCGGAGCAGCTGCGACGGCTGGATGAACGTCCGGCCGGTGTACCGGTTGCGCACGAGACCCTCGCGATACGGCAGCCCCGATTCCTCCGCGTAACCGGCCGCCGCCGGCGCGCCGGTGTCCGGGACGGGCATCACGAGGTCGGCGTCGGTGGGGTGCTCGCGTGCGAGCTCGATCCCCATCTTGCGGCGGGCCTCGTAGAGGTTGCGCCCTTCCATGTACGAGTCCGGTCGGGCGAAGTAGATGAGCTCGAACACGCACGAAGCCGGACTCGCGTCCGCGAAGCGCACCGAGCGCGGTGGGAGCCCCGGTTCGAGCACCACGATCTCGCCCGGTTCCACGTCCCGGACATACTCGGCGCCCACGATGTCAAGCCCCGCGGTCTCCGATGACAGGACCCAGCCGTACGACGCGTCGCCGGACCAGAGGCCGCCCCCGGCCCCGTCGCCGACCTGGTCGAGGGGGAGCCGCCCGAGGACGAGCGGTCGGAACCCGAACGGGTCGCGAACGCCGATCGCTCTCCGCTCGTCGAGGATCACCAGCGTGTAGGCGCCCCGGACCCGTGGCAGCACCCGCTGGAGCGCCTCGACGGTATCGGCGGCCGGCTCGTCGGCGAGGAGCGCCGTCAGCAGCTCGGTGTCCGTTGTTGCCGGCAGTCGCGTCCGTCCGCCGCGCAGCTGTTCGAGGAGCTCGCGGGTGTTGACCAGGTTCCCGTTGTGCCCGATCGCAATCGACCGCCGGGGTCCGATCCGGTAGGTCGGCTGAGCGTTCTCCCAGACCGTGCTCCCGGTCGTCGAGTAGCGGCAGTGGGCGATCGCGAGGTCGCCGCGGAGCGAGGGCAGCCGGCGTTCGTCGAGCACCGACGAGATCAGCCCGAGATCCTTGTACAACATCAGCTGCTGGCCGTCCGAGACGGCGACCCCCGCCGACTCCTGGCCGCGGTGCTGGAGCGCGAACAGCCCGAGCGTGGCGACCGACGCCGCGACCTCACCGGATCCGGGCGGGAGAACGGCCCCGAAGACCCCGCACATCAGGACGCCACCGTGTCGGCCGGGTCGGGGTCCCAGCCGAGCGCGCGGCCGAGGCCGTGATCCCAGGCGTGCTCCAGCTCTGCCAATGGGACGTCGACCGCGTCGGCGACCCGGCTTCCCCGTTCCTCCGCGGCGCCTGCGGCTCCGGCGCCGGTCAGCTCGATCACCAGCCGATCGCCGCCCACGATCCCCAGCTCACCCACCGGCAGGCCGTGGCGGCGGGCGAGGCGTTCGATCCCGGGCCCATTCGCCGGCGCACAGCTGAGGACGATCCGCGACGGACTCTCCCCGAACAGGTCGACCGCCGGCGAGCTCGCCACCGGGAGCCGGAGCCTGGCACCTCGACCTCCGAGGATCGCGGACTCCGAGATCGCGACGGCGAGGCCACCCGCGGACACGTCCTGGCAGGAAGCGACCAGGCCTTCGCCGATGGCATCCACGATGAACCGCTGGGTCGCAGCCTCTCGCTCGAGATCGATCGACGGAGGACCGTCCTCCGCGGCCAGGCCGGCGACGCGCGTGTACTCGCTGCCGGCAAGGCCCGGTGTGGCGGCGCCGACGAGCAGGACGACATCGCCGTCGGTGCGGAATCCCGGACGCACGTGGCTCGCGGCATCTTCGAGCAGGCCGACCACGCCGATCTCGGGGGTCGGAGCGATCCTGCCGGCCGGCGACTCGTTGTACAGCGAGACATTGCCACCGGTCACCGGCAACCCCAGCGCCCGGCACGCATCGCCGATTCCCCGGACCGCCTCGCCCAGTTGCCAGAAGGCGTCCGGCCGCGTCGGGTCGCCGTAGTTGAGGCAGTTGGTCACGCCCAGCGGCCGGGCGCCGGTGATGGCGACGTTTCGCGCCGCCTCGGCCACCGACAGCACCGCCCCCAGCCAGGGATCGAGCGACCCGACGGCCTCGTTGGCGTCCGTGGACGCCACGACCGCCCGCGTCGTCCCAGGGATCCGGACCACCGCGGCGCCACCGGTCGCGGGACCGGCCACGGTGGACGCTCCGACCGTCGAGTCGTACTGCTCGTAGACGCGCCGTCGCGACGCGAGATTCGGGGATCCGACGAGCGCCAGGAGCACGGCTCCGGGGTCCATTCCCCGCTCCGGGAGACCGTCGGAGGCGGTCTCCGGGGCACCCGGCGCCGGTGCCGCCCGTCGACGCGGCAGCCGGGCCGCGATTCGCGAGTGCACGATCGCGTCAGAGGTCAACGCCGCCGCCGGCACCCGGGCGAGCTCGCGCCCCTCGGAGATGACGGTGAGGTCGGCATCGTCGGTCACCCGGCCGATCACCGCGCACGGAATGCCCCACCGCTCGCAGACGGCCTCGACCTGCTCCAGCCGGTCGGGTCGCACGATCGCGATCATCCGTTCCTGCGACTCCGAGATCATCACCTCGAACGGCTCCATCCCCGGCTCTCGCCGGGGCACCGCGTCGAGGTCGACCGCGATCCCCGTCCCGGCGCGGTCGGCGGTCTCGGAGGTGCCACAGGTGATCCCGCCGGCACCGAGGTCCTGGAGGCCTTCCACCAGCCGCTGTCCGATCAGCTCGAGGGACGCCTCGATCAGCAGCTTCTCGGCGAACGGATCGCCGACCTGGACGGACGGCCGCTTCGATGGGTCGTGATCGGCGAAGGTCGCGCTGGCGAGGACGGATGCTCCGCCGATCCCGTCTCGTCCCGTAGCCGAGCCGAACAGGACGACGACGTTCCCGGGACCGGGCGCCACCGCACGCGTGAGCGACGCCTCATCGAGCACCCCGATGCACAGGACGTTGACGAGCGGGTTTCCCGCATAGCTCGGGTCGAACACGAGCTCGCCACCGACCGTGGGGACGCCGACGCAGTTGCCGTACCCGCCAACGCCCCGGACGACCCCGTCGACGAGATGACGGGTCCGGGCGGAGCCCGGCTCGCCGAACCGGAGCGCGTCCAGCACGGCGATCGGTCGAGCGCCCATGGCGACGATGTCGCGCAGGATGCCGCCAACCCCGGTGGCCGCTCCCTGGTACGGCTCGACCGCCGACGGATGGTTATGGGACTCGATCTTGAACGCGACCGCCAGTCCGTCCCCGATACGAACGACCCCCGCGTTCTCGCCGGGGCCGGCCACCACCCCCTTGCCGGCCGTGGGCAGGGTCCGGAGCAACGGCCGCGAGCTCTTGTAACTGCAGTGCTCGGACCACATCACGCCGAACATCGCGAGCTCGAGGTCGTTCGGATCCCGCCCGAGCCGATCCCGGATCTCGGCCAGCTCCTCGTCGGTGAGACCCAGCGCCCGGTGGAGCGGCTCGGCGATCGTCGGCGGTTCCGCCAGGGTCATGCCTCCACCGCCACGGGCTGCCAGGTAGCGGCCGCGGCTCGTGCCGACTCGACCAGTGACCGGATCAGGAGAAGCCCGTCGTCCGAGCCGAGGATCGCCTCCGATGCCCGCTCGGGGTGGGGCATCAGCCCGGCCACGTTGCCGGCCGCATTTGTGACGCCGGCGATCGCCCGCAGCGAACCGTTCGGGTTCGCCGGGTCATCCGGGCGGGTGGCCGGCGAGCCGTCGGGTCGGACATAGCGGAACAGCACCTGGCCGGCCGCCTCGAGCGCTTCGAGCGTGGGTTCGTCGGCGTAGTAGCAGCCCTCGCCGTGGGCCACCGGCATCCGGAGCCCCCGGCGATCCGGACACGCCGTCGTGAACGGGCTGTCCAGGCGTTCCGGCGCGACGAGGACGTCGCGCGAAGCGAACCGGAGGGTTGCGTTGCGGAGGAGGGCACCGGGCACGAGACCGGCCTCCGCGAGGACCTGGAACCCGTTGCAGATGCCGAGGACGAGGCCGCCCTCGGCGGCGAACGCGGCGACGGAACGCATCACCGGGCTGAAGCGCGCGATCACCCCGGCCCTCAGGTAGTCGCCGTAGGCGAAGCCGCCGGGGAGGACGACCGCGGCCGCGCCCTCGAGCGAGACCTCCTCGTGCCACAGCTCCACCGCTTCCGCGCCCGCGAGCTCGATCGCGCGGAGCGTGTCGCGGTCGCAGTTCGAGCCCGGGAACACCACGACACCGATGCGGACCGTCATCGCCCGAGCTCCACCGGTCCGTCTTCGAGCGACTCGACGGCATGCCGCTCGATCAACGGGTTGGAGAACAGCTCCTGCGCGAGTCGCTCGACGATCGCCTCGGCCGCCGAGCGGTCCGCAGCCGCAACCGTGAGCTCCACGCGCCGCCCGACGCGCACCGCCGAGACGCCTTCGATCCCGAGATGGCCGAGGCTTCCCTCCACGGCCCGACCCTGGGGGTCGAGGATCCCGGGCTTGGGCAGGACGTTGACGGCGAACCGGTAGTCGCTCATGGGGCGATCACGTCCTCCTCGAGGTAACGGCTGAAGCTGGCTCCGGTGATGCGTTCGTAGGCCGCGACATAGCGCTCCCGCGTCCCGCGGACGACGTCATCCGGCAGCTCCGGGCCAGGTGGTGTCTTCGTCCAATCCGTTGCTTCGAGCCAGTCCCGCACGAACTGCTTGTCGTACGACGGCTGGGGGCCACCGGGTGCCCACGTCGACGCATCCCAGAAGCGCGAAGAGTCGGGTGTCAGGAGCTCATCCACGAGGACGAGATCGTGCGGACCGGGCCAGACACCGAACTCGAACTTGGTATCGGCGAGGAGGATCCCCGCAGCCTCGCAGCGCTCGGCGGCGAACGCATACAGGGCGAGCGAGCGGTCGCGAACGCGTTCGGCCAGGTCGCTCCCCACCATCCGCTCCACGCGTGCGAAGTCGATGGGCTCGTCGTGGTCGCCGAGGTCGGCCTTCGTGGACGGCGTGAACATCGGGGCCGGGAGCCGGTCGCCCTCGCGCAGCCCGGCCGGCAGCCGGAGGCCGGAGATGGAACCCGTGCGCTGGTAGTCCTTCCAGCCCGAACCGGCCAGGTAGCCACGGACGACGCACTCGATGGGCAAGACATCGGCGCGCTGGCAGACCATGACCCGGCCACGCAGGTCGTCCAGGTCCAGCGGTCGATCGACGGTGAGGACCCCGTCTTCACGCTCGTCGTCCGACCATGCCGTCCGCGCTGCATCCCGGGCCACCGGGAGGTCGGCGGGGTCGATCGGCGAGACGTCCGTCGCGAGCAGGTGATTGGCGACGATCGTCGACGTCGCAACGAACCAGAACCGCGACAGCCCGGTCAGGACCCGCCCCTTGTCCGGGATCGGGGTGGGCAGCACGACGTCGAATGCCGACAGCCGGTCGGATGCCACGATGAGCAGCCGGTCCGGGCCGACCATGTACAGGTCGCGGACCTTGCCCGAGCGGAGAAAGGCGTCAGCCAGCGGCACTGACGGCCTCCTTCGGTCGGCTGCGAAGCTCGGTTTCCAGGTCGTCGAGCCGCGCCAGGATCTCGGGGACATGTCGCAGGAACGCTGCGTCCTGGAAGCAGCCATCGAGCGCGGCCAGAGGCAGGTTGCGAGCGACGGCGGGCTCGATGGCCAGCAGCTCACGCAGCGGTCTTCGTTCGTCGGCCGCCCGGAGCGAGGCTCGCTGCACGAGCTGATACGCCTCCTCTCGGGGGATCCCACCCTGCTCGATCAGGGCCGAGAGGACCCGGCTGCTGGCGTGGAGCCCGAGGCCGCGCTCGATGTTCTCGCGCATCCGCTCCCGATCGACGTGGAGGCCCTCGATCAGGCCCGCCGTCTTCACCAGCAGATAGTCGATCAGGATCGTGGCGTCGGGCAGGAGGATCCGTTCCGCGGAGCTGTGGCTGATGTCGCGCTCGTGCCACAACGGCTGGTTCTCGAGCGCCGCATGCGCATAGCCACGCAGCACGCGGGCCAGCCCGGCGATCCGCTCGGACAGGATCGGGTTGCGCTTGTGGGGCATCGCCGAGGAGCCCTTCTGCCCGGCTCGGAACGGCTCCCGGAGCTCACCGATCTCCGTGTGCTGGAGGTTGCGGATCTCGGTCGCGAAGCGCTCCAGCGAGCCGCCCAGGATCGCAATCGCGGCCAGGAACGCCGCGTGCCGGTCGCGCTGGACGATCTGGGTCGAGATCGGGTCGGCACGCAGGCCGAGGGCGGCGAGGACCTCCGCCTCGACGTCCGGCTCGAGATGGCTGTACGTGCCCACCGGCCCGGAGATCTTGCCGGTGGCGACCTCGTCCGCGGCGGCGGCCAGCCGCGCCCGTCCGCGCGCCACCTCGAACGCCCAGCCGGCGAGCTTCACGCCGAGCGTGGTGGGCTCGGCGTGGACCGAGTGGGTGCGGCCCATCATCACCGTGTCCGCCTCGGCTCTCGCGCGGGCGATCAGAACCCCAAGGAGACGGTCGCAGTCCCGGAGCAGGATGCGAGCTGCATCCCGCAGCTGGAGCGCAAGTCCGGTGTCGACGACGTCGCTGCTCGTCAGCCCCAGGTGGAGGAATCGACCGTCGGGCCCCACCGTCTCGGCAACCTGGCTGACGAATGCGATGACGTCGTGGTCCGTCGTCCGCTCGATTTCCGAGATCCGGTCCACGTCGATCCGGGCATTCCCCTCGATCGCCGCCAGCGCCTCGGCCGGCACCGCGCCACGCGCGACCTGCGCCCGGGTGACCGCGACCTCCACCCGAAGCATGGCCTCGAAGCGGGCCGCGTCCGTCCACACGGCGCCCATCTCCGGGAGCGTGTAGCGGCGGATCATCGGCTCAGCTCCGTCATCGACTCACGCCGATCGCGGTCGCCCCGGCAGCGATGTCGTGCCGGCGCTGGAGCCCCGGCCAGCCGATCGAGTCGGCGGCCCGCTCGGCCACACCCCTGGCGGCATCGAGGTCCGATCCGCGCCCGACGACCGTGAGGACGCGGCCACCGGCGGTACGGAAGCGGCCGTCCGGATCGCGCTCACTGGCTCCGTGGAAGACGAGGGCACCGTGCGTCCTGGCCCGGTCGAGTCCCTGGATCACGTCGCCCGGGTGGGGGTCGGCCGGATAGCCGTCGGTGGCGAGGACGATCCCGACGGTGGCCTCCCGGGTCGTCGGCAGGACACCCGAGTCGATGCCCAGCGGACGGATCGCGGCGGCGAGCTCGCCTCGGGCGGCGGCCAGCAGCAGCGGGCCGAGCGCCACACCCAGCCGGCTGACCTGGACCTGTGCCTCGGGATCGCCGAAGCGGGCATTGCACTCGAGCAGCGCCGGACCGCTCGACGTCAGCATCAGCCCCGCGTAGAGCGCGCCCCGGAACGGTATCCCGCGACGGGCGAGCTCGGCGAGGATCGGGCGGTGGATGGCATCCAGGAGCGCCGGAACGGCCTCGTCGGGGAGATCCGGCAGCGGGCTGTAGGCACCCATGCCACCGGTATTCGGCCCGGCGTCCCCGTCGCGCAGTCGCTTGTGGTCGCGGGCCGGCGAGAACGCGACGGCATCGTGACCGTCGGCGATCGCGATCAGGCTGGCCTCGCGGCCAACGAGCCGCTCCTCGACCACGACTCGCGAGCCGAGCTCGGCAAACAGGGTGCCCAGGGCATCCGCCGCCTGCTCGGCGTCCCCGCACACCGTGACACCCTTGCCGCCGGCCAGGCCATCCGCCTTGACCACGACGCCCGTCGATCCCGCCTTGGAGAGCAGCTCCCGCGCGAACGCCAGGGCCGGTGCGAATTCGTCGAACACGTCCGCCGTCGCCATCCGAACACCCGCCGCTCCCGCGACCTCGTGGCAGAAGGACTTCGAGGTTTCGATCCGCGCCGCCGCGACGCCGGGCCCGAAGACCGGCACGCCGGCATCGCGCAACGCATCCGCGACCCCGAGCGCGAGCGGTGCCTCCGGACCGATCACCGCGAGCTCGACGGCCTCTTCGCGTGCGAGCGCGGTCAGGCCATCGATGTCGAGCACGTCCGCGTTGGGGACGGTTCGGACCCGTGGCTCGTCCGAGATCGCGGCGCTCCCCGGGGCGACCACGACGCGGTTCACGCCCGGCTCCCGCGCCAGCTTCCAGACCAGGGCGTGCTCGCGGGCCCCCTGGCCGACGAGGAGGATTCGCGTCGGCGTCATGCCGGGATCACCGTCCGGTGCCGCATCGGACGCCATGCCCGTTCGATCGTCTGGGTCCGCTCGGGGCCGACCGACAGGAGCACGATCGGGACGCCCGCCTGGTCCTCGAGCGCGGCCACGTAGCGACGCGCGTTCTCGGGCAGGTCGGCCATCGCGCGCACGCCGTGGAGCGCGTCCGGCCAGCCGTCGAACTCCTCGTACACGGGGACTGCCCGCTCGAGGACGGCCGCCGAGGACGGCCAGGCCTCGATCCGACGGCCGTCGACGTCGTATGCCGTGGCGAGGCGGATCCGCTCGATCCCGGACAGGATGTCGAGCTTGTTGAGCATGATCGACGACACCGAGTTCACCGCCACCGCGAAGCGGAGCGGCACCGTGTCGAACCAGCCGACCCGCCGTCGTCGACCCGTGGTCGTGCCCACCTCGCGCCCGCGTTCGGCAATGCCGTCTCCGGTGGCGTCGGTCAGCTCGGTGGGGAACGGGCCGGATCCCACCCGCGTGGCATAGGCCTTCATGACGCCCATGACTTCGTCCACCTGGAGCGGGCCGATTCCGCCGCCGGTGCACGCTCCGCCGGCAACCGGCGAGGACGAGGTCACGAATGGATAGCTCCCGTGATCGATGTCGAGGAGCGTCCCCTGGGCGCCTTCGAGGAGGACGTGGTCGCCACGTCGCAGCGCCTCCTGAACCAGCCACGTCGTGTCCGCGAGGTGCGGCCTGAGGCGCTCACCCCAGCGGGCTAGCTGGTCGACGAGCTCGTCCACGGAGAAGGCACGCTGTCCGTCGTGAGTCGCGAGCTGGCGGTTCTTGTCGGGGAGGACGCGCTCGAGTTTCACCCGCGCGGCATGGGCGTCGAGGAGATCCTCCATCCGGAGACCGATCCGTGACGCCCGGTCCGCATAGGTGGGGCCGATTCCCCGCCCGGTCGTGCCGACCTTGGCGCCGGCGAGGCGCTCCTCGAGCGCGCGGTCCAGGGCGACGTGGTAGGGCATGATCACGTGCGCCGCGCGGCTGACCCGCACCCGGTCGCACTCGATTCCCCGCTCCTTGAGCGTGTCCAGCTCGTGGATGAGGGTGGCCGGGTTGACGACGACACCCGGGCCGATCACCGATGTGATGTGCGGGTACAGCACGCCCGATGGGACGAGGTGGAGCTTGAACACCTCGTCGCCGCGGACCACGGTATGACCGGCGTTGTCGCCGCCCTGGTAGCGGACGACCATCGCGACCTGCTCGGCGAGGAAGTCTGTGGTCTTGCCCTTGCCCTCGTCGCCCCACTGGAGGCCGACGATGACGGTCGCGGGCATCAGCGCGCCACCGCCCATCCGCCACACCCGCGCCGATCAAATGAAAAGGCCCCGGAGGCTTCCGGGACCTGGATACATGTCTCCCGCGATGCTCCGCCGCCGAACCGGCGGCCCCGTCGATCCGGGGTCGCCCGCCTCACGGGACGGCCGATGCCCCTCGCTCGAGCGATCGCAGACCTCCTGCTGGGAGCCGCTGGGACGACTCTCGAGGACGCCGCGAGTATACCAGCGGGGCCGGAGACGATTCGGCGGCCCTCGACCAGCGGAGCGGGCTGGCGGCGGCGCCGGAGGGAGGACGGCGCCGCCGGTTGGCGGGAGGACGGCTTCGGTGTCAGGCGGCGTCTGCCTCCTCGTCATCCTCGACGATCGGCTCGTCGGCGGGCACCAGTGGCTCGGCTTCGCCGTCGCCCACGAACGACTCCTCGCCCAGGGCGCCCGCCTGGTGCTCGAGGGCATCCGCCGCGCGCTCCGCCTCATAGTCCTTCTTCTTGCGCCCGGACAGCATCTCGAGGTGGTTGGCCACGATCTCCGTTCGCCAGTGGCGCTTTCCCTGGTCGTCGTCCCAGGTCCGCGTCTGGATCCGCCCCTCGATGGCCACCTGCTGGCCCTTGCCGAGGTAGCGGCCACAGGTTTCCGCGAGCCGGTCCCAGGTGACGACGTTGTGGAACTCGGCGCGCTCCTTGCCGTTGCCCGCGTACTCGTTCGTGGCAACCCCGAAGGTCGTCACCGACTTTCCGCTGGCGAGACTCCGCATCTCCGGGTCGCGGGTCAGGCGCCCGGTCAACAGGACCTTGTTCACGGTCCGATCTCCTTCTCGGTCGGCCGGTGGCACCGGTTCCCGACCCTGTGTCTGGCGGCGGGCGGCGCGTCACCCGACCCAAGGGCCGGGATGGCGGACGAGGAGCCGGCCCCGTCGGCGGTGCGGGCCGAGTGGACGACGGTATCGGCGGCAGTCGGCGGGGCCGGCGAAGGTGGCGGGCAACGGGAACGTAGCAGGCCGGCCTTCATCGCCGGTCGACGGCGACTTGGCTGGGAATTCACGAGCACCACCGGCCAGCGGGGGCCCGGTGCGGGATCAGCCGGCGGCTGCCTCGCGGCGGCGACGCACCGGCGGGTCCGCCAGGCCGGGCATCGGATCCGGCCCGGCGGCGATGCTCTTGGGAGCGCGTCGCCGGCGGCGACTCCCGGTCGGCAGCTCGCCGCTCACGGTCTCGACGCCACCCGAACCGGCAACGGGCTCGGTCGCGCTCGAGGTCATCGCGAGAACGGTCGGATCGGGCTCGGGACGCGACATGGCGAACAGGTCGCAGAACAGGTCGACGAGCTCCGGGTCGAACTGCGTGCCGGCGTGCCGGCGCAACTCCGAGACGGCCTGGTCGTGCGTCATCGCCCGCTTGTAGGGCCGGTCGTTGACCATCGCGTCGTAGGCGTCGGCGATGGCGACGATGCGGGCACCCAGCGGGATGTCCTTGCCCCGGAGCCCGAACGGATATCCGTGGCCGGCGAACCGCTCGTGGTGGTGGAGGATGATCGGCGCGGCATCCTTGAGCGCGGCCGCCTGGTCGAGGATCACCTGTCCGATCCGGGGATGCTGCACCACCGTCCGCCACTCGGCCGAACTGAGGGCGGCCGGCTTCTCCAGGATGTCGTCCGGGACGGCGACCTTGCCCACGTCGTGGAGAAGCGCCGCGATCCGCAGCCGGTCGATCTCGGTCGGGGTGAGGGCGAGGTGACGGGCGATCGTGACCACGATCGTGGCGATCAGAGCGGACGGCTGACCGCGGTAGTGGGGTAGCGGTGCGACCACGGATGCGAGCGCGGCCGTGGCGGCGTCACGCGCCTGGCGCCCGACGTCGATCGCCCGTGCCCGGCCGGCGGCGGAGATCGGGGCACGCGGGATGCGCGCGTCCTCGTCCGGCTCGGTGAACACGTAGGTCTGGTTTCGGCCGAGCGACTTCGCGGAGTACATCGCGGCGTCAGCGTCGCGGACCAGCGCCTCGACCCGCAGGTTGCGGCCCTGCCCACCGGCGATGCCGATCGAGATCGTGACCGATAGCTGGGCGTTGCCGTCGACGGCAAACGTGAGCTGGCTGACCAGCGTCCGCAGCTTCTCGGTGAGCACCGACCCGTCCTCGGTACCGGTCTCGGTGAGGACGAGCATGAACTCCTCGCCGCCGTAGCGGCCGATCATGTCGGTCTGGCGCAGGTTGCCGCGGATGGCCTGGGCGACACCGCGGAGGACGACGTCCCCGGCGGCATGTCCGTAGGTGTCGTTGACGGCCTTGAAGTGGTCGATGTCGACGAACGCGACCGACAGCGGCCGGTCGTAGCGGTTGGCTCGCTCGACCTCGGTGATCAGCGTGTCGAGGAGGGCGGCCCGGTTGGCGACGCCGGTCAGGCGGTCGACGGTGGCGGCCTCGCGGGTCTCGTCGACGGCGACCGACATCCGGGCGACCGCGCGAGCGAGGCGGGCCTCGGGACCCGAGCGGTAGACCGGCACGCTGACCCCGTCCTCGCCATCGGCGATCCGTTCCGCGGCACCCGCCAGCCGGCGAAGCCGGAATCCGTGCATGGCCCCGGTGACGACCGCGGCCATCCACGCGACGGCGACCGCCGCACCGGCCAGCATGAGCACGGATTCGCCGAACGGCCCGAGGGCGGAACTGACCGCGCTGGGTGCCAACAGGGGGATGACGGCGAGCGCGACCGGAACGAGGACAGCGAGGCCCCCGACGAAACGGAACATCGATTGCAGGCTACCCAGCCGGTGGCCCGATTCGGCCTGCACCGGAGGTACCCGTCGCCCACCGCCAGAGGTCCGGGAGTTGCGACCAGGCACCGGCCGGGCACGGGCTGAAGCCCGGGCTACACGGGCCGTCCAACCTCGAAGAACGCCCCGGCGAGGATCACGTACACGATCATCAGCAGCGCGCCTTCGAGCCAGTTCGACTCCCCGTCGAGCGCGATCAGGGCACTGATCCCGACCGCGGCGCCGACGGCGGCCACCTCGAGCGGCGTGAACACGAGGTCCATTGGCTGACCGATCACGAGCCCGGCCAGGACCAGGAGCGGCGCGACGAACAGCGCCACCTGGAGCGACGACCCGTAGCACACGGCCATCGCGAACTCCATCCGGTTCTTGACCGCAAGCTGGACGGCCACCAGGTGCTCCGCAAGATTGCCGATCGTGGGGATGACGACGACGCCGACGAAGAACGCCGACAGGTGGACCGACTCGATGAACGGGTCGATCGCGCCCACGAGGATCTCCGAGCTCACCGCCAGCAGCCCGGCTGCCGCGAGGAGGACGGCGACCGCCGTCCGCGTCGTCCAGTTGGGGCCGCCATGACCAGCCGCCGGCTCGTGGGCCCCGAGGGTTCGCCCCGGATTCGTGAACTGGTAGATCAGCGACAGGACGTAGCCGCCGATCAGGAGCACCGAGATGATCACGGACTCCTCCCGGAGGGTTCCCTCCGCCCGCGACCCGGAGGCTGCGAATACGGCCGGGATGACCAGCGCGATCGCGGCCGTGACGAGGAGGGCGGCATTGGAGCCGGCGACCCGCTGATCGAAGGACTGCGTCCCGTGCCGGATGCCACCGAGGAAGACGCTCGCTCCGAGGACGAGCAGCAGGTTCCCGATGATCGAGCCGGTGAGCGACGCCTTGACGACCTCGATCAGGCCGGCCTGGAGGGCGAAGAACGCGATGATCAGCTCGGCCACGTTGCCGAACGTCGCGTTGAGGATGCCGCCCACCTGGGGACCGGTCAGCGCGCCCAGCCGCTCCGTCGCCAGGCCGACGATCCACGCCAGGCCCAGGATCGCGAGCCCGGAGACGACGAACACGACGGCCTTGTCCCCGAAGTGGACGATGAACTCGAGGGCGATGGCGGCGAGCGTGAGCGCCAGCGTCGCGAGGGCGAATCCACGACCCATCGGCGAGAGGACGCCGAGGACCGGGACGCCGGACGTGGCGCGCGTCTCCGGCATCGCAGGCATCGTCATCGGTCGTCGTCCCTCCCCTCGGATCCGGAGCCGGGCCGGCCGTACAGGCTCCGCCGCGCGACACCCGTCGCAGCGGCCACCCGGCGGGCGGCCTCGCCACGCGCGATGCCGTCGGCGACGAGGCGCTCCACCTCGGCCCGGGCGCCCACGAGATCCGGGGCCGGCTTCGCCTGCGCCGCCGCACCCACGACGACCACGAACTCGCCCCGGGCCGGAATGGCACCCGACGTGATCATCTCGGCGAGCCTGCCGAAAGGCGCCCGAACGACCTGTTCGTGGAGCTTCGTCAGCTCGCGGCAGACGGCAGCCGGTCGAGCATCCCCGCAGACCGCGGCCAGATCGCGAAGGGTGGCCCCGATCCGTGTCGGCGCTTCGAACACGACGCTCCCCCGCTCGTCGGCGGCGATCCGCGCCAGGCGGTCGCGACGCTCCCGACCGCCTCGCGGCAGGAACCCCTCGAAGGACCACCGCGGACCCGCGATCCCGCTGACGGCCACCGCGACGGTCACGGCCGAGGCGCCGGGAATCGCTTCGACCAGGCCGTCCTCGGCGGCCCACGCCCGGACCAGGTCCTCGCCCGGATCCGACACGCCGGGCGTACCGGCATCGGTCACGACGGCAAGATCGGCACCGCCGCGAAGGTGATCGAGGAGCTCAGGCAGGCGCCCGTGGGCATTCCGGGCGTTGAAGCTCAGCGTCCGCACCCGGATCCCGAACCTTGCCAGGAGCCGGCCCGTGACGCGGGTGTCCTCGGCAGCCACGAGCGGGACCGCGCTCAGGACGTCCAACGCCCGCTGCGTCACATCGCCCAGGTTCCCGATCGGCGTGGCCACCACGTACAGCGTGCCACGCGCGCTCGCAGGGTTGCCCGGGCTCACTCCCTCGCGGATCCGGGGCGGCGGCGTGGGTAGAGGTAATCCACCCCGGCGGTCCGCGGGCCGAGCTTCGCGATCGGCGGCACCTGTCGCTTGAACTCGGCACCCGCGACCAGTCGGTCCACTCGCTCCACGAGCTCCGACACGAAGCCCATCTCCGCGAGCTCGGCCGTCGACCGGCGACGGTCGATCCGCCAGTAGAGGAGCCGATCGAGCTCGTGGTAGCTGAAGCCCGCCTCGGTCTCGTCGGTCTGGCCCGGCCACAGGTCCGCCGACGGCGCCTTCCGGATGATCGCCTCCGGGACGCCGACCGCGGCGGCGACCTGGCGAACCTGGCTCTTATACAGGTCCCCGATCGGGTTGAACGCGCACGCGCTGTCGCCGTAGATCGTCGTGTAGCCGATGAGTGATTCCGTCTTGTTGCCGGTCCCGACCACGAGGCCGCCGAACGTCACCGAGCGGTCGTAGAGGACGGCCATCCGGGTGCGAGCCATGAAGTTGCCACGCCGGATCGGCGAAGCCTCCGGATCGGCGATGCTGTCGAAGTAGGCGTCGACCATCGCGCTGATGTCGATCACCTCCGACCGGGCGCCGAGGCGCTCGACGACGAGCGACGCGTCCTCGACCGACGCCGACGACGAGGTCCGGTAGGGCATGAGCACGCACAACAGCTGCTCGGCCCCGATCGCCTCTGCCGCAAGGAACGCAACGAGCGCGGAGTCGATCCCGCCCGAGAGGCCCAGGACGAGCCGTTCGAACCCGGCCTGGCGAAGCTGGCCGCGGATGAAGCCTGCGATGACGACCCGGGCGACGTCGGTATCGATCGCCAGCTCCTCGGGCAGCTCGAACAGGGGCACGCCGTCGGCTCCGACCGGCGCGGTCACGGCATTCATGGGACGTGCTCGGGTGTGCGCGAGGGCGTGCTGCCGTCGACGGCCACGTCAAAGCCGGGTTCGGCGCCGTGCTCCGCCGTGGCATCGATCGCGACGCCCGCTCGTTCGGAGACGATGCGCGTGAGCTCCCGGACGTTCCACTCGGGTCGCTCGTCACGGAGCATCGGGAGCGCGATCCGCTCACGTCGGACGTCCTCCAGGCGGACGTCGACGCAGAACAGCCCTTCGTCATAGAGCGGGGCGCTGAACACCGGCTGCCCGTTCGGTGCGATCACCTCGGAGCCACCCCAGAACGAGATCGACTCGTCCACACCAACTCGGTTGCAGAACACGACGAACGAGGTCGTCAGCTGGGCATAGGTCCGCATCAGCGTTCGCCACGAGCTTGCCGTCCCCAGTCCGACCTCGTTCGTGGCCGCGAGATCGCGCCCCGGCGACGACGACACGTTGATCAGGACCTGTGCGCCGTCGAGCGCAAGGAGCTGCGGCACGGGCAGGTGCCAGAAGTCCTCACAGATGCCGATCCCGACGCCGACGCCCAGGCGGGACGGCGCGGCGCGCAGGACGTCTCCAGCGGCGAAGAACCGGCGCTCATCGAACAGGCCGTAGGTCGGCAGGAACAGCTTGCGATGGACATGACGCATCTCGCCGTCCTCGATCAGGGCCGCGGCGATGAACAGCCGGTGGTCCGCCGACTCCTCGACGAACGACACCACCGCCGACAGGCCCCGGGTCTCCGCGGCGAACGTCGCCAGTCGAGGATCGTCGAGCCGGATCGCGACCTCGGCAGCCAGGTCCTGGAGGAGGTACCCGGTCAGGCCGAGCTCGGGGAACACCACCAGGGTCGCGCCCTGGTCCTTCGCCTCCGCCAGGAGCGTCCGATGGCGCTCGAGATTCTCGGCCAGCACGCCGAGTCGCGGAGCGATCTGCGCGAGCGCGATCCGGAGCGGTGCCACGACTGGAGTCTACCCGGACGCGTGCGCGAACCGGGCATTGCCGATCGGCGCAGACCGGGTGAACGCCTGGGTCCACGAACAGGTAGGAATCGTGTGACGGCCGTCGCACGGGGTGTTAGGCTCTCCCGCACCCGCCACGTGCGGCCTCGCCGTGCGATGGAATCGTGGCTCCGCGTCCGGGCGACTGGAAGAGGGTACGTCCGGTCATGGGGACCTAAGGAGGAGGAGCATGTCCCGATCACCGAGGTGGTCGCTGCTCGCGTTGTTCGCGACGTCAGCGATCCTCTTCGCGGCCTGTGGCGGCGCGACGTCGCCCAGCCCGAGTGCAGCCAGCCCCAGCGCCTCCGGTCCGGCTCCGAGCAGCGGCGAGCCGTTCGACGGCGCCGTGTATCCCGAAAATGGTGAGTCGGCCTGTGGCACCGAGGGCTACAGCGGACAGATGGGCCTGATCAAGGCCACCGCTGCGAACACGGTCGAGTTCACGCTCTGTGCGCCGGACGCCGCGTTCCTGTCCAAGGTTGCGTTTACCACCCTGGGCATCCAGGACGCGGACTATCTCACCGAGACGGGCGGCGGCGGAGACCTCATCCGCGAGCCGGTCGGCACCGGGCCCTACAAGCTCGATCACTGGACCGACGGCCAGGAGATCGTCCTCGCCACGAACGAGGACTACTGGGGCGATCCGCCCAAGACCCCGAACGCAGTGATCCGGTGGAGCGCGGAGGCCGCCCAGCGACTGGTCGAGCTCCAGTCCGGGAACGTGGATGGCATCGACAACGTCGGCGCCGACGACTTCCCGACCGTGGAGGGCGACACGAGCCTCCAGCTCAAGCCTCGGGTGGCGCTGAACATCTTCTATATCGGCTTCAACAACACGGCCGCGCCGTTCGACAAGGAAGAGGTCCGACAGGCGATCGCCATGGGCATCAACCGCCAGGAGATCGTGGACACCTTCTATCCACCCGGCTCGGTGGTGGCGACGCACTTCACCCCGTGCGAGATCCCGGGTGGCTGCGAGGGTGAGGACTGGTACGAATTCGATGCCGCGACGGCGAAGCAGATGCTGACCGACGCCGGCTTCGACTTCAGCAAGACCTATCCGCTGAGCCTGCGCGACGTGGTGCGCGGGTATCTGCCGGAGCCGGTCACGGTCGCGACGGCGATCCAGGCGCAGCTCAAGACCAACCTGGGCATCAACGTCTCGATCGATGTCCGCGACGAGAACACCTATCTCAACGAGGCGTCTCGCGGCGAGCTCAAGGGGATCCATCTCCTTGGCTGGGGTGCCGACTACCCCGACGTCACGAACTTCCTCGACGTCCACTTCGGCCTTGGCTCGACCGACCAGTTCGGCACGAAGTGGGACGACATCACCGGCCCGCTCAAGGAAGGCGCCGAGACGGCCGATCAGGCAGCCCGCGAGGCCGCCTACGCGAAGGCGAACGACGCCATCAGGCAGCACGTCCCGATGATCCCGGTCGCCCACGGCGGCTCGGGGCTCGCGTTCAAGGCCGACGTCGAGGGCGCGCATTCGTCGCCGCTGGGCAACGAGGCGCTGTTCGCGATGAAGGCGGGCGACCGCGACCAGATCGTGTGGATGCAGAACGGCGAACCGGGTGGGCTCTACTGCCCGGATGAGACCGACGGCGAGTCGCTGCGGGTCTGCGAGCAGATCGTGGAGCCGCTGTACTCGTACGAGATCGGTGGCACCGCACCCATCCCGCAGCTGGCGACCGGCTGCGAGGCCAACGATGACTCCACGGTGTGGACCTGCACGCTGCGCGATGGTGTGACGTTCCACAACGGGGCCACCCTCGACGCCAACGACGTCGTGGCCACCTTTGCGGTCCAGTGGGACGCGGAGCATCCGCTCCACGTGGGCAAGCCCGAGAGCGGGCTGTTCGACTACTGGACGTTCCTGTTCGCCGGCTTCCTCAACCCGCCGCCACCGGCGGCCTGACAGCGATCCGCCCGACGGGGCGTCTCCTCACGGGGGCGCCCCGTCTCGCTACCCGGACCAGGTTGGGCGCCCGTGATCCGCTTCATCATCCGACGCGTCGTCGTCTCGATCCCGGTCCTCCTCGGGATCCTGTTCCTCGTCTTCGCGCTTGCGCGGCTCCTACCGGGTGATCCGTGCGTGGGGGCGCTGGGCGAGCGGGCGACGCCCGAGAAGTGCGCGCTCTACAACGCCCAGCACGGCCTCGATCGCCCGATCCCCGAGCAGTTCGCGGTGTACCTGGGTGAGATCGCCCGGGGCGACCTCGGGACCTCGATCGAGGAGGGCAAGCCGATCGGCGACCTCCTGATCGAGCGCCTGCCACAGACGGTCGAGCTGGCCTTCTACGCCCTCCTGTTCGCACTCGTCGTCGGCATCCCGCTCGGGATCCTGTCGGCCGCGAAGCGAAACTCGATCGTCGACGTGGGCACGATGATGCTTGCCAACCTGGGCGTGTCGACGCCGATCTTCGTCCTCGGGCTGCTGCTGGCGTTCCTGTTCGCGATCGTCCTCAACCACACCCCGCTCGCGCTGCCGCCATCCGGCCGCCTGAGCCCGGGTGCAGAGGCCATGCCGCTGGTCGAGGCGTGGGGCCTCGAGGGGCTAGGTGGACCGCCGCGCGCGATCATCGACTTCCTGTCCAACATCTACACGCTGAATGCGATCCTGCGCTTCGACTGGAAGCTGCTCGGGGACACCGTGCGGCACATGATCCTGCCCGCGATCACGCTGGGCACGATCCCGCTCGCGATCGTCGCCCGGATGACGCGCTCGAGCCTCCTCGACGTCCTTGGCCAGGACTACATTCGGACCGCTCGCGCAAAGGGCCTCAAGGAGCGCCTGGTCATCGTCCGCCACGGCGTCCGCAACGCGATGTTGCCGGTGGTCACGATCATCGGGCTCCAGTTCGGCGGGCTGCTGTCGGGGGCGATCCTGACGGAGACGATCTTCCGCCTCGGTGGCGTCGGCTCCCGGGTGTTCGAAGCGGTCAATGGCCGGGACTACGCGGTGATCCAGGGCTTCACCGTGGTGGTCGCCATCGGCTTCCTGATCGTCAACCTGGTCGTCGACGTCTCGTACTCCTATCTCGATCCACGCGTGAGGCTTCGCTAGGTGCTCGACGCGCAGGAGGCCATGCAACTCGGGGCGACGCCGCAGACCCGTTCCAGCGGGTTGTGGCGCGACACGCTGGGCAGCCTGCTGCGCCAGCGGAATGCCGTCGTGGGCCTCGCGATCGTGGTGTTTCTGCTCCTGGTCGCGCTGTTCGCCGACGTGCTGGCCGTCCATGGACCGGACGACGTCATGCTGGGCGTGGAACCCGGTGTCAAGAAGCGGGACGACCCGTGCATCCACCTCCTGGGGTGTCCCGCGGAGACTCCCGAGCACTGGTTCGGGACGGATGGCAACGTCCGGGACGTGTTCAGCCGCGTCGTCCACGGCGCCCGGGTGTCGCTCCAGATCGGCGTGCTTACCGTGGGCATGGCCATCATCGTGGGCACGATCATCGGTGCGATCGCCGGCTATGTCGGCGGGTTCATCGACGACCTGCTGATGCGGTTGATGGACGTGCTGCTGGCATTCCCTGCCCTGCTCCTGGCGATCGCGATCCTCACCGTGCTCGGGCGGGGCCTGATCAACGCCCAGCTCGCGATCGCCATCGTCGCGATCCCGATCTATGCGCGGGTCATGCGCGCCTCCGTGCTCTCGGTCCGGGAGCTCGACTATGTCACGGCGTCACGCGCCCTGGGCGAATCCGGGGCTGGCATCCTCGTCCGGCGGATCCTGCCCAACGCGCTGACTCCGCTGGTCGTGGCCGGGACCTTGGGCATCGCCGGCGCCGTGCTCGACGTCGCCGCCCTGTCGTTCGTCGGCATCGGCGCCCAGCCGCCGCTCGCCGAGTGGGGCTCGATGATCGGGGCCGAGCGGAACCAGGTGTTCACGGCACCCCACCTGATCATCTTCCCCGGCCTGGCGATCACGCTCACCGTGCTCGGCTTCAACCTGCTCGGCGACGGTCTTCGGGACGCACTCGACCCCCGCCTCAACCGATGACCGAGGATCGCTCCGACTTCGGCGCCGGCACGGGGCCTTCCACGGAGCACCCGGACACGCTCGGTCCATCGCTCGACCAGACGATCGTCGAGGAGCTCGTCCCCGCGGCTGCTCGCAAACCCAAACGGGAGCGGGGCGAGCGGCCGCTGCTCGACGTCCGCGGCCTGCGAACCTCGTTCCACACCCGCGACGGGGTCGTCCACGCCGTGGACGGGATCGACTTCTCGGTCCACCGTGGCGAGATCGTGGGCCTGGTCGGGGAGTCCGGGTGTGGCAAGAGCGTCACCAGTCTCTCGATCCTCCGCCTCGTCGCGAAGCCCGGTCGGATCGAGGCCGGCGAGGTCCTGTTCGACGACCAGGACCTGCTGAAGCTCAGGGACGACGAGATGCGCCGGATGCGCGGCGACCGGATCTCGATGATCTTCCAGCAGCCGACCTCGTCGCTGAACCCGGTGTGGGACGTGGGCACCCAGATCGAGGAGGTGCTCCGGATCCACCGCGGGATGAAGGGCAAGGCCGCGGAGGCGCGCGCGCTCGACCTTCTGCGCCTCGTCGGCATCCCGGATCCCAAGCGCCGCCTGGGTGCCTATCCACACGAGATGTCGGGCGGCATGGCCCAACGGGTGATGATCGCGATGGCGCTGGCCTGTGAGCCCGAGCTCCTGATCGCGGACGAGCCCACCACCGCCCTCGACGTCACGATCCAGGCCCAGATCCTCGACCTGATGCGCAACCTCCGCGACGAGACCGGGACGGCGATCATCCTCATCACCCACGACCTGGGTGTCGTCGCCGAGATGTGCGACCGCGTCGCGGTCATGTATGCCGGCCAGATCGTCGAGCACACCGACGTCGCCTCACTGTTCGACGAGCCACTCCATCCGTACACGCGCGGGCTGATCGGATCGCTGCCGGTGGTCGGCGAGATCCGCGAGGAGCTGTCGGTGATCCCGGGCAGCGTGCCCAACCTCATCGACCTGCCGCGCGGCTGCCGGTTCGCGCCTCGCTGTGCGGCCAGGGAGCCGGAGAACGTGTCGCTGGCGATCGAGGTGGAGCCCAAGCTGCTGCCGGTGCGGTCGGGGCACGACGTGCGCTGCTGGCTCTATCACGACGCTGCCGGCCGGCTCATGCCCCATGTCGCGAGCGCCGTGGCTGCAGGGTCGAGTGCGGCCGATGCCTCGGGCGCTGCGCGCCACACCGGACCTGGCGCTCGAGCCGCCCAGGCAGGCGAGCTCGTACCCGGATGACCGGCCTCGGCACGTCGAGCGCCGACGCGGCCCCGGGTCCCGGCACGGCCACCGCCCGGAAGGCAGCCGCGGGCCCGCTCATCGAGGTGGACGGCCTCGTCAAGCACTTCCCGGTCAAGGGCGGGATCCTCCAGCGGACGGTGGCGACGGTGAAGGCCGTGGACGGCGTCAGCTTCCAGGTCCGTCGCGGCGAGACCCTGGGACTCGTTGGAGAGTCGGGCTGCGGCAAGACGACGGTGGGCCGTCTCCTGCTGCGGCTGATCGATCCGACCGCCGGCACGATCCGCTTCGACGGCACGGACATCACGAAGCTGGGTGGCCGCGCGCTGCGTCCGTATCGGCGGCGGATGCAGGTGATCTTCCAGGATCCCTATGCCTCGCTGGATCCACGGACGCCGATCGGCGACAGCATCGGTGAGGGACTGCGGGTCCACGGGCTCGGATCGAGCACGGACCGCCAGGCGAAGGTCGAGCGGATGATGGACCTGGTGGGCCTGTCGCGCCGGATCCACGCCCGCCGCTACCCGCACGAGTTCTCGGGCGGCCAGCGGCAACGGATCGGCATCGCGCGCGCCCTCGTCCTCGAGCCCGAGCTGGTCGTGTGCGACGAGCCGGTCTCCGCCCTCGACGTCTCGATCCAGGCGCAGGTGCTGAATCTCCTGGCCTCGCTCCAGCGCGAGCTCGGACTGACCTATGTGTTCATCGCCCACAACATGGGCGTCGTCGAGCACATCTCGGATCGCGTGGCGGTGATGTATCTCGGCCGGATCGCCGAGGTCGCCGAGCGACGAACGCTGTTCCGGCAACCCGCGCATCCCTACACCGAGGCGCTCCTGTCGGCCGTCCCGATCCCCGATCCCGAGCTTCGCCGGCAGCGGATCATCCTCCGCGGCGACGTGCCGTCGCCCGTCAATCCGCCACCCGGCTGCCGCTTCAATCCGCGCTGCCAGCTCCGGGCCGAGCTGGGTGGGCCCGAGATCTGCGTGACCAGCGATCCAGCGCTGGTGCCGGTCGCGGCCGGGTCGGATCACGAGGCGGCGTGTCACTTCCGGGGCGGCGGACAGGAGGCACCCCGGGCCGCGTCCGCGGTCTAGGTCACTTCACCAGCACCCGCTTCATCTCGATCGCGCGGCCGGCGAGCGTACCGATGTCGGGACGAAGCGCGCCGTACAGCCGAAGGCCCTCCGCGAGCTGCTGGCTGGCGGAAGCGATGGCCGTCGCGTCGCCGGTGTCGATGGCCGTGCTCAGGGCCCGAGCACCGTCGAGCATCATCGGGAACGCGGCCTGGTACTTGGCCGCGACGGGGGCGAGCGGCGGATAGGCCGCGAGCGCCCCGACGTTGGGCTCGTTCCCAGCGATCACGTCGGCGAGACCCGTTGCCGCGCGCCGCATGAGGTCGAGGTCCTCGGTCTGGGCCGCCCGCTGGAGATCCGCGCCCGCCTCGGCGATCTCACCATCGGCAGCGGCCAGCACGATGATCGCGTCCACCGTGCCACCCGGCCACGGCGTCGGGAGTGGCGACTCGTCCGGCCCCAGCGAGACCGACGGGCTGGGTGATGGCCTGGCGGACGGAGAACCGGCGGTGCTGCCGCAGGCGATCACGAGCAGGGCGGCAAGGATGCCCGTCGCCACCGCCCGGAACATCAGACGTCCTCGGCGACCGCCGTCTCCACGACCGACTGCTGCTCGGCGAACTCGGTGGCGGCTTCGCGGGTGACGTCGTCGGTGAAGTGGCAGGCAGCCTGGTGACCGTCGCCCACGTTGCGGAGGGCCGGGTCCTCGGTCACGCAGCGCTCGGGATTGCCGAGGTTCTCCCGCAGCCAGCACCGGGTATGGAACCGGCAACCCGACGGCGGCGCAACCGGGGAGGGCACGTCACCCTTGAGCACGAGGCGCTTCCGGCGGCGCCGTGGATCCGGGTTGGGAATCGCGGACAGGAGGGCCACCGAGTACGGGTGACGGGGCTCCTTGTACAGGGTCTCCACGTGCGCGACCTCGACGATCCGCCCGAGGTACATCACCGCGACCCGGTCGCTGAAGTATTCGATCACCGAGAGGTTGTGGCTGATGAACAGGTAGGTGAGGTTGAGCTGCCGGGCGAGGTCGAGGAGAAGGTTGAGGATCTGGCTCTGGATCGAGACGTCGAGCGCCGAGACCGGCTCGTCGCATACGACGAACGTGGGCTTGAGCGCGAGTGCCCGAGCGATGCCGATCCGTTGCCGCTGGCCGCCCGAGAACTCGTGCGGGTAGCGACGCGTGTACTCGCGTCGCAATCCGACGGTCTCGAGGGCGTCCTCGACCTGCTTCGAGCGCTCCCGGGAGCTGCTCACCCCCTGCGCGAGCAGCCCTTCGCCGATGATGTCGCTGATCGGCATCCGCGGGTTCAGCGACCCGAACGGGTCCTGGAAGATGATCTGCATCCGGCGCCGGAGAGGCCGCAGGTCGTTGAGTGACGTGTCCGTGATGTCCCGGCCCTCGAACTCGATCCGGCCGGCGGTGGGCGGGATGAGGCGCAGGATCGTTCTCCCGAGCGTGGACTTCCCACATCCGGACTCACCGACCAGGCTGAAGATCTCGCCCGGCTCGATCTGGAGGTCGACACCGTCGACGGCGTGGACGGTGGCCTGCTGCCGCCGGAGGATGCCGCCGTAGACCGGGAAGTGGGTCTTGAGCCCCGAGACCTTGAGCACCGGGGTGACCGGCTTGTCGCCGTCCGCCTGCTGGGCCGCTCGATCGGAAACGATGGTCACCGGCTGACTCCCGCCTGGTCGGGCTCGCTGACGCCACTGAGATTCGCGCGGTGGGTGTCGATCGCATCCTGCAGTCGCGGCCGCCCCTCGGGCGTGTGGAGGAGGCACCGAGCGAGCTGGCCGCCCGGTCCAGCCGAGTAGAGGTCCGGCACGACGCGGGTGCAGCTGTCCCAGCGGTACGGGCAGCGAGGCTCGAAGCGGCAGGCGGGTGGCAGGTTGAACGGCGACGGGACCACGCCCTTGATCGCCGATAGACGCCCGCCCCGCTTGGTCACATCGGGGATCGACTCCAGGAGCCCCATCGTGTATGGCATCCGGGGCTCGAGGAGGACCTGTTCGGTGGTTCCCTGCTCCACCACCTGGCCGGCGTACATCACGACGACGTTCTTGACCATCTCGGCGACCACGCCAAGGTCGTGGGTGATGAGGATGAGCGCCGAGTCGGTGCGGTCCTGGATCGCCTTGAGCAGCTCGAGGATCTGGGCCTGGACGGTGACGTCGAGTGCCGTCGTCGGCTCGTCCGCGATCAGCAGCTTCGGCTCGCACGAGAGCGCCATCGCGATCATCACCCGCTGCCGCATTCCACCCGACATCTCGTGCGGGTACTGCTTGACCCGCCGATCCGGGTTCGGGATTCCGACCAGGGTCAGCGACTCGATCGCCCGGTCCCAGGCGGCCTTCTTCGACAGCTTCCGGTGGCGGATCACCTGCTCCGCGATCTGGTCGCCGACGGTGAACACCGGGTTCAGGCTCGTCAGCGGCTCCTGGAAGATCATCGCGATGTCGTTGCCGCGGATGTCGCGCATCTTCTCGATCGGCAGCGACAGGATCTCGCGGCCGTTGAACCAGATCTCCCCCTCGGGGATCTCGGCGGGCGGGATGTCGAGCAGACGCATGATCGTGAGGGCGGTGACGCTCTTGCCGCTCCCCGACTCGCCGACGATCCCCAGCGTGTCGCCCTTCCCGAGCTGGAAGCTCACGCCGTCCACGGCCCGCACGGTCCCGTCCATGACGTGGAACAGGGTGTGGAGATTGCGGACGTCGAGCAGCAGGTCGGGCGCCGGGGGATGCTGCGCGATCTCGGGACGGGCGACGACCTCGTCGATCATGCGCGCGATCGTGGATCGAGCGCGTCACGCAGGCCGTCGCCGATGAAGTTGACGGCCAGCACGGTGAGGATGATCGCGAGTCCCGGGAACAGCGGCCACCACCAGTTGCCGCGCGAGATGAACGTCAGGGCATTGGACAGGATGTTGCCCCAGGTCGGGTAGATCGGGTTGACGCCGAAGCCGAGGAAGCTCACGAACGCCTCGGCGATGATGTTGGCCGCCACGAGCAGCGAGGCCGCGACGACGATCGGACTGATCGCGTTGGGCAGGATGTGGCGGAAGATGATCCGCCGGTCGCTGACCCCGACGGCGCGGGCGGCTTCCACGAACTCCCGCTCGCGAATCGACAGGAACAGGCTGCGCACGAGGCGCGAGATCCCCATCCACGAGAACACCCCGAAGATGATGATGATCAGGATCACGTTGCCGTTGCCGAAGAAGCGGCTGGCGACGAGGATCACGAACAGGATCGGCAGGCTGAGCATCACGTCCACGATCCGCATCAGCACGTTGTCGACGAACCCGCCGAGATAGCCTGCCAGCGACCCGACGAACGTCCCGATCACGACCCCGATGAGCATGCTCGAGAACCCGATCGTGAGCGATGTCCGGGCGCCGTTGACGACCAGCTGGAGGACGTCACGCTGGAGGCCGCCCGTCTCCCCGAACAGGTGCTGGATGGACGGTGGCCGCCCATTGGGTGCGATGACATCGGGCTTGGGGACCCGGTTGAACTCGAACGGCGCGATGACCGGACCCACGATCGCCACCAGCAGCAGGCCGGCAAGGATGCCGAGACCGATCAGCGCGAGGCGATGGCGGCGGAACTTCCGCCACGCGAGCTGCCACTGGTTGAGCGATTCGAGCGTGACCTCATAGTCCGCGCCGGCCTCCTCGACCCGCCGCTCGACCTCGGCGGTTGCGAGCTCGGTGACAGCCTGGTTGAGGTGCTGGCTCATCGGACGCTCAGTACCGGATCCGCGGATCGACGACCGCGTATGCGATGTCGGCCAGCAGGTTGGCGAGGACCGTGAGCAGCGCGGTGATCAGGAGTACCCCCATCAGCGTCGGGTAGTCGAAGCCACGAGTGGCGTCGATCGTCAGCCGCCCGATGCCGGGCCAGGCGAAGATCGTCTCGGTCACGATCGCGCCGGTAAACAGGAACGGGATCTCGAGTCCGATGTTGGTGACCACCGGCAACAAGGCGTTCCGCAGCGCGTGCTTGAAGGTCACCACGCGGCCCGGGAGACCCTTGGCCTTGGCGGTGCGTACGTAGTCCTGGCCGAGCGCCTCGATCATGCTCGCGCGGACGAACCGGGAGTCGCCGGCGATGTTGACCACGATCAGGGTGAACACGGGCAGGATGAGGTGGCGCCCGATGTCCACCAGGGCGGCAACCGGTTGCTTGCCGAAATACAGCCAGTAGGCGTCGCTGCCGAACGGCGGTGACAGGCGGGTGGTCGTGATCCCGCTCGACGGCAGGATGTTCAGGCCGGGACCGCTGAACAGGAAGATCAGCATGATTCCCAGCCAGAACGTCGGCATTGCGTAGCCCACGTAGGCGAACACGGTCGCCGCCTGGTCGAACACGGAGTAGCGCCGGATCGCCGCGTTGACCCCGATCAGGATCGCCATCGCGATCCACAGCAGGAAGGCAAGACCGGCCAGGATCAGGGTCGGCAGCGCCGCCCGGACGATCCGCGTGGACACCTTCTCCCCGGTATCGATCGAGACCCCGAAGTCGCCGTGGAGGACGCCGTTCGTGGCGCCCGACAATCCCTGGGGCAGGAAGTGCGGCCAGCCGTTGGGGCCGATGAACGCAGCCGGCGTCGGGATCACCCCGAGGACGACGCCGTCCACCTCGGGATTGCAGGCACCCAGCCATCGGCAGTACTGGACGGGGATCGGCTGGTCCAGGCCCCAGGCCTTCTTGAACGCCTCGCGGTCCTCCGCGGTCACCCGCGGGTTGTTGGCGAAGCGTGCGGTGGGCCCGCCGGGCGCGGCGAGCAGGATTCCATAGACGACGATCGTGATACCCAGGAGCACCGGCAACGCCTGGAGGACGCGCCGGATGATGTACTTCGTCATCGTCCTCTCCTGGGTGCGCTACGACGACCGACGACCGGTGGCCCCGTTTCCGGTCTGCGTAGTGTGAACGATCTCGGGGCGCCCGTTGGGCGCCCCGAGAGGTGTGCTAGATCAGGATCCCGGCTCCAGGCCCGGACCTACTGCTGGATCCACCAGTCGGCGGCGTTCCAAAGTGGGCCCGTGGACGTCGGGTTCCCGGTGAAGTTCTGGACGGACGGCTTGTGGAGGTAGACCTCCTTGCGGAAGTACAGCGGGATCTCGATCGTCTTCTCGACGTAGATCTGCTGGAAGGTCGCCATCGCCTCCTTCACCACCGCGAAGTCGACGTTGTTCTTGACCGTCTCCAGGGCCTCGTCGACGTCGGGGTCGGTGATGTGGCCGTCATTGCCGCCTTCCGGCTCGAGCTGGCTCGAGTGGTAGACGGGATAGTTCGACAACGGATCGAGCGGCACCGAGAAGGCGTGCTCGGCGAAGTCGTAGGAATAGCGCGAGAGGGCGCACGGCGTATCCGTGGTCGACTCGTTGTAGGCAGCGAAGATGTCGTCGGGCGAAACCGCGTTGACGACGGAATCGATGCCCACTTCCTTCAGCCAGCCGGCGACCAGGGCAAGGGTGTCCTGGCGGACCTGGCGGGTCGTCGTGCACAGCTCGACCTTGGCTTTGAGGCCGCCCTTCTCACGGATGCCGTCGGCACCCGCGGTCCAGCCGGCCGCGTCGAGCGCGGCCTTGGCGCCCTCGAGGTCCTGCGCGTCGGTCGCCGTCGGGGCGACATAGAACCACGCGCTCGGGGAGACGTTGGTCTGGGCCAGGGCGGCAGCGCCGCCGAGGAGCTGAGCGTTGATCGCGTTCTTGTCGATCGCGAGCTTGACCGCTTCGCGGATTGCCGGATCCGAGGCAGGGCAGCCCGTGCCACGGTCGGTGACACGCGGCGAGCACGTGTCCTCCGAGAAGTTCGGCCGGATGAACTCGTAGGTCAGCGAGTCGATCGACAGGACCTCGTCCTGCGGGATGTCGACCAGCTTCGGCAGGTCGGCGTCGTTGAGGTCGGTGTTGAGGTCGTACTCATCGCCCGCGTAGCCGGCGATCATCACGTCGGCGTCCGCGTACCACTTGAACACGATCTCGTCGAGATAGGCCGAGCGGCCGTCCTTGTTCTTCCAGTTGTCGTTGCGCGCCAGCCGGAGCTCCTGGCCGGGCGTGATCGACTCGAACTTGAACGGGCCGGATACGACCGCGTTCGGGAGCTCATCCGGAAGGTAGCCCTTGCCCGTGAGCGCGTCCTTGATCGGAATCGGCTCCAGGTAGTGGCGCGGCAGGACGCCGGTGCCGAACAGCGTGATGTAGCCCTCATAGATGTTCTTGAAGTGCCACACCATCTCGGTGTCGGACGAGCAGTCGATGCTCGAGATGTCCTCGTAGCCGGTCTTTCCGGCGGGAAGACCCACGGTCGCGGGATCCATGATCCAGCCGAGCGTGAACACGAAGTCGTCGCACGTCAGCGGCTCGCCATCGGACCACAACAGCCCGTCGCGAAGCGTCCAGGTCACGGTCATGGCGTCGCCGCCTTCACCCTGCGTGACCCCGCCGTTGTCGAGGGTCGGGATCTCGGTGGCCTGGCTCGGCGCGTACTTGAAGTCGTTGGTCGAGGTGACCAGGGTGTCCCAGGTCGCCGTATTGACGTTAGCCTCGGTCACCTGGTTGAAGTAGTACGGGTTGAACAGGTTCGCTTCCTGCCAGTCGGCGAAGATGACCTGCCCACCAGGGGTGCCTTCCGACGGCGCATAGCTGGTATTGAACAGGTCGACCTCGCCGGTGCCCCCCGAGGCGCTCGGGCTCGGACCAGACGCTGAGGGTCCCGGTCCGCTCGGGCTGACCGACGGCGCCTGCGACGCCGCGGGTCCGCAGGCCGCGAGCGCGAGGCTTGCGCCCGCGAGCAGCACGAATAGGCGATTCTTCATCAAGGCTCCTCCAAAGTGTGCCAATCGTTCGCGTGGATCTCCGGTCTTCGACCGTTGGTATCCGCGCGCTCGATCGTGTCGCGGTGCCTCCCAGGCAATGTGACCGCGACATGGAACGGGCGCTCCCGGCGCCCCACCTGCCGGCGTACTATGCAAATGCCCACTGGACCATGTCAAATCGCCGCCGGCGCTCGTCCGCTGGGTCCGTTGGCCACCTCCTTCTCGGCGGGTCTCGCGGAATCCGGATCGGGCCGCGGGCCCAGAGCTCGCAGATCGGCCACAGGCACGATCGGCCTTCGGGTTCGAAGGAATGCCTGCTCGGCGACCCGTTCGATCGCCACCGGATCGACGCCCGGGACCACGAGGGGCTGGCTCGTGCTCCAGCGTGGCAGCACTGTCGATGCGACGACGGCGATCCCGATCGCCATCCCCGCCAGCGGCGACATGATGGTCGCGCGACGCGAGCGCCGCGCCAGCCGGGCACGCAACCCGGGCCAGGCGTCGGCGGGCGCCTCGACGGCGGCGAGGTCGCGACCGATCCGGCGCAGGGCCGCGATCGCCAGTGCAATCTCGGTGAGCTGGGCCTCGCACTTCTCGCAGCCGTCGAGGTGATCGAGGGCCGCCTGGGTGGCGCTCGTTCGGCCGCCACCGTCGACGAGATCGATCAGCGTCGCCTGGTACACGGCGCACGGCTCGAAGACCCGGCTGATCATCGCGATCGATCCCGGGACACGGCGCCGACGGCCGGCACGACCGCGGGGTAGGCATGCTCGAAACGGCGATCGCGCTCGAGATGCGCCCGCAGGCCACGGAGCGCGTAATGCAGGCGGGACTTCACGGTGCCCAGCCGCACATCGAGGAAGTTCGCGGTCTCCTGGAGCGAGAGGCCGTGGAGGTAGTACAGGACGACCACGTTCTGGTGCTTGGGCGGAAGCTGTGCGATCCCGTCACGAACGATTCGGCGCAGCTCCTGCTGCTCTGCCCGCTCGGCCGGTTCGGTCGCCTGGTCGCGCAGTCCGGCGACGTTCGCGTCGCCGATCGGCTCGGCCGGGATCCGCTTGCGATCGAGCCTGGAGTAGCACAGGTTGAGCGCCACCCGGTGCAGCCAGGGGACCGGGGAAACGTGGGCGATCAGCGACGCACGGTGACGCCAGGCACGCGCGAACGTGTCCTGGAGCACCTCTTCGGCCGCCTGTCGATCCCCGGTGAGGCCGTACGCCGTCCGGAAGATCAGTGTTCGATGTCGGTCGAAGAACGCCTCGAAGGCGTCGAGATCGTCTGCCTTGATCCGGCCGATGAGCTCTGCGTCCGTTCGGCGGACGTGGGCACTCGGCTCGGGAGACATGGTTTCGCTCGTCGTGATTCTCCCGCTCACGCGTCAGCGTCCCCCCGCTGTACCCATACGATACGGCCCCTGCGCCGGGAAGGTTCAGTGTTTGTGAACTTCTCGCTCCGTCACGGCGTCGCGAAGCGGCCGCGCGCCGCCTTAATCGGGGCAGGGCATCTGCCGGCCCGTCATCGGACGCCAGCGAAGGTTCGGCTGGCGCGCCGCGGTCGCCTCGTCCAGCCGGCGGACGGGGGCGGTGTGCGGCGCCCCGGTCACCACCGCCGGTTCGCTCCCCGCCTCGTGGGCGATCTCGATCAGCGCATCGGCGAACGCATCGAGGGTCTCGAGCGATTCGGTCTCGGTCGGCTCCACGAGCATCCCTTCTTCCACGGTGAGCGGAAAATAGATCGTGGGCGGGTGGAATCCGTGATCGATGAGCCGCTTCGCGATGTCCAGCGTCCGGACCCCGGTGCGCTTCTTGATCCCGGCCGCCGACGCCACGAACTCGTGCTTGCACGCCTGCTCGAACGGGATGTCGTAGGAGCCGTCGGTCGCCAGCCGGTGCTTCAGGTAGTTGGCGGCCAGGACCGCGTCGTCGGTCACCTCGCGGAGGCCCTCGGCACCGTGGGCGCGGAGGTATGCGTACGCGCGGACGAGCACCCCGGTGCTGCCGACGAAGCTCCGCATGCGCCCGATCGAGGTTGGCCGCTCACCGGCTCGCTCGAGGCGGAATGAGCCGTCGTCGTCCCGGATCACCCGCGGAACCGGCAGGAACGGCTCCAGGAGCTCGCCCACTCCGACCGGACCCGCCCCGGGTCCGCCGCCACCGTGGGGGGTGCTGAACGTCTTGTGGGTGTTGAGGTGCATCACGTCGAAGCCGGCCTCGCCGGGCTTGAACCGGCCCAGGATCGCGTTCAGGTTGGCGCCGTCCATGTACGCGAGGGCGCCCGCTTCGTGAACGGCCTCGAGGAGCTCCCCGATCCGGCGCTCGAACAGCCCGAGCGTGGACGGGTTGGTGATCATGACCGCGGCGGTACGGGGCCCGAGCGCGGACCGAAACGCCTCTACGTCCACGCCCCCGTCACGGGCCGACGGGATGCTCACGGTCCGGTAGCCGGCCATCGACGCCGTGGCTGGGTTGGTGCCGTGGGCCGAGTCCGGGACCAGCACCTCCGACCGCTCGCGGTCCTCGCGGGAGCGGTGATAGGCCCGGATCATCAGGATCCCGGTCAGCTCACCCTGGGCGCCTGCTGCCGGCTGCAGGCTGACCGCCCGCATCCCGGTGACCTCGGCCAGGATCCCCTGGAGCTCCCACAGCAGCTGCAGGGTTCCCTGGACGGCCTCGTCGGGGGCGAGTGGATGCGCGCCGGCGAAGCCGGGGAGCCGGGCGGCCCACTCGTTGAGCTTGGGGTTGAACTTCATGGTGCACGAACCGAGCGGGTAGAAGCCGGTGTCGACCGCGAAGTTCAGTTGCGACAGGTTGACATAGTGGCGGACGACCTCGACCTCGTTGATCTCCGGCAGGCCGGGCGCGTCACCTCGCAGCTGATGGGCGGGGATCCCGGACAGGGCGTCCTTCGGTGGATGCGGGATCTTGCCGCCACCGCGTTCGGCTCGAGAGCGCTCGAACAGCGTCGGTTGGAGCCGCGGCCCGGTGACGCTCATCCGCGGCGTCCCGGGCTCGCCGCGCCGGCGGCGCCTGCACCGGCCTCGACGGCGACCGGCGGCCGGCCGCTGAGTGCCTCTTCCAGCGCCGTCGCGAACCGGGCGATCTCGGCCGGCGTGGTGACCTCCGTGGCACAGACGAGGAGCGTGTCCCGCAGGTCATCCTCGTCGGGCAGGACGTCCTCGAGCACGAGCCCGGCCAGGACACCGCGCTCGAGGAGCCGGCGATGGACGAGCCGGGCGTTGGGGACGCGGACGGCGAACTCGTTGAGGAACGCGGCGTCGTGGGCGCGATGGGCTCCCGCGGCGACCAGTGCCTTCTCCAGCTCCCTCGCGCGTGCGGCGCCGAGCGCAGCCACGTCCCGCAGTCCGTGCGGTCCGATCACCGCGAGGTAGACGGAGGCGGCGAGCGCGAGCAGCGCCTGGTTGGTGCAGATGTTCGAGGCCGCCTTGTCCCGCCGGATGTCCTGCTCGCGCGCGCGGAGCGTCATCACGAACGCTCGCCGCCCCTCGAGGTCGGTGGTCATGCCCACCAGCCGCCCGGGGATCTGCCGGACCAGCGGCTCCGTGCACGCGAGGATGCCGAGGTAGGGGCCGCCGTACTGGGGCGGGATCCCGAGGGGCTGGCCTTCGCCGGCGGCGATGTCGGCGCCATACGCGCCGGGTGGCGCAAGGACCCCGAGCGAGACCGGCTCGCAGACGGCGACGAACAGGGCTCCCGCTTCGTGGGCGAGGCGCGCGGCCTCGGCCATTGGTTCCAGGAGGCCGAGGAAGTTCGGCTGGCCCAAGACGACCCCCGCAACGGGACGATCCGCATCCGAGAGCGACCGCTCGAGGGCAGCGAGGTCGGTCGTCCCGGCCAGCTCGCCCTGGGCGACCAGCGGCAGCTCTTCCAGGGACAGCCCGCCGGAGAAGTAGGTCGCAAGCGTCTCGCGGTACTGGGGATGGACTGCACGCGAAACCAGGACCCGGTCGCGATGCGTCGCGCGGCACGTCATCAGCGCTGCCTCGGCCGTCGCCGCAGCGCCGTCGTAGTGGGAGGCCGAGACGACGTCCAGGCCGGTCAGCTCGGCGAGCAACGACTCGTACTCGTAGATGCTCTGGAGCGTCCCCTGGCTGACCTCCGGCTGGTACGGCGTATAGGCCGTGTACCACTCACCGCGCAGGAGGATCTGGTCGACGGCCGGCGGACTCCAGTGGCGGTAGACGCCGGCACCCAGGAACGATGCCAGGTCGGCCCGGTTGCGCCCGGCCAGGGCACTCAGCCGGGCGGCAAGCTCGAGCTCGGGCTCCGCAGCGGGAAGTCCGAGCGGGCTGGCCCGGAGCGCCTCGGGAATGTCCTCGAACAACTGGTCGACGGAGGTGAGGCCCAGGGCCGCGAGCATCTGCTCTCGATCGGCCGGCGTATGGGGCCCGTAGGGCATCGCGCGCTAGCTCCCCGCGACGAGGGCGTCGTACGCGGCCGGCTCCAGGAGCTCATCGAGCTGCGCCCGGTCGGCGATCCGGACCCGGATCATCCAGCCGTCGCCATAGGGCGCACCGTTGATCAGCTCGGGCTGCCCGGTCAGGGCCGAATTGGCCTCCACGACTTCGCCCGCCACCGGTGCGAACAGGTCGCTCACGGCCTTCACCGACTCGACCACACCGAACGTCGCGAACTGCTCGAGGGATCGACCCGCCTCGGGAAGCTCGACGAACACGATGTCACCGAGCTGGTCGGCAGCGTAGGCGGTGATCCCGATCGTCGCCTCGTCGCCGTCCACCCGGATCCACTCGTGGTCCTTCGTGTAGCGCAGGTCGGTCGGCACCATCCGGGCGGCTCCTCCTGTGGCCAGGGCGCTGTGCGGACGAGACGGGCCCCAACGCCCCCGGGTCAGCTAGCCCGGGCGACGATAGAACGGAAGCGGGACGACCTCGGCCTCGACGCGGGTGTCACGGATCTCGACGGCCAGTATCGTACCCGGCTCCGCGTCGCCCGGAGCGACGTACGCCATCGCGATCGGGACCCCGAGGGTCGGCGAGTGCGTGCCGCTCGTCACGCTGCCCGTCCGTCGGTCGGCGGACCACACCGGATGACCGTGGCGGGCGATCCCGCGGCCGCGCACGATGAGGCCGACGAGGCGGCGGACCGGTCCCTCCCGGGCCACCTTCTCGAGGGCGGCCCGCCCCACGAAGTCCCCGTCCTTGTCCAGCTTGACGACCCGGCCGAGGCCGGCCTCGTAGGGGCTCGTCTCGGGGTCGAGCTCATTGCCGTAGAGGGGCATGCCCGCCTCGAGCCGAAGGGTGTCTCGGGCACCCAGTCCGCACGGAACGACGCCCGCGTCGCGACCCGCGTCCTGGAGCGCGCGCCAGAGCTCCTCGGCGCGCGAGGTCTCGACGAAGATCTCGAGCCCGTCCTCGCCCGTGTACCCGGTCCGCGCCAGGAGTGCCGGGATGCCTGCCACCGTGCCCTCGGCAATGGCGTAGTAGCGCAGCGCCGCCAGGTCCACGTCGGTCAACGGCGCCGTCACGGCCGCAGCGGCCGGACCCTGGATGGCGACCAGGGCCGTCGCGAGCGAGCGATCGTCGAGGATCGCCTTGACCCCGCCGATCCGCTCCGCGAGCAGGTCGCTCACGAGGTGGGCGTTGGCTGCATTCGCGACGACGAGGAAGCGCTCCTCGCCCAGGCGGTAGACGATCAGGTCGTCGAGAACGCCACCGTCGGCGGCGCAGATCATCGAGTACTGCGCGCGGCCGACCGCAAGGGTGCGGGGGTCGGACACGAGGGCTGCCGCGAGGCCGACGGCGGCATCCTCACCCAGGACGAACAGCTCGCCCATGTGCGACAGGTCGAACAGGCCGGCACGTTCGCGGACGGCGCGGTGCTCCTCGAGGATGCCCGCGTACTGCACCGGCATCAGCCAGCCGGCGAACTCGATCAGCCGGGCGCCCAGGCTCCGGTGGACGGTTTCGAGCGGGCTGTGGACGAGCGCCGTCTCGGCAGGGCCGACCACGGTCAGGCGCCGGCCTCGGCGATCCCCTCGCCGTCGACGGGCGCGGTGTCGCCGGTCAGGCCACCCGCCTCGATCGCCGCGGCGGCCCGGGCCACCAGGTCGCGTTCGGTCTCGAACGTGAGCAGTGCCGGCGCGTCCCGGAAGTCAACCCACCGGACGTCGGCAAACTCGTGGTCGTGGTCGGCGAGGTCGCCACCCACGGGCTCCATGAGGAAGTAGTGCACGGTCTTGTGAATGCGCGTCCCCGACTGGACGAATGTGTACCGGATGTGGGCGAGCGGCCCCGCAATCCGGACCGCGAGACCGGTCTCCTCGCCAACCTCACGCAGGGCCGTCTCCTCGCGGGTCTCGCCGGGCAACGGCGTCCCCTTGGGCAGCGTCCAGGTGACGTTATCGCGTTCGCGCCGGCGCATGCCGACGACGAGCTGGGGCTCCCCTTCCCGGTAGCGCACGACGATCCCGCCGGAGGAGGTGGCGGTGGCGTTCCTCAGGCGCGCCACGGCGCCGGGGCGGCGCTGGAGCGGAGATCCGGGCCGCGACGCGCGAAGCTGGCCCAGCGCATCGTCACGGCCGGGCGTGGGCGCCCGGTCGTCGGCCGCAGGCCATGGGCGGGGCGAAGCCCCCGCCCGCTTGCGCGCAGACGGGCGAGAGGACCGGGGTCGCTCGTCCGCAGGACGGTGGCCCGGTGGGTCGCTGCTCGGAAGATGACGCTCGATCGGAGCCCAAGCCGCCGGTCGCGGTCTCGGGCCCCGGGGCGGACGAACCGCGCTACCGGCCTCGCCGCGTACCGGGCGGCAATGTTGTGCTCCATCGGGCGCAATGGTACTGCCTCAGACCGGCGTTGCAAGCATCGCGCGGAGGTCCTGAGCGACCTTCGTTGTCAGCGCGCCACGGCCCTCCGCGAGCTCGATCTCGCGTTCGGCGGCGGCTCGATAGAGCGCCAGGACACCGGGGGCATGGGCCTGTAGCGTGGCCAGGTGCGCCTCGAGGGTCCCGCGGTCGCCACGGGTGATCGGACCTGTCAGTGCGGCGCGGATGCCCAGGGTCCGGGCGTTGTCCAGCGTCTGCTCCACGAGCGGGCCGTAGATCGCCAGCGAGCCGGGCTCATCGAGTCCGGCCACCCGGCCCAGCTCCGCGATCGCGTCGAGGAGGGCGACGAAGCCGCCTGCGGCGAGCACCGCCGCGGCGTGGTACGCGGGCTTGGTCCCGGCGGCCAGCCGGACCGGTGTCGCGCCCACGGCCTCGGCCATTCCGGCCAGCAGGCCGGCGAGCTGATCGTCGCCTTCGATCGCGATCGTTGCGCCGTGGAGTGCGGCCACCGCCCGTTCGGTGTCCGCGAAGGCGACCAGCGGGTGGAACGAACCCGCCTGGGTCCCGGCCGCGAGGGCCGGCTCGAGGACGTCGGCGCCGAGCAGGCCGCTGGTATGGACGATCGCCTGGCCGCTGTACAGGCGGATCGAGGCCGCCACCTGGCCGATGGCATCATCCGGCACGCAGACGAGGACGAGCTCCACCTCGTCCAGGAGCGCGCTCGCCTCGGCGAACCGTCGGGCACCCGGGACGAGCGTCCCGAATCGATTCCGACGCTCCGGGTCGCGCGACGCCACCGCGGCCACCGGCCATCCGGCTCGTGACAGCGCGAGTCCCAGCGCCGAGCCCACGGCCCCGGCACCGACGATGCCGACGAGCGGTGCCTCGCCTGGCTGGCTCCGGTGGTGCGGGTGGGAGTGGTCGTGCGCCTCCGACCCGTCGGGATGACCGTCCTCGGCATGACGGTGGCCACCGTGCGGCGTCGGGTCGAGATCGATCCCGGCGTCGCGGACCGCGTCGGCCGTGGAGCGTTCGTCGGCGGCGTCGTCCTCCTCGTCCGGCCAGGGTCGCAAGGTTCAGTCGACCCGGCCGCGGACGGGCAGGCGGTACCCTTCCATGCGACGAGTGTAGCGATCCACCGGGGGACTCCCGACCGTGCCTCTGCCCGATCCGTTCGGCGCTCGAGCCTCGCTCGGGGACGGGCTGCCGGACTACTACCGGCTCTCCGTCCTGGGCGACCGGCTCGACCTCGACCTGGCCCCGGTGACGCTCAGGATCCTGCTCGAGAACGTCCTCCGCCAGGCCGGTCGCGGGATCGTCCGCCCCGAGGACGCGGAAGCTTTGGCGGCGTGGCAGCCCGGTGGGGCGGCCGAGGCCGAGGTGCCGTTCATGCCGGCGCGGGTCATCCTCCAGGACTTCACCGGGGTGCCCGCGGTCGTCGACCTCGCCGTCATGCGCGATGCCATGGCCGACCTGGGCGGTGACCCGGCGCGCGTGAATCCGCTGGTCCCGGCCGACCTCGTCATCGACCACTCGGTCCAGGTGGACATGTTCGGGAACGAGCGCGCATTCGCGTTCAACGTCGATCGCGAGTACGAGCGCAACGGGGAGCGCTACCAGCTCCTCCGCTGGGCACAGACGGCGTTCCGTGACCTGCGGGTCGTGCCACCGGGAACCGGGATCGTGCACCAGGTGAACCTGGAGTACCTGGCCACGGTCGTCGTCGACGGGGACGACGAGTCGGGCCGGGTCGCCTATCCCGACACGCTGGTCGGCACCGACTCCCACACCACGATGATCAACGCCCTTGGGGTCCTGGGCTATGGCGTCGGCGGGATCGAGGCGGAGGCCGTGCTCCTCGGGCAACCGCTGTATCAGCCGATGCCGCGGATCGTCGGGGTGCGGCTCCACGGCGAGCTTCCGCGCGGGTCGACGGCGACGGATCTCGTGCTCGTCGTCACCGAGCTCCTGCGCGGCTACGGCGTGGTGGGTGCGTTCGTCGAGTTCGCGGGCGATGGCCTGGCCGGCCTGTCGCTCGCCGACCGGGCCACGATCTCGAACATGAGCCCGGAGTTCGGGGCGACGTCGACCCTGTTCCCGATCGACGACGAGACCCTCGCGTATCTGCGGCTGACCGGGCGCTCGGCCGAGCGGATCGCGCTGGTGGAACGCTATGCCCGGGCCCAGGGACTGTGGCGCGAGCAGGGTCAAGCGCCGGTGTTCGACGATCTCCTGGAGCTCGATCTGGCCTCCGTGGAGCCCTCCGTCGCCGGCCCTCGCCGGCCGCAGGACCGCGTCCCGTTGACGGCACTCCGGTCCAGCTTCCGGTCGACGTTCCCGGACGGCCTCGAGGCACCCGGCGAGCTGCCTTCCACCGGCACGCCGACCGGACCCGTGGACGAGGCCTCGGACGAGTCGTTCCCGGCCAGTGACCCACCGGCGTTCTCGACCGCCGAGCCGTCGGCGCAACCGGCCACGACCCCGCGGCCGTCGCCTGCGATGGAGGCGCCGGCACCGGTGGTGGACGACGACCGGGAGTACCGGCCGGTGCCGGTCGAGGTGGCCGGTCGCCACGTCACGCTCCGGACGGGCTCGGTGGTGATCGCCGCGATCACCTCGTGCACGAACACCTCGAACCCGACCGTCATGATCGGCGCCGGGCTGCTGGCCCGCAACGCCGTGGCCCGTGGACTGACCGTGCAGCCGTCGGTGAAGACCTCGCTGGCGCCGGGCTCGAAGGCCGTGACGGGCTATCTCCAGGCCGCAGGCCTGATGGCGCCGCTGGAGGAGCTCGGCTTCGCGCTCGCCGGCTACGGCTGCACGACCTGTATCGGCAACTCGGGGCCGCTCGACGAGCCGATCGCGGCCGCCGTCGAGGCCAATGACCTGGTGGTCGCCGCGGTGCTGTCCGGGAATCGCAATTTCGAGGGCCGGATCCATCCCCTCGCGCGGGCGAGCTATCTCGCATCGCCACCGCTCGTGGTCGCGTTCGCGCTCGCCGGCCGGGTGGACATCGACCTCACGCTGGAGCCGTTGGGGACCGATCGTGACGGCCGGCCGGTGATGCTCGCCGACCTGTGGCCGCGCCCGGACGAGATCCGCGAGGTGATCGGAACGGCGATCGATCCCGAGCTGTTCCGCCAGACCTACGCGGTCGTGTTCGAGGGCGACGATCGCTGGCGCGCGCTGCCGATCCCGTCCGGCGACCGCTACGCCTGGGACGACACGTCGACCTACATCGCGAGGCCGCCGTTCTTCGACGGGATGGGCATGGAGCCGGCGCCGGTGGGCGACATCGAGGGCGCCCGGGTGCTGGTGGTCCTCGGGGATTCGGTGACCACCGATCACATCTCGCCGGCCGGGTCCATCGCCCCGTGGTCGCCGGCGGGCCAGTGGCTCCAGGAGCACGGCGTGCCGCCGTTGCAGTTCAACTCCTATGGCGCCCGGCGCGGACACCATGAGGTGATGATGCGCGGGACGTTCGGGAACATCCGGCTCCGGAACGCGCTCGCCGGTGACCGGGAGGGTCCGCACACCGTCCACCTCCCGGACGGCGAGGAGACCTTCATCTACGACGCGGCGATCCGCTACCGGGACGAGGGTGTGCCGCTCATCGTCCTGGCCGGCCGGGAGTACGGCTCTGGCTCGTCGCGGGACTGGGCGGCGAAGGGGACTGCGCTCCTCGGTGTCCGGGCGGTGGTCGCCGAATCGTTCGAGCGAATCCACCGTTCGAACCTGGTCGGGATGGGGGTCCTCCCGATCCAGTTCGGACCCGGCGACGGTGCAGCATCCCTGGGCCTCACCGGTCGCGAAAGGTATGCCGTCCGCTGGCCGTCAGGGACCCCATCGGCGCGTTCGCGAGTGGTGGTCACGGCCATGGATGATGGCGGCGGCGAGCGCCGGTTCGAAGCGATCGCCCGCCTCGACGGCCCGATCGAGGTGGACTACTACCGCCAGGGAGGGATCCTGCCGGCCGTCCTGCGCCGACTCGCCGGCCCTGCCTAGCGGCTCCTTCGCGTCCGAGGGCCGGGTGGTGGTGGGCGATACTGGGCTCGAACCAGTGACCTCGCGGATGTGAACCGCGCGCTCTGACCGACTGAGCTAATCGCCCGGGACGCCTCGCGGCGGCGATCATACCCCAGCATCGGGGTCAGACCCGGAGGCCCGGCCGGCGCGCCCAAAGGTCGTCCGCCGTCACGCCGTCGACGACGCCCGTGACACGGCCGAACCCGGATCGCGGAGTGACCCGGACGGCGAACCGCGCTTCGATCCCGTCCAGGTCGTCCGGCTGCCGAGGCCTAGGTGAACGCCCGGAGCAATGCGAACAGGATCAGCAGGACGATCGTGGGCGACAGGTCGATCATCCCGGTCCTCGGGAGCAGGCGGCGGACCGGGGCGAGGATCGGCTCGGTGGTCTGGATGATGAACGCCGAGGCGGCGTTCCGGCCCATCGGGTCCACCCACGAAACGAGGACGCGGCCGAAGATCAGGACGATCAGGGCGAGGACGAACAGGGACAGGAAGTTCCGGGCGAAGGCCTGCACGAATCGGAGTCTAGCAGCCGGTCCGCGGCCCTCCGGCGGCCGCCGCAGACCGTCCGTCGATGCTCAGTGAGGCCGCTCGCCGAACAACGCCCGACCGACGCGGACGTTCGTCGCGCCCTCCTCGATGGCGATCTCGAAGTCGTCACTCATGCCCATCGAGAGCTCGGGTCCCAGTCTCGGGTGGCTGGCCCGGAGGTGGTCGCCGATCTTCCGCAGTGCCCGGAAGGTCGACCGCGAGTCCTCGATCCGGTCCACCTGCCGGCCAACCGTCATCAGACCCCCGATCTCGAGCGCGGGCAGGGCCAGCAGCTCCTCGATGACCAGCCCGAGATCGGCCGAATCGAAGCCTGCCTTCGCCGGGTCGCGATCGACGTTGACCTGGAGCAGGACCGGGAGCCGCGTGCCCGGCCGCTCCTCGGCGACGATGCGGTCGACGCGCCTGGCCAGGTCGAGCGAATCGATCGTCTCGATCACATCGAAGGTCGCCACCGCGCGACGGACCTTGTTCGACTGGAGGGGACCCACGAGGTGCCAGCGAGCCCCGGTCACGCTGCCGACCTTGCCCTCCGCTTCCTGCACCCGGTTCTCGCCGAACACCGTCAGCCCGCCCGCCGCGGCGACCTGGAGCCGCTCGACCGGGACCGTCTTGGAGACGGCGACGAGACGGACCGTCGAGGGGTCCCTGCCGACGCGGGCGCACGCATCCCGGATCCGCGCGAGGACGCGCTCGTGCGCCTGGCGGAGCTGGTCCTGCTCGTGCCGCGACGGCCGGTCCACCGGCCGCCGGCTACTTGCGCCGCAGGAAGCTCGGGATCTCCAGGTCGTCGGCGTCGAGCGCCGGCCGCTTGATCACCGGCACCGGCTCGCGCACCGGGCGATCCGCGAGAGCCGCTGCCGCCGCGTCCTCGTCGAACCGGACCGGCGGTTCGGTCACGCCCGCGTCGGCGAGCTGTGTCCGCTGCCGCTCCAGCTCCTCGAGGAAGTCGCGCTCGCGGGTCGGCCGGGCAGCGCCATCGACCGCCGGGTGCGCAGCCGTCGACTCCCGCCGGACGGGCTCCCGTCGGCGGGTGCCGTCGAAGCCCGTGGCGATGACGGTGATCGCGACCTCGTCGCCGAGCCGCTCGTTGAAGCTGGTGCCGAAGATCACGTTCGCTTCCGGGTCCGCAGCGGCACGGATCTCCTCGGCGGCCTCGGTGACCTCGTGGAGCGACAGGTTGGACGAGCCCGTGATGTTGAACAGGATTCCCTGGGCGCCCTGGATGTTCACCTCGAGCAACGGGCTCGCGATCGCCATCCGGGCGGCCTCGAGGGCGCGGTTCTCGCCGGTGGCCCGGCCGATGCCCATGAGGGCAGACCCGGCGTCCTTCATGATCGCGCGCACGTCGGCGAAATCGAGGTTGATCAGCCCGGGCATCGTGATGATGTCGCTGATCCCCTGGACGCCCTGGCGGAGCACGTCGTCCACGACGCGGAACGCATCCAGGATCGAGGTGTTCTTCTGGACCACGTCGCGCAGCCGATCGTTGGGGATCGTGATCAGCGTGTCCAGCTTGGACTTCAGCTCCTCGGCCGCGCGCTCCGCGGTGATCCGGCGCTTTGCGCCCTCGAACCCGAACGGCTTCGTGACCACGCCGATCGTGAGGGCACCGGCCTCCTTGGCGATCTCGGCCACGACCGGGGCACCGCCCGAGCCCGTGCCGCCACCCAGCCCGGCGGTGATGAACACCATGTCCGAGCCCTCGAGGGCCTGGGCGATCTTCTCGGAGTCCTCCTCTGCGGCCCGCTGGCCGATCGTCGCATCGCCGCCGGCGCCGAGGCCGCGCGTGACCTTGTCGCCGATCCGGATCTTGTGCGGAGCGTCCGACTGGAGGAGGGCCTGGGCATCCGTGTTGCAGGCGATGAACTCGACACCCATCATCTCGGCCCGGATCATCCGGTTCACGGCGTTGCTGCCGCCGCCACCGACACCGATGACCCGGATCAGGGCGAAGTTCTCGGAATCAGAACGCAGCGGCATCGCCTTCCTCCGGTGGCTCTGGGGGCCGTCGTGTGGTCTCGTCGGATGGTCGCCGCTACGGACCCTCCCTGCACGCGGTCCGGACGGCTGCGGGCGAGTATAACGGGCATCCCGCCGACGCCGATAGCGCCAAGATGGCCCCACGCACGCGATCCGGGAACGGCGTTGCCCGACCGCACCGGACGGCCCCGGATGACTCCGTTCCGCCCCGGAGCGTTAGCCGGCCAGGTAGCTCAGGCGCACCGTGCGAACGGGGTTGTCGACATTGGGATCCAGGAGCGCGATCGACTGCCACGTCCCGAGGGCCAGCCGGCCGCCAACGACCGGCACCGTGAGCGACGGCGGCGCGAGGAGCGGCAGCACGTGGTCCGCGCCGTGGCCTGGACTGCCGTGGCGATGCCGCCAGCGATCGTCTCGCGGCAGGACCCGGTCGAGGGCGGCGAGCAGGTCGGTATCGGAGCCGGCGCCGAGCTCCACGACCACCAGCCCCGCGGTTGCGTGGGGAACGAACACCGAGAGCAGACCGTCGCCCCCGTCCGACGCCCGGGCAGCAAACCGCGCGCACTCGGCGGTGAGGTCGTGGAGGCCGGCGGCGGAGCCGGTCCGGACGGTGATCTCCGCGGTGTCTACGGAAACATGCTCCGGACCGCGTCCCGCAGCCGCCCGAACACGCCGGCGGCGGGCGCCGACTCGTAGCGCAGCGGCTCACCCGCGGTGAGGGCGACCGCGCCCCAGGACAGGAGCCCCACGGCGGTGCTGTAGGCCGGATTGAGGAGGGTGTCCACGAGTCCCCCGATGTTCGACGGCGCGGAGACCCGAACCGGGATCTGGAGGACGTCCCGGCCCAGCTCGGCAACCCCCGCCAGCTGCGACGCGCCGCCGGTGAGGATGAGTCCGGCAGGCAGCATCCCCGCGCCCGCGCTGCGCATCTCGGCGCCCAGCAGCTCGAAGGTCTCGCGCATCCGGGCTTCGATGATCTGGCACACCTCGAGCCGGGAGACCGTCCGCCCCGCGTCCTCGCCCAGGGTGGCGACGCTGATCTCCTCGTCGCCCGCGAGACCGCGCAGGTCGCACGTCCCCTCGCGAATCTTCAGCTCCTCGGCCGCCGGAAGGCCCGTCTTGAGACCGATCGCGACGTCGTTGGTGACATTGTTGCCACCGATCGGCAGCACCGCGGTATGGAACGGCGAGCCCTCGGCGAACATCGCGAGGTCGGTCGTGCCGGCCCCGATGTCGGCGACCGCGACGCCGAGCTCTTTCTGGGTCTCGTCGATCACGGCCTCGGCCGATGCGAGGGCGTTGGCGACGAGCTCGTCGATCTTCACGCCCGCCGCCTCGACGCACTTGGTCAGGTTCTGCACGGCGGTCGCGGACGCGGTCACGATGTGCGTCTCGACCTCCAGCCGGAGGGCGCTCATCCCGAGCGGGTCCTTGACGCCGGCCTGGCCGTCGACGGTGAAGTCGCGCCGCTCCACGTGGAGGACCTCGCGGTTGGACGGGATCGACACCGCCCGGGCCACCTCGATCGCGCGATCGATGTCGTGCCGGCTCACCTCGCGCTGGTGCGAGGTCACCGCGACCTGGCCCGGCGAGTTGAGGCTCTCCACGTGCTGCCCGCCCACGCCCACGAAGGCGCGATCGATCTTCCAGCCCGAGAGGCGCTCGGCGCGTTCCACGGCATCGGCGATCGAGCGCACCGTCTGGTCGATGTTGACGACGACGCCCTTCTTGAGTCCCGAGGCCGGGACGGTGCCGTGACCCATGATCGTCAGCCGGCCGTCGCGGCTCACCTCGCCGATCAGGGCGCACACCTTGGTCGTGCCGACGTCGATGCCGACGAGGACCGCTTCCCTCTCCACTCCCTCGGGTGCCTCCTGTGATCCCGGTCGCCCGACCGGCTAGACCAAGTGTCGCCGGATCAGCGCGACGTTGTTGAAGATCCGGAGCCCGAACGTGATCAGCGCCACGAGATAGAGATCCAGGCTGAGCCGATCGCCGATGAACGTGAGGATGACGGCGACGATCGCGTTGGTGACGAAGCCGGTGATGAAGATCCGATTGTCGTAGACCCCGTCGAGCTCCGCCCGGACCGCCCCGAGGACCGAATCGAGCGCGGCGAGGATCGCCACGGCCGAATAGCGACTGAACTCGAAGCTGACATCGACGTTGAGGACGAGACCCGCCAGGACGCCCACGAGGAGACCCGCCAGGGGTAGGAACACGTGGCGCTGACCTCGTTCCGGTGCGTTCGCGCAAGGCTACCCGACGCGGGAGCGGAGCGGCAACCGGA
>DATBLH010000043.1:0-9054 GCA_036555445.1 Candidatus Limnocylindrales bacterium
GGGGACCTGCGACCACGTGACGACGATCGGCTCTGGCGCGCCGACCGAAGGCAGGCTGGCACTCGGGCTCGGGCGGAGCCAGGCGACGCGGAACCCGAAGGTGCGGGCGCCGGCGGCGTCCCAGCCGTTGGCGGTGACGAAACCGAACCGGTCAGGTGGAAGCCGGGTGGCGTCGGCGGCGAGCTGGTAGACGCTCGGGTGGGGCTTGTACCGCCGGGCGGCGTCAACCGACAGCAAGTGTTCGAACGGCAGGTCGAGTCTGGCGGTCGCGCGCTCCAGCGTCTGGGTGGAGGCATTCGTCAGCACACCGAGCGCGAGGCCGTCCCCGTGGAGTGCCCGGACGGCCTCCCCTGCCCCATCCACCAGCGGCAGCTCCGCGAACGCTTCCGCCACGGCGTCGAGGTCCGCCGAGCGTTCGATCCTCAGCTCGTCCACCGTCGCCGCCAGGGCGTCGCGGGTGACGACGTCGAAGTCCGCCCAGGAGTCCATCACCGTCCGGAGCCAGGATGCCTCGACCTGCCGTGCCCGCCAGTGAGCGGCAATCTCCGGGCCGCGTCCGGGTGCCAGCCGGTCACACACACGATCCAGAGGCGCCAGCGAGAGGAGCGTTCCGAACAGGTCGAAGAAGACGGCGTCGACCAGCCTCTCCTCTCTCACGTCACGAGGCCGGCTCGAAGCTCCTCGACGGCGCGATGGGCCTCGTCGACCGAGCCCTCGTCCTCGATCGTGCTGAGGTCGCCCGGCTCGCGATCCATCGCGACGGCCTTGAGCACCCGGCGCATGATCTTGCCGCTCCGCGTCTTGGGCAGCATTGCCACGAACGAGACGTGGCTGATCACCGCCACCGGTCCCAGTTCGTGACGCACGGTCTGGAGCAGCTCGCGCCGCAGCTCGTCCGATGGCTCGTGGCCGGCACGGAGCGCCACGAACGCCTCGATCACCTCGCCCCGGAGCTCGTCGGGAACGCCGGTGACCCCGGCCTCGGCCACCGCCGGATGGCGGAGGAACGCGGTCTCCACCTCGATCGTCCCGATCCGGTGGCCGGCGATCTTGATGATCTCGTCGGCACGGCCGGCGAACCAGGCGTAGCCGTCCTCGTCCACGTGGGCTGCGTCGCCCACGTAATAGCCGCCCGGGATCCGCTGCCAGTAGTCGGCGACGTAGCGCTCGGGTTCACCCCACAGGGTCGCGATCAGGCCGGGGAACGGGCGGGTGATCCGCATGATTCCCTTCTCCCCCACCCCGACAGGACGACCATCGGCATCGATCACATCCGCCTCGATCCCCGGCAGGGCGATCCCGGCCGAGCCCGGCTTGATGGGCAGCATCTCGATCCCGTAGGGGTTGCCGAAGATCGGGCCGCCGGTCTCCGTCTGCCACATGTGGTCGATCACCGGGACGCGGTCCTCGAGCACCGTTCGCTGGAGCCACTCCCAGGCCGGCGGGTTGAGCACCTCGCCGGCGGAGAAGAACCGCTCGAGGCGGCCGAGATCGTGGCGACGCGGGACGTCTTCGCCATAGCGCATGAGGAGCCGGATCGCGGTCGGCGAGCTGAACACCCCGGTGACGCCCTCGCGCTCGATGATCGACCACGGGCTGTCGGCATCGGGATGGTCGATCGCGCCCTCCCAGGCGATCGTCGCGGCGCCGGCCATGAGCGGCGCGTAGACGATGTAGCTGTGGCCGACGATCCAGCCGATGTCGGACGTCGACCACCAGGTCTCGCCGCCACGGAGCGCGAACACCCAGTCGCCCATCGATGCGACATGGACGCCATAGCCACCGTGGGTGTGGACGGCGAGCTTGGGCTTCGCCGTCGTGCCCGAGGTGGCGAGGATGAACGCGGGATCGGTCGCCTCGGTGTCCGCGCTGCCGCCGTCGTGACCCTCGCCGGAGCGGAGGAGGTCGTCCCATGAGAGCTCACCGTTGCGGGGCGGCCGGGAGCCGCCGTTGCGCCGGAGCACGACGAGGTGCTCGACGTGGCTCGGACCCGCGTCCAGGGCGTCGTCGACGATGGCCAGCAGGTCGATGTCCTTGCCCTTGCGATACGTCACGTCCGTGGTAAGGACCAGCCGCGACCCGCTCGCCCGAATCCGGTCGCCCAGCGCACCGGCACCGAAGCCGGCGAACACGACGCAGTGCATCGCGCCGATCCGGACGGTCGCGAGCATCGCCGCGATCGCCTCGGCCGATGTGGGCATGTAGATCGTCAGCCGGTCGCCCTTGCGGATGCCGAGGCCGCGGAGGCCGGCCGCGACCCGTTCGACCTCGGCCAGGAGCTCTTGGTACGTGAGCCTCCGGCGGTTCCCGCGTTCGTCGAGCGCGATCAGGGCCGGCTGGTCGCCCCGGCCGGCGTCAACGTGCCGGTCGAGCGCGTTGACCGAGAGGTTCGTGCGGCCACCCGGGAACCAGGCGAAGACGGGCGGCTCGCGCAGCTCGAGCGCACGGTCAGGTGGCCGGCGCCAGTCCAACCGCTTCGCCGCCTCGAGCCAGAACCCCTCCGGGTCGTCGAGCGAGCGCCGGTAAAGCTCGTCGTAACGCGCGCGGGCCGCGTCAGCCGGGCGATCCGTCATCGAGCCGCCAGTATCCGCCCGCCGGACGCTCAGCGCTCCAGGAGGGCTTTGAGGCGATCGAGCCCGGCCATCTCACCGTCCATCGAGCGCTGCACGGCGCCGCCCATCAGGAGGCCCAGCAGCGGATTGAGGCGAGCGTCGAGCGAAAAGGTCAGGCTGGTCCCATCCGCGACGTCGGCGAGGCGATACTCGCCGGTGGGTCGTACGGGCCCAGCGATCGTGCGGAAGCTGAGCAGGCGCGGTGGCTCGTACGCCGTGATCTCGAAATCGGCCGCAATCCGGCGCCCGCCGGGACCCCGCACGCCCTGCCGGTAGACAGCTCTGAGCCCGTCCCCGGACAGACGTTCGATGTCGAGCACCCCCGTCCGCCAGTCCTTGGAACGCGTCTCGTCTGCGATCAAGGCGAACACCTCCGACGGTGGGCGCTTGATCACGACGGTTCGACTCGCCGACGGCATCCTGCCTGCCCTCCTCGCAGCCCAGCGAACGATACCTCTCGCCACCTTCGGCGAGCCCGGGTGCTACCCGCGCTTCGCGAGCCACGCCAGCCAGGCGTCGCGGTCGAGGGGGCTCGGGCTCGAGCGTTCGCGGCGTGGCGGGTCGTTGCCGATGGGCTGGTAGCCGCCCGGACGGGACTCGAGGATCCCCTCCCCCATCGACAGGCCGGGGATCTGGTTCTGGAGCTGGCGGACGCGGGCGACCGGCAGCACGGCGGACGCGCGCGTGAGGCCGCCGGCCGAGAACTGGCCCGTCACGCGCCCTCCGAGGCGGCCGAGGGCACTCAGGACGCCCTGGGCGGTCGAGGTCGGCATCTCGAGCGACAGGTCGGCCAGCGGCTCGCAGACCCACGTCCCGGCGCGCTGGAGCGCGGTCATGAGGACGAGTTGCGTCAGCCGCCGGAAGTCGGCGGCGCTCGTGGACGGGGCGCCGTAGCCGGCGTCCCACATCGTCACCCGGCAGTCGGTGACCTGCCAGCCGGCGAGGCCCTCGGCCAGCGCCTCGTGGACGTACGCCTCCATGTGGGTGACGAACGTCTCGGGTGTCTTGTACAGGTAGAGGGGGACGAGCCTTGGCTCGACCTTGGCCCGGAACTCGACACCTGAGCCGGACGGAGCGGGCTCGACCCGGAGCCCGAGCGTGGCGCGGAACGGGTTCGTGCTCAGCGGCGAGCTCCGGCCCGTGATGTTCGTCTTCGTCTTCGCGTGGATGACCTCGTCCGCTTCGCCGACCTTGGCGGGGCGCTCGATGCACACCGTCGTCGTCTCGCGGAAGTCGGCGGCGATGCCGTAGTCGCGCTCGAGCGTCGCCTGGATGACCTCCTTCTGGACCTCGCCGTAGAGCGACACCGCGATCTCCTGCCGCTCGTCCTGCCGGACGTCGATCAGCGGGTCCTGCTCGGCGAGCTGGCCGAGGGCCGCACGGAGTGATCCCTGCTGATCGGGACGCACCGCGAACACGACGGCCTCCAGCGCCGGTCGCGGGAAGCGCGCGGTCACCTGCTCACCCGGTGGCGGCTCACCGATCGCGTCGCCAACCCGGACCGCGCCCAGGCCATGGATCGTCGCCATCTCGCCCGGCGTCAGGACGTCCCGACGGGGGGCGCCGGCGGGCGCGAACACGCGGATCGAGGTCGCCTTGGCCTCCTCTCCCCCACCCACGCGCACGCGCTGGCGTGGTCGGAGGGTGCCGGCGAACAGGCGCACGTAGGCGACCCGCTCGCCGGACGATGTCCGTTCGATCTTGAATACGCGACCCGACACGGGTGCGTCGGGGTCGCCCACGGCGCCGGCCAACAGCCGGTCGATCCCGCCCAGGAGTTCCTCGATTCCGGCGCCTCGGGCAGCCGAGCCGAAGTACGCCGGGTAGACCTGGGCCTTCCGGGTCTGTGCGGCGAGTTGCTCGTGCAGCCACGCCGTCGGAAGGACGCCGTCGGCGCGGACATAGGCCTGGAGAACCGCATCGTCATGCTCCGCCAGCACCTCGCTCAGCACGTCGTCGTTGCCCGTCGCGACGACCGCGGGCGACAGCCGTCTCTGCATCTCCGTGACCACGCGCTCCGGATCCGCACCGGTCCGGTCGATCTTGTTGACGAAGATCAGGGTCGGGACGTGAAGGCGCTGGAGGGCCCGGAACAGGAGCGGTGTCTGCGGCTGCACGCCCTCGACGGCCGACACCACGAGCACCGCGCCATCGAGCACACCGAGGACGCGCTCGACTTCCGCGATGAAGTCCGGGTGGCCGGGCGTGTCGACGAGGTTGACGGCGAGGTCGCCGACCAGGAACGAGGCGACCGCGGAGCGGATCGTGATCCCGCGCTCGCGCTCGAGCTCGAGGGAGTCGGTCTGGGTGGTGCCGGCGTCGACGCTACCGACGTGGTCGATCGCGCCGGTCGTGAACAGGAGTCGTTCGCTGAGGGTGGTCTTACCGGCGTCGACTTGGGCGACGATGCCGAGATTGAGCGTGCGCATGGGGCCTCATGTCGCGCAAGGAGGTGGTCACCTTCCGGCCGGACATGGCTGCTCCCATTTCGCTCCTTCCTCGTGGTTTCTCGTCGCGACTGCGGCCGACAGGTTCGCACATCGCGGCACTCCTGTCGCATGAAATGGGCGCGGTTCGGCTAGCGCAGGCGGCGCATCGCCCTTGCGACATCGCCTTCGCGTGGCGTTCCGCTCTCCAGCCCCAGGATCGTTCCCTCGATGTCGGCGTCGCTGCGGTTCTGGGTGAGCTTGGCCTTCGCCTCGAGACGGGTGATGCGGAGCTCGAGGCCGACGATGGCACGCGCCTGGGTGCGGACGTAGTCGTCGGGTGCATCGGTCAGCGCCCACGGATCGGGTCGGCCGGACTCGTGGCGCGCGACCAGCCGGCCCACGTGCGGGATCAGCCATTCGGGATCGTGGACGGTCGTGATCGTGCCGTGCGCCTGGACGGTGAGGTAGTTCCAGGTCGGGACGACCTTGCCGGTGAGACGCTTCTCCTCGTACCACGCAGGTGATACGTAGGCATCGGGGCCATTGAAGATGGCGAGTCCATCCCCGGTCGCACCGTCGCCGGCGGCAATCGCGGCCTCGATGTCGCGCCACTGCGGGTTGCCGCGCGCAAGGTGACCGCGGAGGGTGCCCTGCGGGCCGTCAGTTGGGTCGAAGAGCATCGGCAGGATCGAGGACCGGAACCCGTCCCGGCCGTGGGTCACGAGGGTCGCAGGCACGATCGGGCACAGCTCCGCAAGGAGCGCTGCGGGATCCTCGACCTCGAACTTCCGGTGCCCCGGCTGATACACGGCGCGGACGGGACCGCTACGGCGCGACGTTGTGGTTCAGGTGGAAGACGTTGTCCGGGTCCCAGGCCCGCTTGAGAGCCTGCAGGCGCTCGAGCTTGGCGTCGCCGTAACTGGCGCGGGTGACCTCGGGACCGGCCTCCGAGAGTTCGTTGATGTAGCGACCGGGCAGGAGCTCCGGTTCGACGATCGCCATCGCCCGTCGGGTCCATGCCATGTTCGCCTCGTCGAGGGACGGGTCGGACCAGGCGGTGTCCGGGCTGACGTCAAACGGGGCGGTCCGCCCGTGGAAGGCCATGGCATCGTCGGAGACGCGGCCGATCGCGCCTCCCTGCGCCGTGATCGAGATGCTGCTGTCGCCCGGGATCTGCTCCACGTGCGCGACCAACCCATCCAGCATCGGCGGCGAACAGTCGCTGATATAGCCGCCGAGGATCACCGTCCGTGAGCCCCAGGCGAGGTCGAGATCGCTCGACCGCTGCGCGGTCAGGTACGGCTCACTGGTGGCCGTCACCGAGGCTGGCTTCGGACCCGCAAGGAGCGGTGCGACGTCGTGCTCGACGTCCTCCGCTGCCCCGCTGTGGTTGTAGGAGATGACGACGATCGGCTGGCCGGCGATGGAGTCGACGTAGTCCGCGGCAGGTTCGGCGAGCGCGACCGTGAAGATCGCCGCGACCGTGTCGGGCGCCGCGGACGCGAACCGGCGAAAGATCGGCCAGATCTCGTGGATGTTCGTGGTCGGGTGCACGTGGACCCCACGGTGGAGCGTTCCCGAAAACGGATGGAGGTCGAGCTCGAGGCTGGTGACGACGCCGAAGTTGGCGCCTGCGCCACGCATGCCCCAGAACAGCTCGGGCTCGTCATCTGCGCTCGACCTTACGACCTGTCCGTCCGCAGTCACGAGCTCGACCGCGCGAAGGCTGTCGATCGTCAGCCCGAACTGGCGCTGGAGCCGGCCGACGCCGCCACCGAGCGTGAGGCCGGCGACACCGGTGTGGCCGACGACGCCCACCGGGCAGACGAGCCCGTGCTCCCGGGCCGCGATGTCGAGCTGGCCCAGCAGCGCCCCGCCACCGGTGCGAGCCCGTCGCTGGGCCGGGTCGACGCTGACGGCGTTCATGCGCCCGAGGTCGATGACCAGGCCGCCGTCGTTCGTGGAGTGGCCGACCGCGCTGTGACCGCCGCCACGGACCGCGATCTCGAGGTCCCGATCGCGGCCGAAGCGGACGGCCGTGACGACATCGGCGACATTCGAGGGTCGGACGATGAGGGCCGGCCGGCGGTCGAACATCGCATTCCACACCCGCCGGGCATCGTCGTAGGCGGCCGCATCGGGCGGAAGGATCTCGCCTGCGAAGGATCGGCGGAGCTCGTCGATCTGGGCTGGCGTTGGCGTATTCGCATGCAAGACAGACATGTGGCCAGCCTAGTCCGTCGAGCCGTCCGTCGCCGGTCGGCGTTGGTTCATGCAGGCAGGAGCGTGTCGATGACCGAGCGCGTCAGGGGCCGAGCGAGGAACTCGCGGACCCAGCCCTCGTTGTCCGCGCGGTCCTCCACGGACGTTGCCGCGAGCCACCGACGACATCCCTCATCGAGGATGTGGAGAAGCTGGGCGATCGGCATCGCGAAGTCGGTGGGCTGCTCCACCCGACCGGGACCACCGGCGTCCTCATACGCGTCGCGGAGGGCCGACCCCCGCGCCGGATCGGCATCCGCGTACTCGACGAGTACGGCCGCCAGCTCCTGGGACGGCTCCGCCAGACCCGCGTTGTCGAAGTCGAAGACGCACAACGAGCCGTCGCCCGTGAATCGGACGTTGTCCGCCCACAGGTCCCGGTGGCACGTGCGCAGGGACCGGGGCGCTCCGCCGAGCAGGCCCTCGAGGGCGGCGATCTCGGGCCTGAGGGCATCGAGCTCGTCGGCGAACGGCGCATGCGCGCCGCGCAGCGCCGCCACAACCTCCTGCCAGCGCGCCTCACCCACCGGATCGGCATACCACGGGTCGAGTCCGATGGACCCATCGAAGGGGACGCGGTGAAGTCCCGCGACCAGGCGGCCCATCGCCGCCGGATCGACGTCCGGCGACGGCTCGTCCATCTCGACCCACGCGACGAGTCGAACCCGGAGCCCGGAGACCTCGCCGATGAGGTCGCCGGTCGTGGCCCGGCGGACCGCGGGCGCCGGCACCCCCGCTGAGACCGCCGCCTCCTGAAATCGCGCACCCTCCAGGATCTCCGTCAGCTCCTCCGGGGACACCTCGCCCACCTGCTTGACGGCCCAGCTCCCGCTCGGCGTGTCCAGACGCCAGATCTCGCCGATCCGCCCGCGAGCCACCGCCGCACCCGACAGCCGGCCGGACGGGTCCAGGTCGAACGTCCGGATCAGGTCCCGGACGTCAACATCCGCGAGCGACATTGGGGTGTCGGGCGGGTTCGTCATCCGTGCACGGAGAGCGTCATCGTCCAGGGCTTGCCCGGCCGTTCCGGCGCGTCGAGACGCAGCGGCCACCGCTCCGCGAGGACGTCTGCCAGCGCCTCCGGGTCCCGCGGCTCCGAATCCGACTCGAGCAGGTGGTGCGCGGCCTCTCCACGCACGCGTTTCGCGACGACGTCGCCGACTCGATGGCCGCGCGCACCCTGGTCGACGCGAAGCGCCACCGTCCGCTGGCCGAGCCCCGCCGGGGTCCCCATCGACTGGTACTCGGGCGAGCGCAGCTCGACGATCAGACCGTCCTGTCCGGCAGCTGCGGCAAGGACGTCCGGCAGGATCGGTTGCCAGGTGTGATCGAGACGGTCCATCCCGACCAGCCTCGAGTGCAGGGACAGGCGGTACGATGGGATGCGGTCGGCGAGCCGGAGCGTGCCCCACAGCGCTGATGCGACCACGACATGTCGCTCGGCCTGCTCGCGAGCCGCGGGCGAGAGTGAGGCGACCGCTAGACCGGCGTGCAGCGGTCCCGTGTAGAGCTCCGCGGCAGGCATCGTCGGCAGCTCGAGCAGACGAGCATTTCGTGCCACGTCGCTAGCCTTCGACGGTCGAACCTGGAGACGGTAGAACGCGTCCGGCCGGCCGCTGGTCTCCATGAGCGCCTCGATGATCATCGCCCGCTTGGGTGTCAGTTCCGGGAACGACAGCCCCTCGAGGACGAGGGGGGTGCCCCGCTCGGGCGATGGCCGCTTCGTCTCCGAAGGCGGCACGATGATCAGC
>DATBLH010000046.1:0-23070 GCA_036555445.1 Candidatus Limnocylindrales bacterium
CTCCTCCTCCTGTCCGCGACCGACCGACCTGGTCGCGTCGCAGCATGCCGGTGGTTCCAGCCCGCGGCGCGGGTGGATGCGTTCGATCCCTCGTCACCTCACTTGATGTATGGCCGGAGAATATCGCGCGCCAGCAGGAACCCACGCTTGACAAGCTCCTCCGTGTGCTCGAAATCGCGGTCCTCGTGCTCGATGATGATGTCGCCGTCATACCCGGCCCGGTAGAGCGCCGAGAAGATCGACCCCCAGTCGGCTTCGCCGAGGCCCGGCAGCCGTGGGATCTGCCAGCCGATGCCGCCCGACAGGGAACCGCGCTCGTAGAGTCCGTCGCGGTCGATCTGCACGTCCTTGGCCTGGACGTGGAGGATGTGCGGCCCGAACTCCCGGATGAACCGGGGCTGGTCGATCATCAGCCACACCAGGTGGGATGGGTCGTAGTTGAGGCCAACGGTGCCGCCCCAGGTGTCGATGATCCGGCGCCAGATGTAGGGGTTGTACGCGATGTTGTGGCCGGCCGGCCACTCACTCCGGCTGAAGATCATCGGGCAGTTCTCGATCGTGATCTTCACGCCGTGCTCGCGCGCGTGGTCGACGATCGCCGGCCACACCTGAAGCGCCACCTCCCAGTTCTCGTCCTGGGTCTTCGCGGCGTCGCCGCCCATGAACGTGTTCGCGAACGGGACGCCCATCCGTCCGGCAGCGGCGATCACGAGCCGGAGGTGGTCGATCGCGGCGCGGCGCGTGTCGGGATCCGGGTGAAGTGGATTCGGATAGAAGCCCAGCCCGCTGATCGTCAGCCCGCGGGACTCGATCTCGCCGCGGATCTCCGTCGCGCGCGACTCGGAGAGGTCGGTGACGTCAATGTGCGACGTGCCGGCATAGCGCCGGGTCGATCCGCTCGACGGTGGCCAGCATGCGATCTCGATGCTCTCGAACCCGCTGGCCGCCATCCAGTCCACGACGTCCATCAGTGCGAGGTCCGGGAATGGCGCCGTCAGCAGACCCAGCTTCATCGAGCGGCCCCGGCCATCGCCGGCTTGCGGGCGACCTCCACCCAGCGGCCCTCGCGAGCGCTGTCGGCGATCGCATCGCCGACGAGCATCTCGTCGTACCCATCGGCGAAGGTCGCATACGGCGGCCGCTCCGAAGGCTTGCCGGCCGCGACGTCCGCGTAGATCGCCCGGAACAACGCCCCGAAGGTGTCGGCGAAGCCCTCGACATGACCGCCGGGAAGGGCGGCGGCAGCCTGGCCGGCGGCGCCCATCAGGGCCGGGCTGCGCATCAGCACCTCGTTCGGTCGGTCGCGATGGCCGAGCCACAGGTGGTCGGGCGTCTCGGAGTCCCACGCTGCCGACGCGCTCGAGCCGTCGATCTCCCACTGGAGGGAGTTCTTGCGGCCGGCGCTGACCTGGGACACGGCCATCGAGCCCCGGGCGCCGTTGGCGAAGCGGAGCAGCACCGCCGCGGCATCCTCGGTCACCATCTCGCGCTCGACCGTGTCCGAGCTTCGCTCGGTGGAGAACGTCTCGACCGGACCCTGTGGCTGGGCGCGGCGCGGGATGAACGTCGCCAGGTCGGCCATGACAGCGGTGACCTGCTGGCCTGTCAGGAACGTCGCGAGATCCAGCCAATGGGAGCCGATGTCGCCGATGGCGCGAAGCGTGCCGCCCTGCTCCGGCTCGAGTCGCCAGTTCCAGTCGGTGTCCAGAAGGAGCCAGTCCTGGAAGTAGCGCCCGGTCACGAACCGAACGTCGCCCAGCGCCCCGCCGGCCACCAGCTCCCGAACGTGTTGGTGGAGCGGATAGAAGCGGATGTTGAAGTTGACCGCGTTCACCAGGCCGGTGGAAGCCGCCATGGCCACGAGCTCGGCGGCTTCATCGGCGGTCATCGCCAGCGGCTTTTCGCACACGACGTGGCGACCTGCGTCGAGGACCTGGCGTGCCTGGGGAACGTGGAGGTGATTGGGCGAGGTGACGTGGACGATCTCGACCGACGGATCGTCGAGGAGTGCCTCGAGCGAGGGATAGGCGCGCCCCACGCCGAGCGACTCGGCCCGGGCTGCGCCCCGCTCGGGCGTGCTTCCCAGAACGCCCCGCACCTGGACGCCGATCCGGCGCAGCTGCTCGACGTGGACGGTCCCGATGAAGCCCGTGCCGATGACGGCAGCGCCGACCTCGGCGATCCTCCTCATGCCCTGTTCACCCACCGGTTCGGGCCGCGGTGCAAACGTCTAGACAGTTTAGCCGAACCCCCGCGCCGGCGATCGGCCAACCGCTCGGCGCCCGGGCGAGGAGGGTATCGTAATCGATGATCGATAACGTCCGTTCGGACGATCCGCGCCTCGCCTTGGAGGACCGGCCAGTGGCAGCCGCAGAGGAGATCCTCGGGCAGTTCCTCGGGGACGAGTCATTCCCCGTGACCTGGGATTCGGACGTCGAGAAGGGCTTCTTCTGGGTTTACGACGACCTCCACATCCCCCATCCCGTAAGCCCGATGTTCTTCGACATCGGCGGCTGGTGGCTGAGCTGTGACCACATGTTCCGCCGGTTCGGGACCCCGTTTGCGGTCGACTGGCTTGCGAAGAACGTGAACGGCTATGTGTACACGACCGCGATTCCGGCCCAGCCGGACCTCCGCATCGAGGGAACCGAGTACTCGTCGCGCTACCAGGCCCGCGTGCCTCGGGACGCCTCCTTCGCCGGGAACATGGGCGCCTACCTCGACACCGTCTTGCCGGTTTACGGCCAGCACTTCGCGGACTGGTGGCACGACCGCCTGGTGCCCGAGATGCAGCGCAACTTCGCGCATCTCGAGGAACGGCTCGATGCCGCCCACGCCATGTCGCTCGCCGAGACCGCGACGCTTCTCGAGGACGCCATCGATATTCACGATCGTCACTGGAAGATCCACTGGATGCTCAACTTCGCCCAGCTATCGGCGACGCTCAAGCTCCGCGCGGTCATGGAGCAGGTTCGTGGCGCCGTGGACGAGGAGCTGCTCGGCCGCCTCCAGAATTCCGCGTCGGACCGGAACTGGGACTCGATCGAATCGCTGTGGCGGATGAAGAACGAGGTCCGCGACGACCCGGAGCTCCGGTCCATGTTCGAGCCCGAGGACACCAGGGCGATCGCCGCGAACCTGCGCGCGAGCGACCGCGGTCGCCGATTCATCACCGAGCGCATCGAGCCCTACCAGCGCGAGTTCGGCTGGCACGCCGTCTGGAGCCACGAGTTCGTGTTCCCGACCGTGCGCGAGCAGATGGAGCCCGTCCTCGAGCTGGTTCGCGGCTATCTCGCGACCGACTATGACTTCCCGTCTGCGATCGATGCGATGCGCCGCGATATCGAGGCGGCGTCGGCCGAGATCCTGGAGGGTCTCGAGGACGAGGCGCTCGCGGAGATGCGCGACGCCAACGAGGTCAACCTGCGCATGGCGCCGCTGACGCCGGACCACCACTTCTATATCGACCAGGGTGCCAACGCGCATGTCCGGCTCGTCCTGCTGGCGGTCGGGCAGAAGCTGGTCGACGCCGGACGGGTCGATCGACCGGACGATGTCCTGTACCTGCGGTACAACGAGCTGCGGATGCTGATCGGCAGCGCCGATGCGGTCGACGCGCGCGGCCTGGTCGCCCGACGCCGGGCCGAGCGCGATGCTGCGCGGCAGATCCACCCCCGCGACTGGGTGGGGACGGTGACGCCGTCCCAGCTCGCATTCCCCTATCTGGTGAACTGGGGCTACCCGGAGCGATTTCATCGTCAGCAGACCGGGGACGACGGGCGGATCGAGGGCATCGCCGGATCCCCGGGCACGGTCGAAGGGATTGCCCGGGTGGTCATGACCACCGACGAGTTCGACCAGGTCCGGGACGGCGACATTCTCGTGTGCCAGATGACGAACCCGGCATGGGTGGTCCTGTTCACGAAGATCGCGGGATTGGTGACCGACACCGGCGGTACGACGTCGCACCCGGCGGTGCTCTCGCGCGAGTTCGGAATCCCCGCTGTGATCGGCACGTCCGTGGCGACGAAGCAGATCAGGACCGGGGACCGGGTCCGTGTCGACGGCACGACCGGCGTGGTGGAGATCCTCCGCGACGAGCGGTCTGGAGCCTGATGCCGTCCGTGGTCACCGAGCCGGTCGTGGCGCGCGGGGTCCTTGCGGACCAGGTCAAGGACCGCCTCCTGGAGCGCATCTTCAGTGGCCGCTACCCCCCGGACTCGCGGATCGTGGAGACCCAGGTTGCTCGCGAGCTCGGGACCAGCCAGGCACCGGTCCGGGAAGCCCTCCGCGGCCTCGAGGCACTCGGCCTCGTCGAGATCACTCCATTCCGTGGGGCGCGCGTGCGGCGGCCGACCCGCCGCGACCTGCTCGAGGCGTACGTGGTCCGATCGGCGCTCGAGGCGCTCGGCGCCAGGCTCGCGGTGCCGCGGATCGGTGACGTCGAGCTATCGGAGCTCGAGGCATGCGCGGAGGAGATGCAGGTCGCCGCCCGGGCAGGCGACGGGCACGCGGTGGCCGAGGCGGACGCCCGGTTCCACGGCAGGATCGTGGAGCTCGCCGCCAACGGGACACTGGACAAGGTGTGGCGCTCGCTGGAGCCGTTCTCGCGGACCTACATCACGTTCGTCGTGCCCGGTGCCGACCCCCAGTGGTCGGCCGATCTCCACACGCCGATCGTGGCCGCGCTCAAGGAGCGGGACGCCGAGGCGGTCGTGGATGCCCTCGAACGTCACTTCACCGAGGTCGCGGCGAACATGGCCCGACTGCCCGACGCCACGGTCACCGGCACCGGCTCGTGAGCGATCGCCTCCAGCTCTCGGAGGAGATGTCGGCGGGCGCGGCGCGGCTGCGGGTCGATGTCTACGGCGGCGATGCCCGGAGCCACGTCCTCGACGACCTGAACTTCCTCAACTACCGCCTGGCCGACGTCCGGATCTCGTCCGAGGTCTCGGTCGCCGAACCGGACATCGTGTGGCATCAGGGCGGCGACAAGGGGATCACCTACGACGGGGAGCGGATGACGCTCACGGGATCGTGGCCGCCGGGCCCGATCCAGAAGGTCGTGGTCGCGATGCTCGCGTTGAGGATGGAGGCGGCCGGGCTCCACCCGTTCCACGCTTCGGCGGTGCGCTATCGCGACCGGACAGTCCTGTTCCTGGGCGGCGAATCGAACCACGGCAAGTCGATGGGCCAGATCGAGGCCTGTCGCCGCGGCGCGCTGCTGGTGTCAACCGAGACCACGGTCATCGACGAGGATGGCCGGGCGGTGGTCGGCTCGAAGGAGCCGTTCATCCGGAAGCGCACCGAGGGCACCGAGCGTGCCGACAAGGCCGCCCCCGACCGCGGTGTCGAGAAGTTCTTCGGTGTGATGCCCCGCTGGCAGCTGTATGCAGAGCCGAGCAACGTCGATGTCGTCATCGTGCCGGCCATCGACGGCAACTTCGACCCCACGCTCACCGAGATGATCCCGTTCGAGCGCCAGTTCCAGACTCTCCACTCGCTCCAGAACTACTTCCTGCTCAACGAGCTGCTCGCCCCCGGGCTCCCGATGCCGATCGTGGACACGAACGCTCGACGCCGGGCGCGAGCCGCATTCGTGGAGCGGTTCTCCTCCCGGCCGTACTACTTCGTCCGCGCCGCGACGCCGCAGGTGCTCCTGGACGAGGTGGACCGGGTGCTCTAGGACCGTCGATGCGTGCGTTCGCCTACGAGCGCCCCACCCGCCTGGCCGACGCGCTGGCCCTGCTGGCCGAGCCCGACTCGCGCCCGCTTGCCGGCGGAACCGACCTGATCATCCGCATCCGCGACGGCTCGGTCCGACCCACGACCGTTGTGGACCTCAAGAGGATCGGGGAGTTCGAGCGGGGGATCCGGATCGAGGACGGCTGGCTGACGATCGGGGCCCGGACGGTCATGACGGACCTGCTCCGGGACGACAGGATCCGGAGCGACTACGTCGCGCTCGCCGAGGCGGCGGCCGTGGTCGGGTCGGTGCAGATCAGGAACCGGGCGACGCTCGCCGGGAACGTGTGCAACGCCTCGCCGGCCGCGGACACGGTGCCGGCCCTTCTCGTCTACGGCGCGCGCGTCCTCGCCGTGGGTCCGGGCGGACGGCGGACGATCCCGATCGACGATGTGTTCGTCCGGTCGGGTGTCACGACCCTTGCGCCGGGCGAGCTGGTCGCGGCGGTGGAGCTTCCACTCCCGGCCGGGCGGCGCGGCGCCGTCCACATGCGGCGAACGCGCCGGCGTGGTCACGACCTGGCGTCGGTCACGCTCGCCTGTGTCATCGGGACCGACGGGGTCACTCGCCTCTCGTACGGGAGCCTCGGTCCCCGGCCGCTGCTCGCCGTCGACCAGACGGGCGTCCTCGCGGACCCGCGAGCGAGCGATGCGGCCAAGGCGGAGCGTCTGGCCGAACTGTTCGCCGAGGCGTCCCCGTCCGCAACGTCGATGCGGGCGAGCCCCGACTACCGCCTGGCAATGCTGCGCGTCCTCGGGATGCGGGCGATCGCGACCGCGGCGCAGCGGCTGGCTCCATGACGAGCCACATCGAGCTGTCGGTCAACGGCCGGGTGCGAGCGATCGACATCCAGCCCCATCACACGCTCCTCGACGTTCTGCGTGACGACCTCGGCCTGACCGGCACCAAGGAATGCTGCCTCGTCGGCGAGTGCGGTGCCTGCACGGTCATCGTCGACGGGACGAGCGTCGACTCCTGCCTCGTGTTGGGTGTAGAGGCCGACGGCGCCGCGGTCACGACCGTGGAAGGACTGGCCGTCGGCGACCGGCTCGACCCGCTCCAGCAGGCATTCCTCGACACGGGTGCTGCGCAATGCGGCTTCTGCATCCCGGGCCAGCTCCTTGCGGCCCGGGCGCTCCTCGACGACGTTCCCCACCCGACGCGTGCCGAGATCGAGGAGGGCCTGGCGGGCAACCTGTGTCGCTGCGCCGGGTACGAGCAGATCATGGAGGCCGTGGCGCTGGCGGCCGATCGGGGCCGCGACAGCGACGCGGATCGCCGCCCGGGCACCCGTGGCCAGCTGGCGATCGACGTTGCGTCCACGCCGGATGCGGAGGTTGCCCCGCAGTGAGCGACGTCGTGGGGGTGGGTGTGGCGCGGGTCGGGGGCCTGGATCGCGTCACCGGCCGTCAGGCGTATGTCGCCGACATCCCGCTCGACGATGTCCTCCACGTGAAGCTGGTCACCCTTCCCGTCGCCCGCGCCCGGATCGGGCCCATCGACAGCCGGGCGGCGTGTGACGTCCCCGGGGTGCGGCTCGTGATGACCTCTTCCGACCTGCCCCAGCCGATGCCACGGTTCGGTCCACAGCGCCGTGACCGGCCCGTGATCGCGACGGGAGAGACCAAGTACCACGGGGACCCGGTTGCTGCCGTTGCCGCCGAGACGCGCGACGCCGCCGAGGAGGGCGCCCGCCTCGTCGCCGTCGACTACGAGGAGCTGCCCGCCCTCCACACGCTGTCCGGTGCCCTCGCAGCGGATGCGCCACTGGTCCAGGATCCGGCCCTCCGAGCGAAGGACCCTCACGGGTCCACGAACGTTCTCCACGAGCACCGCCATTCGTGGGGTGATATGAACGCGGCCGCAAGGGTTGCGGATGTCGTCGTCGAGGGCCGATATCGGTTCCCGATGGTCACCCAGTTCGCGATCGAGCCCCATGCGTTCATGGCGGCACCGGACGGCGACGGGATCGCGATCTGGAGTGCGATCCAGCACCCGAACTGGCTGCAACGGGTCATCGCCGAGCTGCTCGGACTGCCGCTCGCCAAGGTCCGGATCCACGCGCCTGACCCGGGCGGTGCGTTCGGCGGCAAGCAACACGCGAAGTACGAGCCGCTGCTCGCGTTCATGGCCCGTGCCACGGGCCGGCCCGTGCGGCTCGTCCTCTCGCTCGAAGAGACGTTCCAGGCGGTTCGGCGGGGCGCCGCGGAGGTGCACATCCGAGCCGGCTTCGCCCGCGACGGCCGCCTCCTGTTCCGCGACCTCGAAGCGAACTACCTGATCGGCGCCTACGCCGATATCGCCGACCGCACGGTCGCCAAGGGGAGCTACACCTCGATGGGTCCGTATCGCTGCCCGTCGGCACGGATCGTTGCCCGGAGCGTTCTGTCCCACACCGTGCCGTCGACGGCATTCCGCGGCTTCGGCAATCCCCAGCAGATCTGGGCGGTCGAATCGAACATGAATGAGGCCGCGCGGACGCTCGGAATCGATCCGCTCGAGCTGCGGCTCCGCAACCTCGCCGGCCCGGGTGAGACGTTCATCCCGGGTGACACGCCGGCGGATGGGGACTGGGCCGTTACCGTCCGCCGCGCGGCCGAGCTGATCGGGTGGTCGACGCCCGCACCGGCCGGTCGGGGGCGGGGGATCGCCGTCGGGCTCAAGTCCGGCCCCACGACCGGCCTGTCGTACGCAACGGTCCGTCTCCTCGTCGACGGGAGCGTCGTCGTCTACGCCGGCACCTCGGACATGGGCCAGGGCGCCCGCACGATCTTCGCCCAGATCGCCGCCGACGAGCTGGGTGCGCCCCTGGACTGGGTCACGGTCGTCAGTGGCGACACCTCCGTGGTGCCGTACGACCAGCAGACGTCGGCGAGCCGGTCATCGGTGTTCATGGGCAGTGCCGTCCTCGGTGCGTGCCGGGATATCCATGTCCGGCTCCGCTCGATGGCCGCCCGGCTCGAGGGCGTCGACGAGTCGGAGGTCATGATCGGCGGGGGCGAGGTCCGGATCGCCGATCGCGCCCTGTCCATCCGCGATGTCCTGGCGCGTGGCCTGGGACGGCTCGGCGGCGAGATCATCGGCGTGGGCGAGATGCGCAAGGACGCCGAGCCCGATCACCCCCTCGGTGGGACAGCCGCCTTCTACGAGTTCAACTGCACCGCCGTCGAGGTCGACGTCGATCGCGAGACGGGCGACATCTCGATCCCGCGCTACGTGACGGTGTCCGACGTGGGTCGAGCGTTGAATCCGCTCCAGGTCCGCGGCCAGGACGAGGGCGCGGCGGTGATGGGGCTCGGGCACACGCTCATGGAGCAGTACATCTGGGACGATCACGGGCGGATCCGCAATCTCGGAGCGATCGACTACCGGATCCCGACGAGCATGGACCTGCCCCACTCGATGGTCAGTGACGTCGTGGAGCACGCCGATGGCCCCGGACCCCACGGCGCCAAGGGAATGAGCGAGGGCGCGCTCCTGCCCGTGGCGCCGGCTGTGGCCGCGGCCGTGACCGACGCAACGGGTGCCGTGATCCGCGAGCTGCCGCTGACGCCGGAGCGGGTCTGGCGCGCCCTCCAGCGATGACGCAGACCTACCCGCTCGGCCACGACTTCGACCTTTCGCCCGACGAGGTCCGGGCGCTGATCGGGGGCAAGGCCGCCAACCTCGGGGTGATGCTCGGCGCCGACCTCGGGCTGCCGGTGCCACCGGGGTTCGTCATCACCACGGCCGTGTGCCGCGAGTTCCTGGCGATCGGATGGCCGGAGGCGCTCGATGCGGAGCTCCGCGATCGCATGGCCGAGGTCGAGCGCATCGTCGGCCGGCGGTTCGGTGGGCCCGACGAGCCGCTCCTCGTGAGCGTGAGATCGGGGGCGCCGGTGTCGATGCCCGGGATGATGGACACGATCCTCGATCTGGGGATCAACGACGAGACGGCCGCCGGGCTCGCAACGGTCGCCGGCGAGGCCTTCGTGCGCGACTGCCGAGGCCGGTTCGAGGCGACCTTCCGCAAGGTGGTCGGCGTACCCGACCTGCCCGACGACCCGTGGCAGCAACTCCGGCTCGCGATCGAAGCGGTGTTCCGATCGTGGGACAGCGACCGGGCACGGGCCTATCGCCGCGAGGAACGCATCCCGGACGACCTGGGGACGGCAGTCACAATCCAGGCGATGGTCTTTGGCAACCTCGACCAGGCGTCGGCGACCGGCGTCGTCTTCACCCGCAACCCCGCGACCGGCGAACCGGGCCTGTACGGCGACGTCCTGTTCAACGCCCAGGGCGAGGACGTGGTAGCCGGGACCCACCGGACGCAGCCGATCTCGACCCTCGACGAGCGGCTCCCGGACGTCGCGGCCTCTCTCCGCGGTTACGCAGACCGCCTCGAGCGTCACTATGCGGACCTGTGCGACATCGAGTTCACGATCGAACGCGGTCGGCTGTGGATGCTCCAGGTCAGGGTCGGCAAGCGAAGTCCACGAGCCGCGCTCCGGATCGCGGTCGACATGGCCGAGGATCCGTCGTTCCCGCTCTCGCGCAGGGAGGCGGTGGAGCGCGTGACTCCGCAGCTCGAGAACCCGCCCACCACCGTTATCGATCGGGACCGGGACCTGACGGCACTGACGACCGGTCTGGGTGCGTCACCCGGTGTCGCGACCGGGGAGGTCGCGACCAGCCCGGAGGCGGCGGTCACCGCGCGCGCGTCCGGTCGTCGCGCGCTCCTCGTCCGCGCCGAGACCTCCCCCGAGGACGTCCACGGCATGGCGTCGGCCGTGGGAATTCTGACGGCTCGAGGTGGCCTCGCCAGCCACGCGGCGGTCGTCGCCCGTGGCTGGGGGATCCCGGCCGTCGTGGGTGCGACCGAGCTCGAAATCGATCCCGGACGGGTCCTCGTCGGCGGCCGCACGCTTCGCGAGGGCGACGTGATCACGATCGATGGCGAGACCGGCGAGGTATTCGAAGGCAGCGTCCCATCCGCCACCGAGGTCGTCCCCGAGGCGGCCACCCTCCTCGCCTGGGCCGGGGAGCTCGGGATCGTCGTCGGTGGTGAATCGCCCACGGCCCCGGTCGAGGAGTCGCCTGCCGGTCGACCCGTCGACCCGTCGCGCGTCCTCGCTTCTCTCGCGGTCAAGGGCTTCGCTTCCATCGACGGGCTGGCGAGCTCGATGCTCACCGCACCCGATGACGTCCGGCCGGTCGTCGACGCTCTCGTCGCCGACGGTCTCATCGCTTCGTCGGCGGACTCGTTCAAGCTCAGCGCCACCGGTCGCGTCCGGGCGGACGAGCTGCTGCGGGCAGAACGAGAGCGGTGGGGCGAGGAGCCCGCGGCCACCGCCCTCGACAACTTCCTCGAGATCGATCAGCGCGTGAAGGACGTCGTGACGGCGTGGCAGATGCGGGACCCGCAGACCATCAATGACCACGCCGACGTGGCATACGACGCCGGCGTGCTCCAGCGGCTCGCCGCGGTCCACCGCGACGCGCTGTCCTGGCTGCGGACTGCCGGCTCGCAGCTGCCCCGGCTCGCCGACTACGGCGACCGTCTCGGTCGCGCCGTCGCCGCCGCGAAGGCGGGCGACGGTCGGTTCGTCGCCTCACCGCGCGTCGACAGCTATCACGGCATCTGGTTCGAGCTGCACGAGGACCTGATCCGGCTCGCCGGGCGCACCCGCGAGGGGGAGACGGCCGCCGGTCGCGCGTAGCCGGGCCCGCGTGGCCGGGCCGCCTAGATCCAGGGCGACGGCAGGTGCGTCAGCGGCTCCCGGTCGGGCAGGACGTCCGTCTGGAGTGAGGGGTCCGCCGCCGCGACGTAGCGTTCCTCGACCCCGAGCTCGTTGAGGACGATGTTCCGTGCCTGCGCGATCGCCGTCGTCTTGTAGAACGCGACCGTGCGGTTGAACCCCTGGCGCCCGAACCCGCAGTCGGTGCTGAGGATCAGCTTGTCCGCGGGGATCACCTCGAGCGCGCGCCGGACCCGCCCGGCAACGACCGGGGCCATGTCGGCCTGGAGCGTGCGGTGGCTGACCACGCCCACGGCGACCTTCTTCGACAGGTTGGCGGCATACGGCTTGAACAGGTCGATCTCGGCGAGCTCGTTCTCGGTCGCCTCGACCGTCCACACGTCGCCCTTCAGCCGATTGAGGTAGATGTCGATCGAGTTCGCGTACGACTCGCCCGTGTACACCTTCTGCATGTTGGGATTGCCCCAGCAGGTGTGGATCCACAGCTCGACGTCGTCGAGGCCGTCGACCTCGTGATTGAAGGCGTCGACGAGGAAGTCGAGCAGCTCCGTCTGATCCGGGTAGAAGGCCGCGACGAAGTGGATCGTGGGTTCCTCGATCTGGATGATCCTGGCGCCGGCGGCAGCGAGCTGGCGCAGCTCCGTGTTCATCGCCGTCGCCATGTCCCAGATGAGCCGCTTCTTGTCCTCGCGGTCGTAGTCGGCGGTATGGCTGTCGAGGAAGATCGAGAGGACCTGCGACGAGCAGGTCCCGAACTTGACGGGCTTGCCCGAGGCGGCGCGGGCCTGGGCGATCCGCCACAGCTTGGCGTACTCGAGCGGGTTCCTCGGATCGTGCTCGACCTTGCCCACCACCCGCGGCCACCGCCAGGTCGTCTCGATCTCGTTCATCAGCGTGCCGGCGGGGAATTCGAGCAGACGATCGCGCGATCGCTCGTACTGCAGCTCCTCGTGCTCGAGCCCCTTCCAGCGCTGCAGCGGGTAGTGATGCCAGGAGCGGCCGGCGAAGTCCTCGTCCAGGTGGTAGTCGCCGTTGGTGAGGATGTCCAGCCCGGCCCGCTCCTGGTCGGCGACCACCGTGGCGTGCGCGTCGAGGAACTGCTCGCGGAACCGAACGTCGAGCAGTGCCGTGTCGAGCGGCCGGCCGGACAGGCTCGCGTCGTACCAGCGAGGCCGCGGCCACGAGCCGGTGACGGTTGCCGGGAGCATGAGGTCCTTGGTCGCCGTGAGCATCGAGCGTGCGCCTCCTCGCGATCAGCGACCGCGGGCGTACCCGGTGGCCGTGAACTTGTCCCACAGGGAGCCGGCATTGTTGTTCTGGATGTGATCCATCATGTAACCCTGCCCCACGTCCACCGGTCCGAACTCATCGTCGAACCGGACCCGCGCGATCGTCTCCTCGCGCGACCAGCCCTTCGCCACCGCGTCCGCGACCGCGGCCTTCCACTGGTGGAGCACCGCCCGCTGGGTCTGGACGTAGTCGAGCGTCACCACCGGCCCGTGCCCCGGGACGACGTGATCGACGTCCAGCGTGCGGATCCGTTCGAGGGCCTCGAGCCACTGGTCCACGTTCGAGGTCATCAGCCATGTCTGGCAGCCGGAGAAGATCGTGTCCCCGGTGAACACGACCCGCTCCTCGGGGACGTGGACGGCCAGCTGGCCGGGGGTGTGTCCGGGGGTCCAGAGGCAGTGGAACGTGTGGTCGCCCACCTCGAGCGTGAGGTCGCCGGTGAACACCACCGATCCCCGCGGCAGGTCGGCGTAGTAGGCGTCGCGATCGGGGATCAGTGGGGCCGCGTCGGGGTCATCGGTGGGAATCGCCTCGAGCGCATAGTCGAACGGATCGAGCGCCGCCTTGGGGTCCATGAAGATGTCCCACAGGGCCCGATGGTTGACGATCTCACCCGCATCCCGGAACCAGTAGTTGCCGAAGATGTGGTCGACATGGTTCTCGGTGTTGATCAGGTAGCGGATCGGGCCGTGGGACTCGGCCTCCTGGCGCATCGCCACCGCCCGGGTCGGCAGCTGGGGCGTGTCGATCACGACCACGCCGTCCGACGTGGTCACGAAGCTCGGGTTGCAGCCGCGGAGCTTCGTGTTCGTGAACACGTGCGGCGTGACCTGCTCCATCATCGAGCTCGACTGCGTCATCGGTAGCGCGCCTCGCGTCTACTGGGTTGCGGTGAGACCGCCATCGATCCCGAGCACCTGCCCGGTCACGAAGGAGGCGGCATCCGAGCACAGGAAGATCGCCGGACCCACGATGTCGCGGGTCTCCCCGACGCGGCCGAGGGGGATCCGGCTCACGATCCCGGCCTTGAACGCCGGATCCTGGAGGAGCGTCGCGACCTGCGGGGTGTCGACGAAGGTGGGCATGATCGCGTTCACCCGGATGCCGTGCTTCGCCCACTCGGTGGCCCACTGTCGCGTCAACGAGCTGATCGCACCCTTGGCGGCCACGTAGGCGGAGTAGCCGGCGTTGATCCCCAGGTTCGCCCGGACCGACGAGATGTTGAGGACGACCCCTCGGCGGCTCTCGTCGATCATCGTTCGCACCACCGCCTGGGTGGGCACGACCGTGCTCCTGACGTTGAGCTCCATGATCCAGTCCCATGCATCGCGGGGGTAGTCCTGCGCCTCGTGGAGCACCTTGCCGGCGCCACCTCCGACCGCATTGACCAGGATGTCGATGCCGCCAAAGCGCCCGATCGTCTCCCGGACCATGCGATCCACGTCCGCTTCACTCGTCACGTCCGCCGCAACGGCCAGCCCTTCCGAGCCCGCGGCTTCGATCCGCTCGAGCGCTGCCTCGAGGGGCTCCCGCGTTCGACCGGCAACCGCAACCCGGCAGCCGGCGCCGGCGAGCGCCTCCGCAAGCGCGGAGCCGATGCCACCGCCGCCACCCGGGACGAGGGCGACCCGTCCTTCGAGGCTGAAGATGTCGAGCTGGGCCATCACGCTCCCTTCAGGACGCGGTCCCCGTGGGCCAGCCCGCGCCTGATCGATTATCGCGAATCCTGGGCGCCGCCCATCGGGATGGGCCGTCAGGCGCCGGCCAGCGTCCTCGCCGCCCGCCGGGCGTGCTCGCGATAGGCCGCCTCGAACAGCTCCGCCGATCGCTTCGCGCCCACGACGGCCGCGCTCGTGAGCACCGGCGGGAGCGCGCCACGCGCCAGGAGCAACGCCGCCGTCTGGACCTTGATCTCGTTGACGATCGCGGTGTTGGCGACGGTCGAGCCGGGACCTACCGGCGTGTCCACACCTTCCAGGCTGACCATCGCGTCGCCGACCGGCACGCACAGGTCGATGACGATCTCCGCATGGTCGAGGAGGCGACTGCCCGACGGATGCTCCGACGGACGGGCCATCGACTGGGCGACGGACGTCACGGCGATCACCGGCACGCCGCGGGCCTGGGCACCGAGGGCAATCTCGATCGGCACCGCCGTCGTGCCCGAGGCGGAGAACACGATCATCAGGTCGTCCGGGCCGAAGACGAAGTTGGCGAGGATCGCCTCGGCCAGCCCAGGGACCCGCTCGATGAACATCGCCTGGCGTTGGCCGTTCGCGCCCACGACCTCGGTGTGGAACGTCATCGACAGCTCGGCGATCGGGTGGAATCCGGGGTAGGAGCCGTAACGCGGGAACATCTCCTCGAGCGGGATTCGCGAGTGTCCCGTCCCGAACAGGTGGACCAGACCGCCGGCCTCGATCGCGCGCGAGCACCGGTCGGCGGTCCGGGCGATCGCATCCATCTGGGTTGCCTGAATCCGGTCGAGGACCGCTCGCGCCTCGGCCAGCCAGCGACCGGCCGCCTCGCCGGGCGCGTCGGGCTGGCTGGACGTCATGGGCGGGTCCTCCGGGGCCGCACGGCGCCGGCTCGACGGCCGCCGACGGACGCGAATGTCTAGACAGGCGGCGGCATCGTAGAGTAGGCTCTCGCCGCCCGTCAAGGTCGCACCTCTCACTCAGGCTCCCTGCCCATGCCTGCCGAGACGATCCCGCGCTATCTGGAGATCGCCGAGTACCTGCGCCGCCTCGTGGCTGCCCGGCGTCCCGGCGATCGTCTGCCTTCGGACGCGGAGCTGTGCCAGCGGTTCGGGGTCAGCCGAATGACTGCGCGTCAGGCGGTCCAGGTGCTGGCCACCGAGCAGCTGCTGACCCGCCGCCGCGGCGACGGGACGTTCGTCGCCGGACGGACCGCCCTCCGGACGTTGGGCTCCCCGCTGTCATTCACCGAGAGCATGCGACGGCGCGGGCTCCGGGCGACGAGCCGAGTCCTGGTCGCCGAGTGGGCGACCCCTGACGAGGACGAGGTCCAGGCACTGGCGCTCGGCGCCCGAGAGCAGATCCTGCGACTGGAGCGGCTGCGTCTCGCCGACGGCCGGCCGATGGCGATCGAGCGAGCCGCGTTGGCGCCTTCGGTGGGTGCGGTTGTCTCGGACGACCTGGAGCAGGGATCGCTCCACGCCGCGTTCGAGCGGCTCGGCCGATCTCCGATGCAGGCCCAGGCGCGGGTCTCCGCCCGGCGCGCGACCTCGGCCGAGCGGCGGATGCTCCAGCTGGGTCCCGGCGGGGTGGTCCTCGTCGAGCGTCGGATCATCAGCGACCAGGACGATCGTCCGCTCGAGCACACGGAGACGGTCTACGCCGCCGAGCGGTACGAGTTCGAGGCGGTGCTCCGACCCGATGCGCGCGCGGACCGAGCATGACCGAGACACGCCACCTGGGGCTCGACCTTGGCGGGACGAACGTGAAGCTGATTGTCCTCGAGCGTTCTCCGGACACGGCTGCGCCGCCCCGGGTGATCGGCAGGGACAGCGTTCCCACGCGCGCCGACGGCGGCCCGGACGCGGTCGCGGAACGGATGATCGAGGCGGGCTGCGCCGCGGCGGCCGCCTACGGGCCGGTGGCCAGCGTCGGAGTTGGCGTCCCCGGCCTGTTCGACGCCCAGAGCGGCACCATCGAGCTGTTCCCGAACCTGCCCGGGGCGTGGCCGGGCTACCCGCTGCGCGCTCGGCTGGCCGACGGGATCGGGCAACCGGTCCGACTCGTCAACGACGCTCGCGCGTTCCTGCTCGCGGAGTACGCGATGGGCGCCGGCCGCGGATCCGCGACCCTGATCGGTCTCACACTCGGGACCGGGATCGGTGGCGCCGTCATCGTCGACGGGCGGCTTCGGCTGGGCGAGACCGGGACAGCCGGCGAGATCGGACACCAGACGATCGATCCCGACGGTCCGGTCTGCGGCTGTGGAAATCGCGGTTGCCCGGAGGTCCTCGCGCAGGCAGCGACGATCGCCCGGCTCGGTGGACGCGAGACCGCAGAGGAGGTGTTCGACGCGGCTCGAAGCGGGGATCGGCGTGCGATCGAGGCGGTGGATCGGGCTGCGCTGGCGCTGGGGATCGCGATCGCGAACGTGGCGACGGTGCTCGTGCCGGACACCGTCGTCCTGGGCGGCGGGATGGCAGAGGCGGGCGATGTGATCCTGGAGCCGATTCGACGGGTCGTCCGGCGGCACACGCCGCTGCTCCCCGATACCGCATCGCGGATCGTGAAGGCCGAGCTTGGGACGTCGGCGGGCGCGATCGGGGCGGCGCTCGCCGGCGCCGGGATCGGGATCGACGCGGTCAGCTGACCGTCGACGGGGCCCCGGAGCCCACGCGGGCGCGATAGTCGTCGAGCATCTCGTCGGTCCGGGTCGCGCCGCACCGCGTCACGCCGATCGACATCACCTCGAGGAGGGCGTCCAGCGTCCGGATGCCGCCGGCGGCCTTGACCTGGACAGCGGGCGACACCGTGGCGCGCATGAGGCGAAGGTCGTCGAGGGTCGCACCGCCGGGGGCGAAGCCCGTCGAGGTCTTGACGAAGTCCGCCCCGGCGCGCTCGGCGAGCTGGCAGCCGCGGACGATCTCGTCGCTCGTGAGGTACGCGTTCTCGAGGATCACCTTGACGATCGCCTTCCCGCGCGCGGCATCCACGACCGCGGCGATGTCGTTCGCGACGTCCTCGTCGCGACCCGACCGCAGCCAACCGATGTTGATGACCATGTCCAGCTCGGTCGCGCCATCGGCGAGCGCACGCTCGGCCTCGAACACCTTGGTCGCGGTGAGGTGCGACCCGTGGGGGAAGCCGATCACCGTCCCCACAGCCACGTCGCTGCCGGCCAGGAGCTCCGCGGCGATTGCCACGTCGGCCGGCCGGACGCACACCGAGGCGACGTCATAGCGTGCCGCGAGGCCGCAGCCCTCGCGGACCTCATCGAGGGTGAGCTCGGGGCGGAGCAGCGAGTGATCGATCGTCTTGGCGACCTGCTCGTAGGTGACGTCGGCGGCGGTGAGGTCGGTCATGCCCACCATGCTGCCATCTCATGGGGAGATTGTCTAGACATTTATGCGACCCGGGCTGCGCGCCGCGAGAGGGGAGAGCTAGTCGCCCTTCTTGCCGGCGAGGGCCTCCCGCGCCGCGTCCCAGTCCTTCCGGAACTGGACGATCCCCTTGTCGGTCAGCGGGTGGTGGACCATCTGCTGGAGCACCTTGAACGGCAGGGTCGCGATATGAGCGCCGGCAAGGGCGGCTTCCGTCATGTGGCGCGGGTGCCGGATCGAGGCGGCCAGCACCTCGGATTCGATCTCGTAGAAGCGGATGATCTCGGACAGCTCCCGGATGACCGTCATGCCCTCCTCGTTGATGTCGTCGAGGCGGCCCACGAACGGCGACAGGAGTGACGCGCCGGCCTTGGCCGCCAGGAGGCCCTGGTTGGCCGTGAAGATCAAGGTGCAGTTGGTCTTGATCCCCTCCGCCTTGAAGCGGCTCATCGCCTCCAGGCCTTCCTCGGACATCGGGACCTTGACCACGATGTTCGGGGCCAGCTTCGCGAAGTGCCGTCCCTCCTCGAGCATGTCGTCGACCTGTTCGGCGACGACTTCCGCGGAGACCGGGCCAGGCGTGAGCTTGCAGATCTCCTGGAGGATCGCGTCATACGACGCGCCACCAACCTTGCTGTAGAGGGTGGGGTTGGTCGTGACGCCGTCCAGCACGCCCCAGCTGGCGGCGATCCGGATTTCGTCGATGTCGGCGGTGTCGAGGAAGATCTTCATCGGGCAGGTTCTCGCTTCCGTTCACAGAGGAGGGTCCGCCGATTCTACGCCGCGCCGGCGCGACGACGGTCAGCCGCCCGTGCCCTCTGGCATCACAGCCACGTTGAGCCAGCGGGCCCCGGTCGCGCGGCGCATGACGAACGTCAGCTCGAACGGCGACTCCGTCTGGGCCTGGAGGGTGCCGCCAGCGTCGTAGACCTCCTCGGTCATCGTGCCGCGGGCCTCGAAGCCAAGGCTGAGTCCGGTCTGGACGCCGAATGGCTGGAGCAGGATGACGTTCAGGTCGTCGAAGTCATAGTGCGCGACCATCGTTCTCCCGCTTGATACAGCATCACGGAGCCGCTTCTGCATCTCGGCGAGGCGGTCGCCGTGGTCGACGGCCGAGAGGATGGCTTCGTCCTTGCGCAGAAGCGCCTGGCGCTCGAGCTCCAGGTTCTCGGCGAGGGTGAGGACGACCTGCTGGGCGCCGGGACCGGCCAGGTCCTGGTCCCAATCGCGGACGTCGGACGCGACGGTGACGGTGGGGAACGTCCCGGGATCGATCTCGTGCGGGACCCGATCGAGGAGCTCCGTCGTGTCCGTGGGGACGATCCCACGGGCGGGCGTCCCGGCGGCCGCGATGCCGAACCCGACGACGAGGACCGCGACACCGCCAACGGCGACACGTGCGCCACCCCGCGCTGCTCCCGCACGGGCGCCGCCGGTGACCAGCCCACGCGCAAACCCCTCGACGTTGTCGGCATCCGATCCGGCGTCTGGGAGGAAGCGCTCGATCAGGGGCCGGACCACGGACATCAGCGCCAGGCTCGACAGCAGGCCCACCTTGGCCCCGAACTCGGTTGTCTGGGGCGCCATCAGCAGCACGCTCAGGACGCCGACCAGGAGGGCGAACACCACCCGTGCCACACGCCCGGCAGGCACGGTCTTGGGGTCGGTGATCATGAAGAACAGGAAGATCAGGACCTCGGGCGATGTCACGATCACGCGCCAGAAATCGAAGCCGCAGACCGGCGCAAAGGCCCAGCGGGCGGTCATGCAGTGCCCGGAACCGGCCAGGATCCCGACCCCGATCGTGAGCGTGATCCAGTACGTGGCTGCCAGCGCCAGGAGCCGCAGCCTGGCGGTGATCAGCAGCCCGCCCACCGTGATGATCGCGTAGGCGGCAACCATCGGGATGCCGAGCGGGGCCCACCAGAAATCGAGTGGCTCCACGCGCGAGCTGCCGAGGACCAGGAATGCGACCACCAGGCCGATGTTGGACGGGTTGAAGATGTGCGAGCCGCGAAAGCGGATCACGTACTTCGTGAGCAGCGAGAGCCCGGCGACGATCGCGAACAGGGCGACGTCGTTCGTCCCCCACGGGTCGCCTGCCCTGGTACCGACCGCGCGGAGGATGAGAGCTACGCCACTCCCGGTCAGCATCGCGCTGGCTGGCCACACGAAGGCCCCGCTCTGGCGGAAGGCGAGGGCGACCTCGATCACGGCGCAGGTCAGGATCGCCGCCACGATCTGCGGCACCGTGACCTGGAAGCCGAGCGCGACCTGGCCCAGGACGTGGATCGAGATGATCACGGCCGCCACGTGCAGTCGCGGGTCGCGGAGATTCGGCAGGATCAGCGGGTAGCTGCGACCGCCGATCGTGACGGCACGGCTGGTCAAGGATGGAGCCCCTCCACGCCGCTAGGGTAACGGGAGGCGAGCGTGGGCCCGATCCGATACGCTCGGAGCGATGCCACTCCCCACAGAACCGATCGGAAGCATCCCGCGACCGGGCGCCCTCCAGGAGGGCATGCAGGCAGCTGCCGAGGGACGGATCTCGGCGGAGGAGCTCAAGGTCCTGTTCGACGATGCCGTGGCCGACACCGTCCGCCGCTTCGACGAGACCGGCTCGCCCGTGGTCACCGACGGCGAACAGCGCAAGCCGAGCTTCGCCACCTACCCGGTCGCCGGCCTCCCGCTCGCGCCGGGCGGGGTCACGATCCCGTTCGAGGACGGCCACGCGAGACAGTTGCCGATCCTCACGACGGGGCCGTTCCGATACGCGACCAAGGCCTCGGAGTACCTCGATGGCGTCCGAGGCCTGACGTCCACACCGCTCAAGCAGGCGGTGATCTCCGCGTCGGCGATCAGCCTCATGTACCCGCAGGACGGGATCGACGGCTATTCCCGTGACGCATTCCTCGACGACCTCGTGTCCGAGGCGTCCTCGGAAATCCGGGAGTGTCTGCAGCGCGGCGCGAGTGTTCAGATCGACTTCACGGAGGCGCGACTGTCGCTCAAGCTCGATCCGTCGGGCGGGCTCCTCGGCGCGTTCGTGGACCTGAACAACCGCGTCCTCGGCGAGCTGACCGACGACGAGCGCCAGCGTGTCGGCGTCCATACCTGTCCCGGTGGCGACCAGGATTCGACGCACAGCGCCGACGTCGACTACGCGGCCCTGCTACCGACCCTGTTCCGGCTGAACGTCGGCACCTTCTTCGTCGAGCTTGCCGGCGAGACCGATCGTCCGCGGGTGCTGCGCATCCTCGGCGATCTCGCCACCGACCGCCGACGGGTCTTCGTGGGCGTCACCGACCCGATCGATCCGCGGGTGGAGACGCCGGAGGAGGTCCGGGATCGTGTCCTCGAGGCCGCCAGGTTCATCGACCCGGCCGGCCTGGGGACGACCGACGACTGCGGCTTCTCGCCATTCGGCGATGACACATCGACGTCGCGGGACACCGCGTTCATGAAGATCCGTGCGCGCGTCGAGGGGACGGCACTGGCGTCCCGGGAGCTCGGCGTCTAGGCGACCCTGCGATCGTGACGCGAACGAGGTTGCGCCGAATCCGGTCGGTGAGGACGATCCCTTAACGCCGGGGGTCACGGGTGGATCAGGTGGTCGGGGAGCCCTCGGGGAGCTGTTCGAGCTCGACGGCCGCCGCGACGTCCGCGACCGGCGCCGCCTTCTCGACCGACGCGGCGGCGGGCTCGGTCCCGGCCTCGGCCAGCGCGGCCGCGACGAAGCCGTCGAACAGCGGGTGCGGTCGCTCGGGTCGCGACTTGAACTCGGGGTGGAACTGGCTGGCCACGAACCACGGATGGTCCTTGAGCTCCACGATCTCCACCAGCCGGCCATCGGGTGACTGGCCGGACAAGAGCATCCCCGCCTGTTCGAGGGTCTGCCGATAGCGGTTGTTCACCTCGAACCGGTGACGGTGCCGTTCGTAGATGACCTCCTGGCCGTAGGCGTTGGCGGCCTTCGAGCCGGCCGTGAGTCGGGCCGGATAGAGCCCCAGTCGCATCGTGCCGCCCTTGTCCTCGAGCTCCCGCTGATCGGGCATGAAGTCGATCACCGGATGCTCGGTGAACATGTCGAACTCGGTCGAATTGACGTCCTTGGAGCCCACCAGGTCGCGGGCGAACTCGATGACAGCGCACTGGAGGCCCAGGCACAACCCGAGATAGGGGACTCGGTGATCTCGTGCGTAGTGGGCCGCGAGGACCTTGCCCTCGATGCCGCGATGACCGAAGCCACCCGGCACCAGGATTCCGGCCGCGCCCTCGAGCCGCTCGTGGACGTTGTCCTTCGTGAGAGCCTCGGAGTCCACCCATCGGACGTGCGCATCCACGCCATGGGCCCAGGCCGCGTGCTTGAGCGCCTCGGTCACTGAGAGGTAGGCATCGGGGAGCTCGATGTACTTGCCCACGAGCGCCACCTCGAGGGTGGGCTTGGGCTGCTTGATCCGAGCCACGAGCGCCCGCCAGGAGGCCAGGTCTGGCTCGCCGTCGGGATCGCCGATGCCCAGCTCGCGGACCACCAGCCGGCCGAGACCCGCGTCCTCGAACAGGAGCGGAACCTCGTAGATCGTCTCCGCCGTCTCGGCGGGGATGACGGCCTCGGTCGCGACGTCGGTGAACAGGGCGATCTTCTCGCGGATCTCGTCGCTCACCGGTTGGTCCGAGCGGAGGACGATGACATCGGGCTGGATACCGATTGCCCGCAGCTCGCGCACGGAGTGCTGGGTGGGCTTCGTCTTCAGCTCGCCGGTGGCCGCGAGCGCGGGGAGGAGCGTCACGTGGACGTACAGGACGTTGGCGCGGCCCACGTCCTTGCGCATCTGGCGGATGGCCTCCAGGAACGGCAGGCTCTCGATGTCGCCCACCGTCCCGCCGACCTCCACGATCACGACATCCGGATCGCCATCGCGGGCGACGCGCGTGATCCGCTCCTTGATCTCGTTCGTGATGTGGGGGATCACCTGGACGGTGCCACCCAGGTAGTCGCCGCGGCGCTCCTTGGCGATCACCGCCTGGTAGATGCGGCCGGTCGTGACGTTGCTGAGCTGCGTCAGGTTCTCGTCGATGAAGCGCTCGTAATGACCGAGGTCGAGGTCGGTCTCGGCGCCATCGTCGGTGACGAACACCTCGCCGTGCTGGTACGGGCTCATCGTCCCCGGGTCCACGTTGATGTACGGATCCAGCTTGAGGATCGAGACGTGGAGTCC